>JBKQUU010000127.1:0-23329 GCA_052325485.1 Acidimicrobiales bacterium | reverse complement strand
GTCGAAGCGGGCGGCCGCGTCCAGTTCGTCGAGGATGCCGCGGGCCCGGTCGACGCCCTCGGCGAGCAGGCCGATGATCTCCAACCACGGGGTGAACGGTGCCCCGGCGTTTACCGAAGAGGGGTAGCCGTAGGTGCCGGTGGCGAAGGGCACCGGGCCCGCCAGCTCAGGCAGCGCCGCTAGCCCAGCCGCGGTCAGCTGTCCGGTGGTGCCGTCCAGCGCCCCGGCCGAGACGTCGGTCTCCCCCAAGTACGGGTAGGCGGAGCCATCGACCTGGTCCACCCCGAAGGTGGCCTCGTAGGTGTCGAGCGCGCTCAGCTGCCCGGCCGCGAACTCAGCCGGGGAGTCGGCGACCACCACGCCATTGAAGTTGCCGACTGAACCGGTGGTAAGGGCCGGCAGCGTCACGGTTTCGGAGCCATAGCTGCCCGTGGCGGTGGCAAGCGTGTAGGCGACGCCTTCGCTGCTCAGTGCCGATTGCCACGCGCCGGTGGTCGGGTCCGAGGACCCCGTCCCGATCAACAGGACGTTGAGATCCAATGTCGCCGGGGCCGCCGCCGCGGCGGAAGTGACGGAAGTGGCCAGCACACCGGCGAGCGTGCCAGCCCAAAGGGTGACAGCCAAGGTGAGCCTGTAGGACCGGGTCGGGACTTTCATTTTCGTTCGTGCTCCGTTCGGGAGGAAATGCAGGACGTTCGGTGGCACCTCAGGACGCCTCGGTCACGGGACAGCGTGCGCACCGGTTGCTCCGGTGTAGGCCGGGTGCAGCTCGCCGGTGAACGGACGGGTTGGTGCCAGCCACGCCTGGGCGGGCGCCTCGGACGGCAAGTAGGGGGTGAAAAGGATGCTGGCACAGGGTGGGCGTGCAACCATGGTCTCAACCTCCCGGCACGGCCATCCTTGGACGACCGCGGTCCACTGCTCAGGGCCGGTTTCGCCATTCACTATCCCTGGGCCCAAGCGACCAGTGGAACGAGCCCAGGGCTATCGTTTCCCCGGCCATAAACGTAGGGGAGCGAGTAGTGACTTAAGTTCCAATCTGAAAATTGGTTGTACATTTCCGACTTGCCACGCTGGAAGTGGCCGAGCGGCTACCAGCCGTTCAAAACGACAGTTCACCTTTAGGGGGAGTGGGCCCTGCCCGGTGACAGCGTCAATCTCGGCGCAGGTCTCTCGGGATATGGAGAGGGGCTCGAAGAGGCGGCGGACCGGGTACTGGCCGAGACTGGGGTTGGCATCTCACCTACCTATTTAGAACAGCTCAGGACGTACGGGGACCCTGAGCGGCACCCGCTTGTGCGGGCGTTTTCGACCGCATACGTGGCTACCACGCCCACGCCCCCGGCGCCATCTAGTGGTGCCGACCAGGGCGGTGCCCGGTTCTTCGCCGTGCGGGACCTCGAAAGCCCCAAGGGCCCCCGGCTCGCCTTCGACCACTCCGTGATCGTCGCTGACGCCATCGAGCGCCTACGGGGAGAGCTCGAAAGGGACGGCGGGCTGGCGGTATCGTTCCTCGATGAGCCCTTCACCATCCCCGCACTCCGTCGTGTCTACGAGGCCGTGTGGGGCGGACCCGTCCACCGGGGGGACTTCGGGCGCAAAGTACTCTTGGTCGGGGGTTCTTGGTCCCTACTGGCGGCGCGACGCCAATACGGGCGGCCCCCCCGCCCGCCTCTACCGGCTCGGCCCAACGCTCGGTTCCGTCCGTCGATGCAGGTTGCGAGCATGCTGCTCACAAAGCCGGTAGCGGAGCGGCCTGGCCCCCGCTAGTGGGGGTTGTTGCGGTGGTGCATCACCGGCATGTCCCGGGCACTTACCCGGCCGAGCTGGCCGATCAGTTCGGAGCAACGAGCCGACGGTGCAAGCGCAGGGTGCCGTCGGCGTTGTTGAGGCACGTGGCCAGCGCACTCGAGCGAGCAGAAGGCGAGCGTGGAGGGCACCCACCGGTCGGTGGGGGACTACCGAGGACGCGTGACCGGGCGGCGCAACATCGCGAGCTGGTGCCGCAGTGGCGATCTCGACGTGACATGTGTCGGCAGGAGCCCGACCGGGCACAAGCACGTGAGCAACCGGCGAACGAGGACGAAGGTGATCGGGGGCCCACGTCGATGATCGTGGCAGGCTTACGTCATCGCTGCTCAGCGCCGCAATCGTGTGCTTGAAGCTCCCTTCGAGCGATATTCACCCCGGTCAGGCGGGTAGACGAGGCACGGGCGGCGAGTTCGTTGCCGCCCACTTGGGACGGCGTGCTGTCCCAGCCCGCGAGCTGAGGCGCTTAGCCGAGTGCGAAGACCAAGTTGAGAGGGACGCCCGTCGTCGCCCCTGGTATTGGAATGTGGGCGCCATCAACGGTGACGAACGCGTAGATCGGGTCCCCAAGGCGGATCCACGCCGGGCGCGTCACCTTCGAAGCCATCCCAGCCTCCAGGGTCCCCTGGTAGAAAACCCGCCCGTCGCGGCTCCCCACCCTGATTTCGATCCAGCACAGCCCCCTCGCTTGGACGACGATCGAAGCAGAAGGTGACGTCAGCTGGTACGTCGCAGTCCCGCCGACGCGGCCAAGTAGCACAGCCGGTCCTTGAGAGACCGGTGGCGCGGCAGTGGTGGGGACGGCCGGCGCCTTTGTGGTCGATGTTGTGGTGGGCGTTGTAGTGGGCGCGGCCCGAGCCGTGCTCGTGACGGCGGCCCGGACGGAGCTCGGAGCGCTCAGGTGCCTATGGGAGTGGGCGGCTCGCCGGCTGACCCTTTACCTAGAAACAAACCGATTTATGTTGGGCGGGAACACGTCAGTTTGCGATACCCAGCACCTTTTTGGCACTCCCTTATCATCATTACCGCCCGGTTAGCAAGCCGGATCGGTACCTGCCATCCACGACATCACGATCCTGGTCAACACGTCGGTACTATAGGCCCAAGGATTCGGGTGGTTGCACCCACAAGATAGACAGTTCCGTACGGAGTAAGTACGCAAAATTGCCCTAGATCGAACGAGGTTTCGTCACTACCGCGATGGACAGCCCGACACCCACGTCTTCTTTTGCGGTACCACGTGACCAGTCCAGTACCATTTCACCCTTAGCGCCCGAGAACACCATACCAACCAAGGAAATGGGCGGTTCGTTAAATCTTTGAGGTTTTGAGGGCCACAGTGGGTCGGTAAGTAATCGAGGCAACGTGGCATCGCGAAAATAAGCTCGCGACACCGGCATTACCTCACCTTTGACTCGGCGAAGACGCCGGTTCAGGGCAATCATCAATATCGCCTGGGTGTTCAAGGGAGCCATGACGAACCCTAGATGCTCGGAGTCGTAGGCCAGCTTCGTCTCGGCGATCGCTTCTAGTTGAGTTCTTTGCCCAGGCGCCGCGCTATGCGCGTCGAAAGGTAAACCAAGAAAGTGCAATAGTCTGTCTACCTTTGGCGTCGCCTGCGTGTTGTACACGGCTAGTCTGACTTGAGGCGCCCATTCGGCATATGCTTGTTTTAAGGCAAGTTGATCGAGCTGACTGTAGCTGTACCGTTCCTTGTGCTCGCCCGGTCCCCAGACCTTATGGTTTACGTCGCTCGCGGGATATGCGTGCCGAGGGAACTTACCGTTGTCCAGGGCATCGACTAAGCCTTGGAAGGTTATGGCTTGAGGATAGTAGACATAGGGTTCACCAACTAGTCCGCACGACCTAAGGTTGTCAATATCGGCGATCATGGTCTCGGCTACCCGGTCATGATCTTGCATCAACCCCAGTCGGTCCAAGACGCCGAGCCATGCACCGACTTCATCGCTTATATGAAGATCACTGTGTTGGGGAACTGGTCTTAGACCGTCAATAGCCATGTGCTAAGTCTCCTTGGGTAGTAGCCGGTGCCCGAGATTGGTCAGCTCCATCTCGACGGTCGTCGCCCACCGGCCCGGCCCCCATCCGGCTACTTCCAGCCTTGAGGCGAGCCCGAGCTCTAGGGGCACCAGGACAACCCTCTTGAGCTCGGCCAGCGATCTGTGGAGCTGGGCACAATGAAGCACTTCGGCCGCCAGATAGGAACGAGCCTGGTGCGCTCAGTGCCCCCTCCGGCCCACACCGCCGCCGCGTCCCGCAAGTCCTCCTCGGTCCTGTGAGCCAACAGGTTGGTCCACGCCCACACGGGCCCGCTCCCAGCCCAGCGTTCAATAAGCTCGGCGAGGCTACCAAGGAGGAAGGCCTCGCCCTCAGTGACCAGGGCGGCCTCCGCTCGGCGTTGGTGACCGCGCCGCCACCAACTGCTCTTCCGTGGCCCAGCGGCGCACCGCACGGCTCGCCGGTGCGCACGCAGCCGATCGAACCACCACACTTGGGCCAACCTTCTGTCTCGGTCGAACCTAAGGAGCTGGAACCTTGGTCAAGCCCCAACGATGGCCGTTGGTCCTCTTGTCCAGCGCCCCCGCGTCTCGCTCCCGCGGGCCGCCTAGTCACTCTGCCCGTCTTGGCGGCTGGGCGCCCATGTGGCCTATGGACGCGTCAAGCCCGGGAAAGAAGAGCCCTTCGTGCCCGTCCGACCAGCGCACCAGGTACGGGGGACCCCCATCTGCGCCTCGCACCTCGACGACTTCGCCCTGCCGGCGCCCCTCGCCCACGTGTGTCCCCGGTACCTCGATACGGTCTCCGACCAATGCCTTCACGGTGCGCCTCCTTTTCGAGCCCTAACACCATGAAACGCGTGCGACTTATTACGGACCGGGAAGGCTACCCCCGGAGGCCTCATCACCCGCACGCTCATGCTACCGCAACCCTCAGCGTGTCGCTCATACTTTTCTCTTTGATTGTCCACCGTCTTTTTGCGGCGTCGGGACAGGTACTCGGCCTCCAAATTAGGGGCTGTTAGCAGTTACGAAGGAGTGTGGGAAGGTACTGGGAAGGGCCGCGGGGAGCAACTGGAAGAAGTCTGCTCGTTCGGCCTAACAATTACGCCAAGGTCTGCCTGACGACAACCTGGTCTCCGCTAATCTGCCGCCTGGCTAGGGAGAACTCGAGGTGGGGCTACCTGCGCATCGTGGGCGAGCTAAAGAATCTGAGCGTGACGGTCTCCAAGACCAGCGTCGCCGCAGTCCTCCGAAAGAACAGGGCCCCGCCGGCCCCGAGACGGGCCGGGCCCAGCTGGTCACAGTTCCTGCGTGCCCAGGCGGAGCTGGTCCTGGGCACCGACTTCTTCACCGTCGACAGCGTCCTGCTCCGTGTTTATTACGTGCTGTTCGTCATCGAGGTAAAGACCAGATGCCGGGTGCCGAGCCGGCCGATGAAGTGGGTGGGGCCACCCTCCAAAGGTCGCGCTGGTCGGCCCAAGTCCTCTTGAACGTAGCGTCAGCCACGAGGTAAGCCAGCCTTCGCCTGCCCATTGAGGGCTTTGGGCAGGGGGGAGCTGGCCACCCTAGCCCCCACCACCGTCGTCCTCTCCTGGCGTTCGCACCACCAATCTCGCCCGGCCACGCCTCTCACGTCAACGGCACGGGTCGGACGGGTCATGGCCCTGGCCGCACGGGCAATGGGGGCTACATCAAAGTGCGGGTTGAGCTGCCAGACCCCACTGGCCCTCGGACCCGCCGGCTATCGGATACCCGCAAGGCCATGCGGGCCGCCGGGGCCCGAGGGCGCCTCCATTTTACGTGTTTTGACGTCAGCGCCGGCCAAAAGGGTGGCGGGTTCGGCAGCGTGCTTGCTCGGGCCCTTGGATCTCTCCGCAGGACTGGTGCCTGAAGGGTGCAAGCACACGACTGCGGCGCTGAGCGGCGATGACGTAAACCTGCCGATCATCGACGTGGCCCCCGATCACCTTGGTCCTCGTTCACAGTGGCTCACGCTGCTTGGGCCCGGTCGGGGCCCCGACGAGAAGGACTTCGAGTCGATATACTGCGGCACCAGCTGGCGGTGCTGCGCCGCCAGGTCACGCGTCCTCGGTACTCCCCACCCACGGCGTCCTGCCCGCCACGCTCGCCAGACCGCTCGCTCGAGAGCGCTCTGCGTCCCTCGCCGCCACCGGGAGCCTGACCGTAAATGTCGTCCCCGCCTCGGAGGTGGAAACGTCTATCTGGCCCGCGTGGCGGTTCACGACCGTTGCCCAGGCCATGGTCAGCCCCTGGCCGGTGCCCTGCCCGAAGGGCTTGGTAGTAAAGAAGGGCTGGAAGATGCGAGGGAGGACATCGGGCGCGATGCCCGGGCCAGTATCGCTCACGCTAATGGTCGATGTTGCTGGCCAAGCCGGTCTAGATCTAGAAGTCGAGTGCTCGCCGGTCCGCACCCGGTTGAAGCCAGCCGACGAAAGGTTGACATGTGCCTTGGGTTACAATGGACCTGCACCCCATGGCCCGTGGGTCGGGGGTGAGGAGGACAAATAATGGTTGAAGACATTGCAGAACTGGTGGCCAGTCATCCCGTTCTCGCCGGTCTGCCCGGTGACATCGCTTCGCTCGTGTCGGGTTGCGCCCATAATGTGGCCGTAGCCAGCGGGGACCGCCTGCTGGTCGAAGGCGAACCTGCAGACACTCTCTACCTGCTGCGCAGGGGACGGGTCAGCCTGGAGGTACGTGCCCCGGGGCGAGGGTCCCTCGTCATTGACATCCTGGGCCCAGGGACGGCCGCGGGTTGGTCGTGGCTCTTCCCCCCATATCTCTCGCGCTTCGACGCCCGTGCCATCGAGCCGGTGGGCGCGATCGCGGTGGACGCCGAGTGTTTTCGTGCCAAGATGGAGTCCGACCACACTTTCGGTTATGCGCTCTTGAAGCGCTTCGCCGCCATCATGCTGGACCGGCTGGAGGCTACGCAGGTGCGACTATTGGACATCTACGGTGATGTCCCTGCTGGCCGTGGGACGTGAGCCCAACCGTTCTTCATCGGACGCGTCACGTCCCCACGATCAATACCAAGCCAATAACAAGCACAAGCGCGCCGAGGACTGTTTACTGCCCATGGCCGCTCGTAGGAGCGGACACGAGATTGCCGGCGAACGGGCAGGCCGAAGGGGCAGGTGGCCTCGCTGCAAAGCCGGCTCAGATATGCGAAGCTCGGAGGAGGGGCTCCCTAACGTCATCACGAAGGGAGGTGCCTAAAGATGAAAAGGCTCACCAGGTCCGTCGGGGTGCTTGTGGCCGCTCTCAGCGCCATTGCCGTCGCTGCCGTGCCGGCTTCATTGGCGTTTCCCAGCACGTCACCCATGCCCTCGGTGCTCACGTGTGCTGGCAAGAAGGCTGTCCAGCCAACCAGCTACGTGCTCGCCTGCGCGGACGCGAACACCTACTTCAACTCGGTCCATTGGACCAGCTGGACCCGCCGCTCGGCCGAGGCCACGGCCACCCTGGTGCAGAACAACTGCACCCCGACATGTGCGGCAGGGAGGTTCGTCAAGTACCCCGCCACGCTCAAACTGTCCCAGCCCAAGTCGACCAGGCTGGGCCTGCTCTTTAGCGTGATCCACTACAGCTACACCGTGTCGGAGGCGACGACGCTCCCGCTGACCACGCTCTCCTTGCTACATTGACCCTCACCGCGTCACGGTACGGCGGGCTGGCCCTCTCACGCCGGTCCGCCGTCCGGGACGGCCGGACCGGCCTGCCGCCACTGGCGGGTGGCCAGGACCTGACCTCTACGTCGAGGTCGCCGGCAGGGAGTAGCAGCGGCAATGGCGCAATACAGTGTGCTGTTCTTTGCCACCGCTCAAGGTTCCCAGCGCCTTAGCCAAAACGATGCCAACTTTGCTCGTGACCGACCGAGTCGACGATGGTACCCAGTACCTGACTGCTTGTTGGTCCCTAAACAGCCTTGTGGTCGCCTACGGGTTTATCCATCACCGAGTGGGCTCACCCGACGTGGCCTCCCCGCCGGCGGTAGTCGGGATCTTGGCCACCTAGAAGGCGAAAATGACTTCTGGGACCTCCACTGGAACGGGACCGGGGAAGACGCCCCCGATCAGGGCGACCTGGCCGTCCCCCGGGCGCCCGAAGTGCGTCGCGTCCGGGCGAGGACCAGAACCGGTGGCTCCTGGGCTCCAGGTCGCCGTCGCTCTTTACGCCAGGCTTAGCTCAGGTGCAGAGGCTTCAGGGAGGAACAGTCCTAGAAGATCCCAAAGCGGGTCAGCGAAGCCAGGCCGAACAGCACCGAATAGACCGCGAAGGGCTTCAGCGTCCGGGTCTTCATCCACCGCGTCATGAACGCCAGTGCGACCAGCGACAGGCCACCGCGGCGACGCTCCCAGAGACCACCTGGCCCCGGATGCCATCGCCCAGGGGGCCGGTGAGGTCGGGCACTTTCAGGGCGCCGGCGGCGAAGATGACGGGCGTGGACAACAAGAAGGCGAAGCGCATGGCGTTCTCGTTGGAGAGGCCTCGGGAAAGGCCGCCCACCATGGCCACGCCCTCCCGGCTTATGCCGGCCAGCAGGGCCAGGGCCTGGGAGGCACCGATCCAAACAGCGCTGGCCAAACCGATCCCCGCCAGCTCGTGCTCGGCGGCCTCATCGATAGCCAGCATGCGCCCGTCGCGGAAGCGGGCCACGGCCCCCCGGGCGGCAGGCGGGGCGGGGGACGCCCCCTCCACCCGCTGCTTCGGCCTTTCCGCCGCGGCGACCACCGGAGCTTCAGGCGAGGCCGCTCCAGCCCGGCCCCGCCACCACTCGCCCAACCAAAGTATGGCCCCGTTGCACAGGAGGAACGCGGCGGCAGCGGCGGGCTTGGCGAACAGGACCCGGAACTCGTGCTCAAAGGCCAAGCCCAAGATGCCGACGGGCACGGTCGCCACCACGATCAACCAGGCCAGGCGCTCGCGGTCGGTCTCGATGTGCCGCCTCCACAGGGTGCGGAAGAACGCTGAGATGACCCTGGCCCACTCCCGCAGGTAGAAAGCAACCAACGCCACGGCATTAGCCAGGTGGAGGCCGACGACAAAGGCCAGGTACGGGCTTTCGGGTTCCGACTCCTGGCGCACTAGGGTCGCCCAGCTCCCCCCGATCCACGAGGGGACAAGGACGCTGTGGCCGAGGCTGGACTGGACAGGGGGAACAGCTCGAATAGGCCTTGGATGAGGCCTATGACGACCGCCTGCAGGTAGTCCATGCGGTAGATGACGGCCGAGGTGAGATGGGCGTGCACCGTGAGCGGTCCTCCTTGGTCGAAAGGCGGCGTCAGTTGCTACTTGGCGGGCGCCGGGGGCGGCCCTGCCCGGCAGTACCCTAGATGAGGGAGCAGAGCTGGCCGGACGGGACAGGTGGGCGGCCGGGCTGACCCGAGCCAGCTCAGGGCCGTTATCAAGGCGGCGCACATACCATCATGTACAGGGAGTCGTCCTGGACTGGAGACGTAGGTGGCGATCCCTCGGAGCTGGCAGTCCGCCCATGCCGAGTTCGCCTTCGTGGACCCTGGCCGGCGTTCCGGCGGATCGACCTGCTCCGGGCCCTGCGCGACTACACCCGACGCCACCGCCGCTTCGGGGCCTAGAGGCCGGCTGGTGACTACCCCCAGCGGTCAATCACGCTGCAACGGCGGGGTGCGCTATAGGCGGCGTCGGCCTGCGCCCTGGTCAGGTACTGGTTAGCGACCAACTGGTCCAAGACGTGGCCCGTTGCGGCTCTTGGCCAGTGCCAGGTACAGGACCGGACCCTAACCGGACGGGTGGCTGGGGCAGACCGGCGAGCATGGAGGCTTCTGCCCGGCTGAGCGGGTCGGGGCCGACACCGAAGTAGCCTCTGGTCGCCGCCCGGCGGGACCGCCAGGATCGCCATGAGCCATCTTCAGGCTGCACGATCCTGCAGACCAAGCCCGTGCCTGGCTGGGTGGCCGGTGCGAGGTACCGCCCGGTATTTTCGCGTGCCTCAGACACGCTCCCACCGTCCAGCGTGACCTGGCAATGCTCCCGCTCGCCACTGGAAGCGTCCGCGTCCAATGAAACGTTGTTCTGGTCGAACGCCATAACACGTGACTCACCTTGAGCGCGCCTAAAGTCTCGTTCTGGTATTGCGGAACAAGTTCGAATTACCCCGTTCCTATTTATCGTCCGCCAACAAACTAAGAACCTACTGAAGCCCCCATAAGTTTGCGGGAATAAAAGGCTGAGAAGGCCGTGGCTTCACAAAAGTCATCACAAACCGGGTGTACTTATGACCTTGCGCCTGCGATGGGCTTGCAGGTGGCGCCGGGCCAGGGCACCTGGCCTAAGGCGTGGTGCTCGAAAGAAGGAGGGCTTACGTTCATGACCGGAGCGAGAGAAAACAGTTTCTTCAGGGGACCCGCCCGCGTTGTGCTTTCCGCGGGCACGGTGGCGTGCCTGGTCGGGGCGCTCTCGCTTGTGAGCGCTACAAGCGCCAGCGCAGTGCCTCTGCCCGCCAACCACTACGGTGGGCCTGGAGCTCCCGCCTGGCGCGCGGGCTCGGGCGGGCGATATTTCGGCCACGGGTATGGCCCCGTTGTGGGCACGGTCGTCACCGCGCCGGCCAGCAGCGCCCCCACCACCTTCACCATGAACGTGGCGGGGACAGCCGGCACCACGACCCTCGTCACCGTCGACGTCTCGACGACCACGACTCTGGCCCAGCCCGGTTTCAGCTCGCCGGCCCTGGCCTACATCTTGGCCGGGGACCAGGTCGAGGTCTCGGGCACCCAGGCCGGTACCAACACGCTGGGCGCCACCTCGGTCAGGCTCCCCGAGCTGAGGCAGTCGGGCACCGTCGTCACCGCACCGGCTAGCAGCGTCCCCACCACCTTCACCATGGACCTGGCTGGCACCGGTAGCACCACGACTATCGTCACGGTGGACGTCTCCACCACGACCACCTTGAGCGAGCCCGGTTTCAGCTCGCCGGTGCTGGTCAACATCGTAGCCGGCGACCAAGTGAGCGTCGCTGGCACCCAGGCCGGTTACAACACGCTTGGTGCCATCTCGGTCACGCTCCCGGCCGTGAGAGAGTCGGGCACCGTCGTCACAGCCCCGGGGGCGACCGCCCCCACCACTTTCACCATGAACGTGGCTGGCACGGGTTCGACCTCCAACCATGGGAGCTGGAACGGGAGCTGGGTGCTTACGGCGACAGCCTCCACCCTGGTCACCGTGGACGTCTCCCCCACGACCGCCTTGAGCGAGCCGGGGACCAGCTCACCGTCCTTGGGCACCATCTTGGCCGGGGACCAAATGAGCGTCACTGGCACCCAGGGCGGCACCAACACGCTGGGCGCCACCTCGCTCACGCTCCCCTCTGTGAGGGAGTCGGGCAGCGTCGTCACCGCCCCGGGGGCGACCGCCCCCACCACCTTCACCATGGACGTGGCCGGCACCGGTGGCACCACGACTCTGGTCACCGTGGACGTCTCCACCACGACCACGTTGAACGAGCCGGGGACCAGCTCGCCGTCCTTGGGCACCATCTTGGCCGGGGACCAGGTGCAGGTCTTGGGCACCCAGGGGGGCACCAACACACTGGGCGCCACCTCGGTCACGGTTGTGCCGGTCAGCAGTGGCTATGGAAGCTACGGCGGCCACGGTCGTGGTGGTCACGGTCGTCGCTAAGGCATGCCTTAGCATCCTTGGCTACCCGCCGCTTGTCGATGTGCGATAGCGCCAAGCCAGGCCCACAGCTATAGGACCCCGGGTTCAAAGCCCCTTTTCCTTACTTATCTGAGGTGCTAGGCCGGCACGAAGTACCGGCGCTCGCGGGCCTATAAGCGGTTCAAGGCGTGGGGTTAGGTGGCTGCCGACCATCAGGCGGTCAAGGGGGGTGGTCACCCGTCTGCTCCACCCCAGCCCGGGTGCTGTTCACCAAGAGTGGACGAGATCGAGGCTTAAGTGGCCATCTCTCAAAATGAGCGCCAGCAACGCCACCGCCGTCATGCTGGCCGTACAGGAGGCCCGCGAGCTGGGCCGACGACTGCTCGGCTCCCTCGAGGACGACGAGGTGAGGTTGAGGGCTCTTCGCCAACTACTGGCTGACTAAGCGGTGTGCCGGCACCGTGAGGGACGTTGGCACCGCTACTGGCCCATTAGCCGAGCTGGGGCCCACAGGGACGGCGGACGAGCGAGGCGCCCGACCCGTTCACCCAGGGGGTGAAGACCACCATCGGCGGCCAAGCTCGGTGGCCCGGCGGTCATCGAGACGGTGGCGAAGTCGGGGTCCACATCTGAGCCAAGCTACGGTGCGAGAGCCAGCGATGGAGGCGGGAAAGCCGGACGGCCCGGGGGGACGGGGCGGCGGCGGCGGACCGCTGAACACGACGTTCGTGCTAAAGCCGGAAGGCGAAAATCGACGAACTACGCCGCACCGACTAGGTTGCCCCCGAAGACCTCGTAGCGGTTCTTGCCTGCGCGCTTGGCGGCGTACATGGCCAGGTCGGCTTGGTCCAACAGGCACGGGGGCGACAGGTCGCCATCCCTGGTGGTCGCTATGCCGACGCTGACCCGCATGGTCGTTGGCCCCGTCGAGATGACAAAGGGCGCCTGCATGACCTCCAGCACCCGCTCTGCGGCTGCGGCTGCCGCTGACGGGTCGCTCCCGTGAACGATCATGGCAAACTCATCGCCGGACAACCGGGCCACGGTCTGCCCGTGCGCCCCGTGGCCTGCAAGCGGTTGGCCAAAGCCAGCAGCAGTTCATCGCCGGCGCGGTGCCCTTGGCAGTCATTGACGGCCTTGAAGTCGTCTAGGTCCAAGAACAACACGCCACGACACCCCCGGTCCGCTCCAAACGCGCTAATGCGTTTTGCAGGCGGTCCGGGAAAAGTACTCGGTTGGCTAACCCCGTGAGGGGGTCACGCAGCGCAGCCCGGGCGGCGTCGCGTTGGCGGCGCAGGTTGCGGAACAGCTGGGAGCGGCGATCGGCTTTTTTTCCGGCCAAGGCATTTGGCGCACTGCCGGCCGTCAGCTACTAGCGGCGGTCATTGCCGCCTCGGTCACCTACGGCGTCGGCCATTTGATTGGTGCCGGGGTAAGCGCGAGCTGACGACGGCGGGGCCCGTTGCCTTATGGCTGATCATCACTCGCGCTGCCGCCGTGCATAGACATGAAAGTGGATGTCGCCGGGGGCAGAACCGCGCTCAGGAGGGGCCCAGATGGCGGCGAGTTGTCGCGCCGGGAACGGCGATGGAGACGATGGCGCCACCTTCGTCCCGGTTCTGGGCCATCGCCTGCCCCCCGTGCGCCCTGGCGACCGCGCTCACGATCGCCAGCCCAAGGCCCGTCCCACCGTCGGTGCGGGCCCGTGCATCGTCGGGCCGCCGAAAACGTTCGAAGGCGTGAGGCAGGAAGTCTGCCGGGAAGCCCGGCCCGGAGTCTGCGACCTCGATCGTGACCCCTCCCCGGTCATTGCTCCTCCGGGCCGAGATCAGGATCTGGGTCCCCGTAGGAGCGAAGTGCAGGGCGTTGTCCACCAGGTTGTCCACAGCTTGTCGAATACGGTCGCCGTCGATCTCGGCCACTAAGCCGGGGGGTACTTCGACCCGGCAAACAATGCCGGCGGGCTCGGCCTGCCGGCGAGCATGCGCCGCGCTTTTTTCGAGTAGGGCGCCCAGTTCTGTGGGGCCGAGCCGTAGCGCCATGCGGTCGCTGTCGCTGCGGGCGAGCAGAAGTAGGTCGTCAGTGAGCCGGTTCAGCCTGGCTGCCTCCTCTGCCGCACTGGCGACGGCGCGCCTGAGGTCGTCTATAGGCCTGCCCGGCCGTCCCGCTAGCTCGAGCTCACCCCGCAGTACGGCGAACGGGGTGCGCAGCTCATGGCTGGCGTCGGCCACGAAGGCGCGCTGGCGGGCCAGCGCGCCGTGAAGACGTCCGAGCAAGTCGTTCATCGTGCTGGCCAGGGCGGCTATCTCGTCCCCCGTGTTCGGTACCTGGAGGTCGGGCTGCTCGTCGCGCTCCGAACGTGCCGCCACCTGCCGGCGCAGACGCTCCACGGGGCCAAGGGCCGCCCGGGCCAGCCAGTAGGCGCCGATCGTGGCGAGGGCGACGAACACGAATCCGCCGACCAGAAGCTCCCGGGACACGTCGCTCATGGTGTCGTCGAAGGTGTCGAGCGAGGCGCTGGCGACGGCCACCCAGCCCGCGTGACCTCTAAATGGCTCTGCCGCCAGCCGGGCCCGGTCGCCTCCGCTCGAGGATGTAAACGTCAACCGCGACCTTCGGGCCAGCCCTAGCTGCGCGGGGTTGAGCAGAGGCGTAGTCCCGGCATCGTGGCTTGCGCCTTGCACCACTTCGTTCGCTCCGATTACTTGGACCAACAGCTCGCCCGGCAGGCGGCCCGCCCGCGTCGGCACTGGTCCTGGCCCGCGGGCGGTGGCCGAGCTGGGGAGGTAGGCGCCCGCCTGAGAAAGGACGGTCCCGAGCTGGGTGTCGACACTGGAGAGCAGGCCGGTCGAAAGGTTGGTTACCAACAGCCAGCCGCCGAGAGAGAAAATGGCGGCGGAGGCGATGCTGAACATCACCGCCAAACGCAAACGGAGCGGCACGCGCATGGCCGCTTACGTCGTTTCGCGGCGGCGGAGCCGGTAGCCCGCGCCGCGCACGGTTTCCAGGTCCTGGCGGCCGAATGGGACGTCGATCTTGCGCCGGAGGTAGTTGACGTACTGGTCGACGACGTTCGAGGTCCCGTCGTAGGCGATGTCCCAAGCGGCGTCGAGGATCTGAGACCGCGTGAGAACGGCGCCCGGGTGGCGCAAGAACAGCTCGAGCAATGAGAACTCCTTGGCCGACAGCTCGATCTCGGACGTTCCTCGCCAGACCCGCTTGGACGCCGGCTCGAGCCTGAGGTCGCCCTCGATCAGGGCCACCGGGCGAGCGCGATCGTCGCGCCGGGCCAGGGCGCGGAGGCGCGCCGCCAGCTCCAAAAGGCTGAACGGCTTGACCAGGTAGCCGTCGGCGCCGACGTCGAGCCCGCGGACTCGGTCACCGATGTCGTCGCGTGCGGTCAACATGAGAACCGGGGTCAAGATGCCGGCTGCTCTCAGCCGCCGGCACACCTCGAACCCGTCGAACCCGGGCAGCATCACGTCCAACAAAATGGCGCCGTAGGGGTTCTCAGAGGCCATGCGGACGCCGCCGGGTCCATCGTGGACGACGTCGACGGCGTGGCCTTCCTCGCCGAGGCCACGCTTCAAGATGTCCGCCATCCGGATCTCGTCCTCGACGACCAGAACGCGCATGTGACGAGGTTACGCTGCGCCCGAGCTGGGCCCGGTGAGGGCTTATGGCTCCTAGCCAGCTATTTGGGACCTTCACGTGAGGGCTTGACGGCCGGCGTTCCTTCCCGCTCCGGGCGCGTCAGTGCCCCGCCGTGCGGGAGCGGCGGGGCACTTTGGCTAGGTGGGCGCGGGGACGAGGCCGGCTGGGATGGTGCTAAGGACCTGGCCCGGGCGAGGAGGCGCCGGGCGCCGATCTGGCCACGGCGCGGGCGGAGCCGAAGCCAGCTGTCCGCGGGACCGCTCGGGCCATCACGCCCGGGTTTTCATAGCGGGCGGCACCGGGAAGTTCGACCGGGCTCGTGCGGTGTGGTGGCACCGGCGTGCCCGCGGCCGTCGGCGGCTGGGCGGAGGCGGACCCGCCAGGACAAGCCCGGTCCCGGTGGTGGTGGCGGTCAGGCTGGTGACGACGAGGGCGACCAGCGCCGCCGTCCGGCGAGGATGCTGCCCGTAACCTACTGAGGTGGTACGCATCTTCTTGGTCCTTTCTTTTGGGTTCCAACTCCCCTTTGGGATATCTCCATCGTGCGCCCTGCTCGTTTGAGCTCGGTGAGAGCGGGGTAATTTCGTTTGACATTTTGGATGGCGTCGTGCCCGCGGGCTCCTGGTTTGGTGGGCAAAATGCCGAGTGCCTAGAAGGTCCAAGAGACTGGCAAGGCCAACGACGGTATTGCCGGCGTGATCGATGCCCGGCGCCTCCTCGGTTTGCAACGGGCCCGAACGAGCCGCCAGTTCGCTGAGGTAGAGCGGGGATGTGCCAGCTTGCGCCGGAACGGGCCAGAAGCTCGCACGGCCGAGCGAGGACGAGTTTGCGCTAGCCGGCCCCGAACTGGAGCAACAACGCAACGACGGGTCGCCGAGCGGTCCTGGGCTGCCAGCTTCGGCGTCGGCAAGCCGCTTATTCTTAGTGCGCGGGTGGCCTCTTCAATCGTGCTGTAAGGCTGGTTCCCTAGCGTCGCTACCAATGAGCCATCTACATGTGCCGAGCCAGAAGCGACGGCTCCTCACCGAGCATTGCCAGGGAGCGACCGAGGTGTCGAGGCCAGCGCTCGGCTGACGGCGATGACAGCGGTTGTGCTGCTGGCGCTCCTGGCCGCCGAATGCCTAACTATCCTGCGTATGTAGCCTGCTGTCGGTTCACGTCACTGATCGCCAGGTGCTGGTCTGCCCGGTGCTTTTGAAGGCTGGCAGTGCCGGGTACCGCTCCGGCCGCTACTACTTGGGCTCGCCCGTCTGGCGCCGCACGGGGCCGACACCGCCTGTACTGCGCCTGCTCGGCCCTCTGACGGCACGCCTGGCCCCGCGTGACTGGCTGAGGACGTCCCACGCCGACATTTTGGGGGGCGGCCCCGCCAGGGGGCTGTGGTAGGAAGCATCGCTACAGCGTGCCGCTGGGCTTGCTCCTTATGGGCCACGCCGGATCCTTGTTCGCTTAGGCACACGGACTGCGCCAGGGCCAGCCGACGTACCTCCGGGACGCCCCCGTCTACGCAGCGACCTCCTGCAGGTCTAAAGATTGCTTGGCGACTTGGCGGGCTTGGGCCAGATAGGCCGCTGCGAACCCGAGGTCTCGTTTTTCGAAAAGGCTGTGGACGGACGCAACGAGCACCAATCGTTTGGAAGCCGCCATGGACGGCACGGCGATCAGAGCTGTGCTGCGAAAACCCGGTGGTGGGAGACAGTCGGCCCACGCCGAGCGCCCGGCTAGGAGCGACCCAACTGCAACTTTCGCTGCGGGCCCAAGGTGGTCTTCGAAAGGCAACACGGCGCCCGGCAACAACCCGGGCATCAAGGGGGACGTTGTTTCCACGGTCATCTCGCCTTCACCACACGCGACGACGGCGCTGAGGTCCGCCCTGGTCAGGAGACCGGCGAAGCGGGCCAGCGACTGAGGGCTGTGGTCCGAACCCGAGGGCGCCTCCCCTGGCTCGTCCGCCTCGTTCCCGTGCCCATGGTCGTCCGGTAGCAGCTGCCACGGGACCTCGTAGTGCATTTGTTGAACAGCAGTCCCCGTTTCTTTGGGACTGCTGGGACGCTCGCCCGAACTCGTGCTGGGTGCTGGCAGTGCCGCGCCGGTCGTGAGGGGCTGGGAAGAGGACCGCGGGCCCCGGGGACGTTCGGTCCCGGCGACGGCCATGGTCGTTCCGGCGGTCAACCCGGTCGTTTGGCGCGGCTCGTCATTTACTGAACTGGTGCGCATTTTCTTGGTCCTTTCTATGGGCCCACTTGGTGGGGGCACCTTCATCGTGCTCCTTGCTCGTTTGAGCTCGGTGAGAGCGAGATAATTTCGGTTCACATCTTTGGTGCGCTCGTCAGTGGTGCGAGAGGTCATAAGGATGGAGGGAACGAGCAAGCCGGCGCTCGTAATGGCGGTAAACGTCGCTTGGGACTGCCATCCGCGGTCCTCGGTCAGGTCCGACGCTCCTTGGGGACCATACCCGATTCTGTACGGCTAATCCTTGCGGCAACATGAACTGGCCCAGAGGCCGCCAGGGCGTTTTGACCTTCGCCGCCGTTGGCCACGTTGGGCGTGCCCCGGCACCGGCGGTGGCCTTACGCGGCGACTGCAGCAAAGGCTGAAGCCAGCGTCGTATCGCGGAAAGGGTCTCTTCGTTCATGTCGCCGTAAGCATCCCGACAGATACTGGGAGCCATGGCCAAGGGCACCAAGACCGGTAATGAGCCAAGGCTGGGACTGCCGCGGCCCTTTGATCGGTGCCCTGGCCCGGAAGACGCCGACATCGCCCTTCGGCCGGCCCAAGTGCCGGGTGTTGCACCCATCGAGCTTGGCTTGCACGGGGTGACCGCCAGTGGCAGGGGGAGCGCCCAGCGCGCCGTGGGCCCCTACCAGCGCGGCCTCGCCAACGCGGCGCCGGGAGACCGACCGTGTTGCTAGCAACCTTGCTCGCGCTGGCGGCCGCCGCCTTTTTCGGCGTTTCCACTGCGCTCCAGCACCGAAGTGCTGGGCTGGTGACCGAGGCCCAAGCCAAACGTGACGAGCGGCTGGTCGGCTTCATTTCGGGGACGCTCCGCCACCCTCTGTGGATCGCCGGTACCATTGCTGATATCGGCGGCCTCGCTTTGCACGCTTTCGCTTTGCGGGAAGGACCGCTCACGCTGGTCCAGCCGTTGCTCGTCAGCAGCGCCGTCTTCGCCCTGGTGCTTCGTCAGCTCCTCGAGCACCGCTGGCCCCGGCGCAACGAGCTCGCCTGGGCCGGCGCCCTCGCCGTGGGGCTGGTCTTGTTCCTCACGGTTGCCACGCCGGCCGGCGGCGTGGCCCAGCCCGCCGACCCCCTGCCGACGATTGCTGTCGGGGGCTTGATCGGCCTTGGCGTTCTTGGGTTCTTCTTAGCCGGCCGACGTAGCACCGGCCGCGCTGCCGCCGCTTTGCTGGGTACCGCTACGGGCTTGGCTTACGCCGCGGTCGCCGGGCTGTTGAAGGAAGATATGGGCACCATCAACCGCGGGCTGGGCGCTTTGGTCACCTCGTGGCCGTTCTACACCCTCGTGGCCGTCGGCGCGCTCGGCTTCTTGGTCAACCAGCTTGCCTACTACGCTGGCCCGCTGAGCTCCAGCTTGCCCGCCATAATGACGGTCGACCCGGTCGTCAGCCTGGTGATCGGCGTGGCCGTCTTCGACGAACAGTTCCGTAGCGCTCCGGTCGCCCTGCTCGGCGAGGCGGCGGGCCTCGCCCTCGTACTGATCGCTGCTGGTGGCCTTACCCGGTCCAACCTCACGCCCGCTCCTGGGCTGCAAGCCGACGAGCTCATAGCCCGACGTCGGCGCCGCGGGAGGCTTTTTGACCACCCCCACCCGGGCGTGCCGGCCCGGGAAATATCCGTACCTCTCCGAAGGCAGGTGCTTGAAAATGCTCAAACAACTCATGTCGTTGGCTCGGCTCGACTTGTCCCCTCCCCACCGTCCCCCCGCCCCCGCGCGCATGTTCCTGGCCACGGCCGCATCGATCATCGGGTCGGTCCTCGCTGACGCCCTTTTGGTGGTCATCGGCGAAGGGGTCTTCCCCAGTACCAGGGGCTACGTGCACTTCCGGTTCTCCGACTACACCAAACTGACGGTGATCGGAGTGATCGTCGCCTGCGTGACGTGGCCGGTAGTGGCCCGCTTGAGCTCAGCCCCCAGATGGCTGTACTTCCGCCTGGCCATCCTGGTCACCCTGTTCTTGTGGATCCCCGATCTCTACATCCTCCACTCGGGCCAACCCGCGACGGCGGTGGCCGTCCTTATGGTCATGCACCTGGCCATCGCCCTGGTCACCTACAACCTGGTCGTACATGCCGCCCCGGTACGCCCGGGCCGCCAACACCTGGCCAAGGCGGGCCGCGGCCGGGGCCTCAGGAAACCGGCGCCGGTGCCGGCCCTGGTCCCGGTGAGCAACCCCCCGCACCCTTACCAGAACCCGCACCACTAAGAGAACCCGCACCATGATCAGAAATAGTGCCGACCATCATTGTTAGGAGCTGAACTTGCTCGCCTTGCTCAACCTGACCAGTTTCGTGGCCTCGTCGGGGTACGCCGCCATCTTTATCCTCTCGGTGCTGCAGTCCTGCTGCGTACCGACATCGTCGGAGCTGACGTTGGGCTTTGCCGGCGTGCTGGCCTTCGAGGGCAAGCTCAGCCTGCCGGGGGCCATCGCCGCCGGGGTGGCGGGGGAGGTGGTCGGCGCCTTCATCGCTTGGTTTATCGGCCGGGCCGGGGGCCGGGCTTTCGTCGACCGCTACGGGCGCTATATCCTGCTCAGCCACCGCGACCTGGACCGGGCCGAGGCTTGGTACCACCGCCACGACCGCTGGGGCGTCCTCGGCAGCCGTTTGCTGCCCGTCATCCGCAACTTCGTGGCCCTGCCCGCCGGAGTGGCCGAGGTACCCTTGCTGCGCTTCGGTCTGCTCACCGCCGCCGGGAGCTTCATCTGGGACAGCGTCATGGCCCTCATCGGCTATGAGGTGGGCAGCAGCTGGCGCTCGGTCATGCACGGCTTCAGCGACGTCGGTTACCTCTTGGGGGCGTTGGCCGTCGTGGCCATAGCCGTGTTCTTGGTTCACCGGTACCGGTCGTACAAGGCGGCCACCGCGGCTAGGGCCACCACTTCTGGCCCCGGATGAACAACCTGTTTGTGCTTGTAGCGACTCAGTAGGCGGGTCTATCGTCCCGTCAAGCTTTTCTGTCGGCCTGCCGGGAGGGGAGTAACGCGCCCTCACTTTCCTCGACGACACCTGCACCACCGACTGCCCGGTCATCCCCCAGGAGTTCCGCACCGCCGATGGCTACCTGGGCTCCGACGCCGGTCGGGTCGAGATGGTGGCGGTGAACGCCAACCCCCGATTCATCACCCCTGATTACCTGGTCGCATTCGACCGCCAAGAAGGGCGGGAGAACATCAGCAATTGGCTGTACCTGACCGGTTCACTGCCCGAACTGCAGCGCACTTGGAAGGCCTACGGGATACTAGTCGAGTACGAACCCGGCGGCGCCATGGTAGCCCACAGCGAGTACGCCTACGTGATAGATGCCAACGGCCGTACCCGGGACGTCCTGGCCACCGATCCCGGCCCGGCCACGGAGGCGACCAAGGCCTCCTTTTCGGTGATGCTGGCTGAGGCCATAAAGATTGTCCTGGCTGAGCGATGACGAGAAGGGCTCGGTCCACCTGCGTGGAGCGGTTCTCGCGCCTCCCGGTGTTGGCTGTGTCGTCGCCATGAGCCACCATTGTTCCCGCGCCCGCGGGTTCCCAGTGGTACCTCACCCGTGCTCCGGCGACTTCAACACGGAGACGCCGCTCCTGGCGACCTCCGAGCCCTCGGCAGGCGACGTTTACTTCCTAAGTGCCGGGACCCTTTTATTGGCTCTCGTTCATGTTCCCGTAAGGCTCGTGTTCAAAAATACTTCGGGTGGCGCTCGCGGGCACATGCCCGCTTGGGCCACTGAACTCTTGCTTTCCGCCGCACGAACTCGACGCTCCACCAGGGACCGTGACGAACCAGGCACCGTCAAGAACGTTGATGCCCACAACGACTGGAGGCATGGTCACCTCTCGCCAGGTTTGGGTGGGGTTCTTAGAGTCACGGGTGGCGAGCTCGGTTCCTCGGAGACGTGGTGCAGATTGTCCCGAGATGCCAGCTCCGCCAAGGTGGCAAGCGTGAGCGTGGTGACCAAGGCCGCCGTCGTGGCGGGGACCGGGCCAAGCCAAAGAGCGTCAGGGTTGCCGTATAAGTCGGCACGGCCTGGGGCGAAGCGACGAGCCCGGGCACGTCCGAGCCGGTGGCGGAACAGCGTTACTAGGTGGGCCCCGGTGCAAGCCTCATCGCGCGCTCAACCTCGGCGTCGGGCACCTTAGGTACCCATTCTCGAAGTTTGCTGCCTGCGGGTTGACCGCTTGTTTCGGACCGGAGCACCGGTGAACGACATTCTTGCGCAAGAGCGCTCCCGGGGGGGGAGGTGGACCGACCGGCTGCCACCTCAAATCGGGCCGGGGCGAGGGCCTGGTTGGCGGCGCGACGACCGGGTTTCGGCCCCTGGCTCAGGTCCCGACGCACGATCTTTAAGTTCAGCGCGCGGCCAGGACGGTCCACTCTCCAGTCCTCATGGAGCGGTACTGTGCATGTGAGGCCCCTCGTCAGGGCCCGATGTCGCGGTAGCGGCATTTGTGCACCGCCGTGTGCTCAATACGGAGTTCCTATCGCGCTGCGGGGTGGCTTTTATGCTCACCTACTACCAGGCGTGGGTCGGGGCACAGGGGTCGATCGCCATCGTTGCCGGCGACGAACGCGGCGACCTGCTGGGTGCGTTGTTGGGAGCGACCGATCCGGCTACGCACGCGCGCGCCCTGGTGCGCCAAGACGAACTATGCATCGGGCCCGCGTTGGTCGCCTACGCCATAGCACACCCCGGCCTGGCCAAGGATCTGATCGTCAACTGCGCTCGCCGCTACGCCCACCGGGCGACTGGGCTGACCGCAGCCCGATTGCGAGGTCCGGCAGGGTCGTCATCCGGCCAGGTCGGCCGTCCTATAGTCGGCGAGGTCACCCACTTGTTCGTGCGGCTCGACCGTCAAGGTCGGGGATCGGCCGCGCTCTGATCGATGCGGCGGTCGAGACGGCGCGGCTTGCCGGTGTCGACGAGCTGGTGTCGGTGACGCCTCCTGACTTGGTCGTCCGGAATTCTTACAAGCGACTGGGTTGGCTGGCGGACGACGAGATGCCGAGCCGAAAAGGGGGTGGCCACATCTCAGGTGCCGGCTTTTCCAGACCGCCTGTGTACCCAAGGGTGCCATTTGGAGCCGGGATCCGATAGGGTCCTGGGTTACCGGTCGCCTAACAGCGTCATGGCTGGTCTGTGGACGGCCTGATCAAACAGGTGTATATATGGGCGGGTTCGATGTACGAGGTCAGAAGGCCAACCCGCTCTTCGTGCCCGACCAGCAAGCCTATCTACAGGGTTTACTACCGAGCTTTGAGCTGTTGGTCCCTATAACGTCGTCGTCGGGCTCAGATAATGCCTGCGGGCGTCGGCCCTGCCACGAGTGCGCCAGCAAGCCGAGCGTCGGTCTCGACCTCTCGAGTGGGGACATCTAAGAGGGTTTCGAGCACGCGTCCGGTGATGTTGAGCCCGCCGAGAAGGGTCACGGCCCGGTGAACCAGCGCCCGGTTCACCGGGCTTGCGCACCGTCTATCACGGGAAACGCTAGAGCGAACATATCTAAGGAGAGCCCCCGCACCATTTTGGCGGTAATATCTAGCATCTAGTGTTGTCAGGCTAGTTAAGCAGGCCTAGTGGTCAGAGAGGTAGTAATGGTTGAGGACCGTCTCCGGGATAATAAAACGTGCTAGGTAAAGATCTTGCCTACCGTGTATACGCCGGGCGGCTGCGCAAACAGCTCGTCGGCTGCCCTCTCCCGAGGCACGTTGGCCTCATCATGGACGGCAACCGTCGCTGGGCCCGCCAGCGGGGTTTGGCGGACCCGAGCGTGGGCCACAAGTACGGGGCTGACCATATCGCCGACGTACTGAACTGGTGCGCCAAAGCCGGTATCACGCACGTCACGGCGTTCCTCTGCTCGACCGAGAACCTCTCGAACCGCGACGACGCCGAGGTTGCCTACCTCATGGAGGTGATCGAAAAGATCGTGGCCGACAGACTGAGCGCGGGCCCGGTC
>JBKQUU010000126.1:0-35712 GCA_052325485.1 Acidimicrobiales bacterium | reverse complement strand
CCGCCGTGGTCGGTGCCGACGTGGTCGGTGCCGCCGTGGTCGGTGCCGCCGTGGTCGGTGCCGCCGTGGTCGGTGCCGCCGTGGTCGGTGCCGCCGTGGTCGGTGCCGCCGTGGTCGGTGCCGGCCGGTCGCCGCGGGTGGTCGACGGAGGTCCCAAGCCCGCAGAGGTCGTCGACTTGCCCAGGAGCGTTAGACCGATTGACTTCGGGGCGACGACGGTGTGCAGAGCCAGCACGCCGCCAAGGCCCGCCATGGTGCTCACCACAACGATAGGTGCTCGTCTCATCTGGTTCGGCTCCGGTCGGGGTATCGCTAGGTGCGCCTCAGTGGTGGTTGACGTCGAGCCTAGGGACCGGACCTTACGGGCACATGAAGTCCTGACCCTAACCGACCTGGACAAATGTCCAGGTCGGAGGGCCAAAATAGTCGTCGTGGAGGTGGCGGGAATTGAACCCGCGTCCTTTAGCCTCTCACCGAGCATTCTCCGAGCGCAGCCAGTGACTTTTCTCGGCCGCCTGCTCGCCACTGGCGCCGGCGGGCGGCTAGAGCCAGCTAAATTTCCCCTCCAGCAGGCTGGCGCCGCTGAAGGGTAAGCCCCGCTTTATGACGCCCGCTCCTGGCCCGCAGGGCTTGGACCAGACGGACGGGCTGCGATTAAGCAGCCAGCGCTAGTTGCGCAGTGCCTTGATTGGCGTTTGTTGGTTTCCCAGTTGTTTTACGTGGCATCCGGGGACCACGGCTCGCTTCTCCCGGCTCGACAACCAAAGTCGAAACCGATCACCCCCATGTCAAAGTGCAACTGAGCGACCCAGTCTACCGGCCCGACCGCTCACGCGTACCCCGAGGGAGCCGACGCCGGTGGGCGCAACGTGGCCCAAGTCCGCCGGCTCACGGGTGTCCCGCGGGCGACCATGGCGGCGATGTCGGGGCCCATGATGACCCCGACGGTGGCACCGTGGTCCTCGACGGGCAGTGCCGCGCCGGGCCGCCCGGCGATGGCCAGAGCCGGTTGCGTCGGTCCCAGGGGGACTTCGCCCTCGGGCCTAGGCACGGGCGGAAGGGGCACGGCCACGTCCTGGGCGCGGACCGACCAGTGCATCCCCGGCGGTACCGCGGCCAGTTGCTGGGCGGTCACCACGCCCGACCAGTGGCCCCCGGCCCAGCGTTCGAGCAAGAAGGCGGCCTCGGGGTAGGGCTTGACCCACTCGTTCCAAAAGGCGCCGACCGTCAGCCATCCGGGTGCGATCACCGCCGGGCGCATGACGTCGGAAACGTGTACGTCGCCCAGTACGTGCTGGGCGCGGCCGGCGATCTGCTCCCGCTTGGACGACGAGATGACGAACCAACCCATGAGCAGGAGCACGATGCCGTCCAGCGGGTCCGCCCTCTCGAAGGCGTACAACCCGAGGATGGCGCTGGCGCCCCCGAGGAGGGTGCCGGCGCCCGCTGCCATCCGGGTGGCCAGCCAACGGTTGCCGGTCGTCCACCACAAGAAGCCGTGCAGGGCCCGTCCACCGTCGAGAGGAGAGGCGGGGAGCAAGTTGAACACGCCCAGGAGGAGGTTGATCGCCCCTAGCCAGCGCAAAGAGCCGGCGGCCAGCGCCCAGCCCGAGTTTTGCGCCAACACCGACAGACCTATGGAGGCACCTCCCAGGACGCCGCTGGCCAGGGGGCCGACCAGGGCGATGACGAGCTCGGTGGACGGTTTGTTGCCGTCGCCTTCGATCCGGGTCAGGCCCCCCATGAACCACAACGTGATGCCGTCGACCGTCAGGTTGGCCCGGCGCGCGGCCACGGCGTGGGCCACCTCGTGCACCAGCACGCCGACCAGGAGGGAGGCCGCGGCCAGGCAGCCGGCCAGCCAGTAGGCGTCCTGGGAGTAACCGGGGACATCAGCAGGCAGCCGCGATGTGGCCAGAAAGTAGGCCACCAGGCCGGCGAGGGCCAAGAGGCTCCAGTTGACCCCGACCTTGATGCCCCCCAGGTGGCCCAGCTTCAAACTGTCTTGCACTCCCGGCCTCCTTCAAGGCACCCAAAGCGGTTAACGCTGCCCGTCCTACTCGTCATCCCTCAGTGTTTGCTGTACCTGGGCTGAGACGTCCCTATAAAGAAAGAGGCAGGCCCAAGTTTAAGCCCTGCGGGCCGCCTCTCGCACCCGGCGGGCGCCCATCTCCCGTTTCGCTTCCATCTGCGCGTCCCGGTCGGCTATGGCCCGGCGCTTGTCGTACTCACGACGGCCGCGCGCCAGGGCCAGCTCTATCTTGGCCCGGCCGTCCTTGAAGTACGCCGACAGGGGGACCAGGGTGAGCGGTCCCTGCTGGGTCTTGCGGGCCAGCTCGTCTATCTCCCGGCGGTGCAGGAGAAGCTTGCGCGACCGGTCGGGGTCGAACATGCCGAAGGAGGTGGCGTACCCGTAGGGCGACACGTGCATCCCGTGGAGCCAGACATCGCCGTCCTGGGTACGGGCGAAAGCGTCCCGCAGCTGCACCCTGCCCTCCCTGAACGACTTGACCTCGCTGCCGACCAGGACGATCCCAGCCTCGTAGGTCTCGAGGATGTCGTAGTCGTGCCGGGCGCGGCGGTTCTGGGCGACGAGGCCCCGGGCCGCGGCAGGCTTAGCGCTCATAGGGCCATCAGGGTAGCTTCGTCAGCGTGCTGATGGTGCCGCGAAGCCTGTGGGACAAGATGGTGGCGCACTGCCTCGACGGCCTACCCCTGGAAGCTTGTGGGCTGCTGGCGGGGCAGGGCGAACAGGTCTGGGAGGTGTACCCCACCGCCAACGCCGCCCGTTCCGCCCGCCTCTACACCGTCGAGCCCCGGGACCTCCTGATGGCCGACCGGGCGGCCGAAGCGGCCGGTCTGAGCCTCATCGGCGTCTGGCACTCGCACACCCACACCCCCGCTTACCCTTCGCCCACGGACGTGGCCCAGGCGCCTGACCCCGACTGGCATTACGTGATCGTGTCGTTGAGCGACCTCGAGCCCGTGGTGCGCAGCTACCGGGTCGTGGCCGGCGCCGTCGAGGAGGAGCCTGTCGTCCTGCCCGCTTGACCCCCGGAATGCCTACAATGGTGACAAGAGAAGTCGGGTTTTTCCCGAGCCATGTGAGCCAGTGGGGAGTTGCCGTGCCTATAGAAGTGCGTTTGCCAAACATTTTGCGCCCCGTAGCCGCGGGAGAGGCTTCGGTGACGGCGGAGGGGGCCACCGTTCGAGACGTCTTCGACGACCTGGTGCGCCGGTACCCGGGCCTGGGACCCTCCTTGTTGACGCCCGAGGGGGAGATGCACCGGCACCTGAACGTCTTCGTGAACGACGACGACGTGCGCTACCTGGGCAAGCTGGAGGCCAAAGTGGGCGACGCCGACACCCTTACCCTGATGCCGGCCGTGGCCGGAGGCTGAGAATGGGCCGTTACGACAGCGTGCTGGAGACCATTGGCAACACGCCGCTCGTGGACATAAGTGAGCTCAGCCCCAACCCCGGGGTGCAAGTGCTGATAAAGCTGGAAGGGTTGAACCCGGCGGGCTCGGTGAAGGACCGGGCGGCCAAGTCGATGATCGAAGAGGCGGAGAAAAACGGCAGCCTCGTCCCGGGACAGCGCATCTTGGAGTCCTCGTCGGGCAACACGGCGGCCGGCTTGGCCATGATCGCCAAGATCAAGGGTTACCCGTTCACGGCCGTGGTGCCCGAGAACGTCTCGATCGAACGCACCAAGCTGCTGCGCGCCTTTGGCGCCGAGATAATCGTGTCTCCCGCCGCCGAGGGATCCAACGGGGCCATGCGCCGGGCGCAGGCCCTGGCCGAGCAGCACCCGGACTGGTGGTTTTCTTTCCAGTACGGCAACCCCGCCAACCCCAACGCGCACTACGAGGGCACGGGGCCGGAAATCTGGCGGGACTGCCCCGAGGTCACCCATTTCGTGGCCGGCCTGGGCACGGCGGGGACGATCATCGGGGTGGGCCGCTTCCTCAAGGAACGCAACCCGTCCGTCAAGGTATGGGCTGTCCAGCCCCCGGCCGGGGAGACCGTCGAGGGCCTCAAGAGCTTGGACGAGGGTTTCGTGCCGCCGGTGTTCACCGACAACGACGGCTATTCGTTGCTCGACCGCAGCCGTGTCGTGGGCCCCCGGGAAAGCATCGAGTGGGCTCGGCGCTTAGCCGGGGCCGGAGTGTTCGCCGGGCTGTCGACGGGGGCGGCGATGGCGGGCGTAGCTCGCTGCGCGGCGGAGATAGACGAGGGGACGATCGTCACGGTTTCCCCCGACGGGGGATGGAAGTACTTGTCCACGGACGTTTGGACCGGGGCCCTCGACGATGTCGTCGAGCGTGCCCGTCACGAGCTCTATTTTTAAGTAAGTAGTACCCCAACCACACCGGCCCCGGGCCGCGGCCCACGTGGGACGGCAATGCCGGCCACGATAGGCTCGCCGGGCAGTGGACGACCGGCCCATAGGGATGTTCGACAGCGGTTTCGGTGGGCTCACCGTGGCCCGGGCCTTGATCGACCTGCTCCCCTGCGAGGATCTCGTGTACCTAGGCGACACAGCTCGTTACCCTTACGGGCCGCGGAGCCTCGACGAGGTCAGGGAGTTCGCCTCGCAGGTCACCCACAAACTGGTCGAGGACGACGGCGTCAAATTGGTCGTGGTGGCGTGCAACACGGCCACGGCGGCCGCCCTGGACCACCTCCGGTACCAGTTTGACGTGCCTCTGGTCGGCGTCGTCGACCCGGGCGTGCGGGCGTTGCTCTCGGTGACGGAGACGGGCCGGGTGGGGGTCATCGGCACGGTCGGTACGATCGCTTCCGGTGCTTACCCACGAGCTGTCGGCAGACGCCGTTCGCTCACCACCGCGGGCCGGCCGGTGACCCTGACGTGCACGGCCTGCCCGGGCCTGGTGGAGCTGGTCGAACGGGGTGAGACGAGCGGCGAGGGGGCCTTGGTCCTAGTCGAGCGCTTGCTGGCCCCGGTCAGGGCGGCGAGAGTGGATTCGCTCCTGCTCGGGTGCACCCATTACCCTTACCTGGCACGCATTATAAGTGAGGTGATGGGGCCCGACGTCGTACTAGTCAGTTCGGCAGACGAGACCGCCTTCGAGGTGCGCAGTATCCTGTCCGAGGCGGGCCTGCGCCGCCGCAGCACCTCGGCGGGTTCCCAGCGGTGGATCTCTTCGGGCGAAGCTGGCGCGTTTGTCCGATTGGGCCAGCACTTGTTCGGCCTTGAGCTCGACCGGGCCGAGCACTGGGAGCCCCCTTTAGCCTGTAGAGGAGCACGGCCATGAACCAAGCATCCCGGGTCAACGCGCCCGGGCCGGGCCCGACGGCGAACGGAGGGTTCTCCCTCACCGTGCTCGGCACGGACGGGAGCTACCCGGGGCCGGGCGGTGCGTGCAGCGGGTACCTCCTACGGTGCGGGGACTTCACCACCTGGCTCGAGGCCGGTCCCGGGTCCTTGGCCAACCTGCAGTTGCACGTAGGCCTGGACAAGCTCGACGCCGTCGTCGTCAGCCATGCCCACCCCGACCACTGGAGCGACCGCGCGGGCTTGTACGTGGCCCCGCGCTACTTTTTCGACCGCCGGGGCGTCCCGGTCTACGCTCCCCAAGGTTTGCGCGAGCTCATGAGGGGCGAGAAGCCGGACGGCACCTTTGACTGGCGGGTGGTGGGCGACGGTGACAGTGCGTCACTAGGACCGGCCCGCTGGACATGGTCGGTCACCGACCACCCGGTCGAGGCGCTGGCGGCACGGGTGCAGGTGGGGGCCCGGGTGCTCGGTTACTCGGCCGACACCGGCGGCGGTTGGCGGTTCAGCAGTTTGGGGACGGGGGTCAACGTGGCGTTGGTGGAGGCCTCTTTGACCACCGACGCAGAAGGGGCCATGCAGCACCTCAGCGCCCGCCAAGCGGGGGCGACGGCGGCCGAGGCCGGTGCCCAACGGCTCCTGGTAACCCATTTGACCCCGGGGCGCGACCGTGAGCGGGCGCGCGAGGAGGCCGAGGCCGCCTTTGGCGGGCCTGTCGAGGTGGCGGAGGTGGGCAAGACGTGGGAGATATGACGGCGGCGTCACGGTTGCGGGTAGACGGCCGTTTGCCTGGCGAGCTCCGGCCCGTCGAACTGGAGCGGGACTTCACCAAGTTCGCCCCGGGGTCGGTGCTGGTCCGGATGGGGAGGACCACCGTCCTGTGCACCGCCTCTTTCTCCGAGGAGCCCCCGCGGTGGCTGAGAGGGACGGGGAAAGGCTGGGTGACGGCCGAGTACTCGATGCTCCCCGGCTCGTCTCCCGACCGGGTCGAAAGAGAGGCGGCCCGAGGGCGCCAGTCCGGCCGTACCCAGGAGATCCAACGTCTCATCGGGCGCAGCTTGAGGGCCGTCACCGACCTCTCGGTGCTGGTCGAGCACCAGGTGACCCTGGACTGCGACGTCCTGCAGGCCGACGGAGGGACGCGTACGGCGAGCATCGTGGGCGCCTGGGTAGCCCTGCACGACGCCTGTACCCGCATGGTCGCCGCCGGCCGGATATCGGCTCACCCCGTGCAGGTGGGATGTGCCGCGGTGTCGGTGGGCGTCGTCGGGGGTACTCCCATGCTCGACCTCGCGTACATAGAGGACGCTGGAGCAGAGGTGGACATGAACGTTGTAATGACCGGCGCAGGAGGCCTGGTCGAGGTGCAGGGGACAGCGGAGGGTGCCCCTTTCTCCCGCGAGGAGCTCGACGTCATGCTTGCTCTCGCCGAGAGCGGGATCAGCCGGTTGCTGGTTGCCCAGTCGGAGGTCGTCGCCACGCCGCCCCCGGCGCGGGACCCACGAGGATCGCCTATCCGTGGCTGAGCCGGGGACCTTCGTGCTCGCCACGACCAACCCCAACAAGGCGCGCGAGATACGCGAGATCTTCGCTGCCTGTGACCTCGGGATCGAGCTGGTCGACCGGCCCCCGGGCGTCGGGGACGTCGAGGAAACAGAAGACACTTTGCTCGGTAACGCCCGTCTCAAGGCCCGGGCGTTGGTCCAGGCCACGGGCCTGCCGGCCATCGCCGAGGACACGGGGATCGAAGTGGAGGCGCTGGCCGGCGCGCCGGGGGTGCGCTCGGCCCGCTATGCCGGCGAGCCGTCCGACGACGATGCCAACGTGGACAAGGTGCTGTCCGAGCTCGGGCCCAGGGTGGGGCCCGAGCAGCGGCGGGCGAGGTTCGTCACGGTGGCCGTTGCCATATGGCCCGACGGGCGGGAGACCAGTGCCGAGGGGACGGTGGAGGGCTGGATAGCCGGGGAGCGCCGGGGGCGCGGCGGTTTTGGTTACGACCCGGTCTTCGTCCCCTTCGAGTCCGACGGTCGCACGTTCGGGGAGCTGGCGGAGGCGTCGCCCGAGGCCAAGAACGCACTATCTCACCGGGGGCGGGCGTTCCGGGCGCTGGCTCGCGGGCTGGCCGGCGAAGGCTCCCGGGACCACCGGCCGGCCTCCTCAGAGGGACCTCCCCCGGCGCCGGCGACGGGCGCCGCGCCGGGGGGTGAGGCGGGCGCAGAGCCGGGCGCCGAGCCGGTCCCAGAGCCGGACGAGCGGCACCGGCGGTGGCTGCCGCGCACCGTGCGCCACCTGGCCGAAGTGCTGGTCGTCGGGTTCATCGTCGAGTACTTCGTCGTGCCTCAGATCGGTGGCACGCACGAGGCCCTGCACGTGCTGGCGTCGGCGAACCCCTTCCTGCCCCTGGCCGCCCTGGTGCTCGAGATCTTCTCCCTGATCGCCTACTTCCAGTTCACCCGCTCGCTCATCCCCAAGGATTCCGACCCGGGCCTGGCCACGTTGTCGCGGATCGAGCTCTCGACGCTCGCTCTCAGCCACTGCGTGCCCGGGGGTAGCGCCGTGGGTTACTCGCTCGGGTACCGGCTCCTGCTGCGGTCCGGCGTCAGCACTACCGACGCCGGCTTCGCCCTGGCCACCCAGGGCCTCGGCTCGGCCGTGGTGCTCAACGCCATCTTCCTGCTGGCGCTCATCGTGTCGCTGCCGCTGTACGGCTTCCAGGTGGCCTATTTGACCGTGGCGATCATCGGTGTGCTGCTCATGGCCTTCTTGGGCGGCCTCATCGTCCTCTTCACCAAGGGGGACGAGCGAGCGGCGAAGTTGGTGCGGGCCATCGGCACCAAGCTGCCGTTCCTCGAGCCTGAGACCTTGCCGCGGCTGTTCGCCCGGTTGGTCGCCCGGGTAAAGGAGCTCTCCACGGACCGGCGCCGGCTGGCCGAGTCCGTCTCGTTCGCCAGCGCCAACTGGCTGTTGGACATGGCCTCGCTGTTCGTGTTCGTGGGCGCTTTCGGCCGGTGGGTCAACCCGGTGGCCCTGGTCATCGCCTATGGCGTCGCCAACATCGCCGCCGCCATCCCCCTCACCCCCGGTGGCCTCGGCGTCGTGGAAGCCACCGTGAGCGGCATCCTTGTCGGGTTCGGCACCCCGCGGACCATCGCCATCTGGGGCGTCATCGGTTGGCGGCTGGTCAACTTCTGGCTGCCGATCCCGGTCGGGGGAGCGGCTTACCTGTCCCTCAAGGTGCACCCTCCGGCCGACAACCAGGCGGGGTTGGCCGCCCGCCGGGCGCTTTGGCGTGCTCGCTGGCAATGGGTCGTCGACCTCTTCGGACGGGACGCGCCCACCCCTGTCGTCGACCACCGGTTCCCGTCGATCAGCAACCTGGAGGACGACGCCGACACCCCGGCCCCCTCGGGACCGTCATGAGCGTCCCTGATAGGCTCCGCCCTAGCCGGCCCCCCGCGCGCGGGGCCACATCGTGGTTCCGGTGGGCCGGTCCCACCTTTCGGTTACGAGCTACAACAAGCTCAGGAGCGAAACTTAGGAGATGGAGTGGAGTTCGACCTTGACGTCGTAGTCGTGGGAGGTTGTGGCCACGTCGGGCTACCCCTCGCCCTGGCCTTCGCCGACCGAGGCCTTCACGTTGGTATTTACGACCTTGACGCCATTGCCGTCGACATGGTCAGTTCCGGGGTGATGCCCTTCGACGAGCCCGGGGCGCCAGAGGTGCTCAGACGGGTGATCGAAGACTCGCGGTTGAAGCCGAGCACGGATCCCCACGTCGTCGGGCGCGCCGAGCACGTGGTGGTGGTCATCGGCACACCGGTGGACGAGCACCTCAACCCTGACCCGCACGTGGTGCCGTCGGCGGTGGAGGCTCTGGCGCCCCACCTGCGGCCCGGCCAGCTGCTCGTCTTGCGCAGCACCATCTACCCCGGGGTGACGGCGCTGGTGGAGAGGCGCTTGGCCGCCCTCGGCGTCGGCATCGACGTAGCCTTCTGCCCCGAACGGATCGCCGAGGGAAAGGCCCTCACAGAGCTTTTCGAGCTACCCCAGATCGTTTCCGCCCGCACCCCCGGGGGGCTGGCCCGAGCGCGCAAGTTGTTCGAGGTCCTGGCCAGTGAGACGGTCGAACTGCTGCCCGAGGAGGCGGAGCTGGCCAAGCTCTACACCAACGCCTACCGCTACTTGAAGTTCGCCCTCGCCAACCAGCTTTACATGATGGCCAACGATTTCGGTCTCGATTACGAGCGGATCCGCCAGGGCGTGACCCAGCACTACCCGCGGGCGGCCGACTTGCCGGCGGCCGGGTTTGCCGCCGGCCCCTGCCTGCTCAAGGACACGATGCAGTTGGCCGCGTTCAACAACAACAACTTCATGCTGGGCCACGCCGCCATGATGGTCAACGAAGGCCTACCCCTCTACCTGGTCGACCGGCTGTCGCGCCGTTACGACCTCTCCACCATGACGGTCGGCATCCTGGGCATGGCCTTCAAAGGCGAGAGCGACGATGCCCGCTCAAGCCTGGCCTACAAGCTGAAGCGCATATTGCGTTTCAAGGCGGCCGATGTGCTCTGCACCGACCCCTACGTGAAGACCGACCCCGCCCTCGTAGGACTGGAAGAGGTCGTGGACCGGTCCGACCTGCTTGTTATCGGGGCCCCTCATCGGCGCTACGCCGAGCTGTCCACGACCAAACCGGTGGTCGACATCTGGGACATCCGCGGCCAGGGGGTGAGGGTTTGAAGCCCCGCGTCTCGGTGGTCGTGACCGCCCGCGAGGAGGGCGAGGCCATCACCGGCGCTCTGGCCCTCATTGGTGAAGCAGTGAAGCTGCCCTGCGAGATCCTCGTGGTCTGCGACTCGCGCGAAGACTCGACCGTGCCCTGGGTCGAGAAGTACGCCAAGGAGGACGATCGCGTCCGCCTGGTGCTCAACAACCATGGTCCCGGCCCGGCCCGGGCCATACGCGCCGGTTTCGGGGCGGCCGTAGCCGACGTGGTGGTGGTCACGATGGCGGACGGTTGTGACGACCCCCAGCAGATCGACCAGCTCACCCGGCTCGTCGAACGGGGCGTGGTCGTAGCGGCGGCGTCCCGCTATTCCAAGGGAGGCCAGCAGGTGGGCGGCCCGCTCCTCAAGGGGCTGATGTCACGTACGGCCGGGGCCTCGTTGCGGGTCTTGGCCCGGGTGGGCACCTGGGACCCGACCAATTCCTTCAAGGCGTACAACCGAGCGTTCGTCAACGAAGTGGGCATCGACAGCGATAAGGGCTTCGAAGTCGGGCTGGAGCTGGTGACCAAAGCCCGCCGGCTGCGCCTGCCCGTAGCCGAGGTGCCGACGATCTGGCTCGACCGGACTTTCGGTGTATCCCATTTCAAAGTGGCCAAGTGGCTCCCGGCGTACCTGCGCTGGTACCGCTTTGCGTTCGGGCCCAAGCTCACCGCAGAGGCCCTGCACAAAATGATGGACAGGAACGGAGACCAATAACCATGACGACGGTGCTCGTGAGCGGCTCGGCCGGTTTCATCGGCGGCTATGTGGTCGAAGAGCTCCTCCGGCGGGAGTACGACGTGATCGGTGTCGACAACTTGTCCAAGTACGGGCCCGTCCGCAAGTCCTACGACGCCCATCCCCGCTACACGTTCGTTGAGGGCGACTGCCGCGACGCCGCGCTGCTCGAGCCGCTCCTGTCCGGCTGTGACCATTTCATTGCCGGCGCGGCCATGATCGGCGGGATCTCGTACTTCCACACGTACGCCTACGACCTGCTCGCCACCAACGAACGGGTCATTGCCGCCTCCGTGGACGCCGCCCTGGTCGCCCACCGGGCGGGGCGGCTGAAGAAGGTGACGTACCTGAGCTCGTCCATGGTCTTCGAGTCGACCGACCGGTGGCCCTCCGTGGAGGGCGACGAACGCAAGGTGCCACCCCCGCTGTCGTCGTACGGTTTCCAGAAGTTGGCGGTCGAGTATTTTGCCCGGGCGGCGTGGGACCAGTACGCCTTGCCGTACACCATCCTCCGGCCGTTCAACTGCGTGGGGGTCGGCGAGGGGCGGGCCCTGGGCGACGTCCAAGTACTTTCGGGCAACGTCAAACTGGCCATGAGCCACGTGGTGCCGGACCTCGTGCAAAAGGCCCTTCTCGGTCAGGATCCTCTGCACATTCTGGGCGACGGCTCCCAGGTGAGGCACTATACTTACGGCGGGGACCTTGCGCGGGGCATCGTGACGGCTATGGAGCACGACGCGGCCATGAACCAGGATTTCAATTTGTCCACCGCAACCTCGACCACGGTCCTCGAGCTTGCCGCCCTTATCTGGCGCAAGGTCCACGGCCCGGACGAGCCGTTCCGCTATGTGAGCGACCCTCCCTTCGAACATGACGTCGCTAAGCGGGTCCCTTCGGTGGACAAGGCGAAGCAAGTTTTAGGTTTTGAAGCCACCACGCCGCTCGAGGAGATGCTGGACGAGGTTATCCCCTGGGTGCAAACCGCACTGAGCGAGGGCATTATCTGACCGACCCGAGGAGGGCAGGGCTTGACCGAGCGGCGGGTGCCGCGCTGTGCCCAAGTGGTGGCAAAGAGCAGGTCGAAAAAGACAGCTAAAGGGGTCGGAGGGTGCTGGCGCGCCAGGTTGGGCACGGGCTTGGTCCTAGCCGCCGGCCTGGCTGGTTTGCCCGGCCCCACTGGTCCAGCTCCCGCCGGTGCCGCTGCTACCACCACGGCCACGACCGGGCCCTCGAGCACCACGGCGACGACGGTCCTACCCGCCACCACATCTACGGCGACTTCCACGACCGTCACGCGTCCGACCGTCACGCGCCCGACCACCACGCGCCCGACGACAACGCGCCCGACGACGACGACGGCGCCGAAGTCGGTGCCGGTCCCGGCGCCCGCGTACCGGGTCGTGAGGGCGGACGGAACGGTGACCGATTTCGGCGCCCCGGCCCTGGGCGACCTATCAGGGCAGAAGCTCAACCGGACAATTGTCGCGGCTGCGTCTACTCCCGACGGGGACGGTTATTGGCTGGTGGCCTCCGACGGAGGCGTGTTCGCTTTCGGTGACGCCAAGTTCTGGGGCTCGTCAGGCGGCCTACGGTTGCAGAGCCCCATTGTCGGCATGGCCGCCACCCCCGACGGGGGCGGTTATTGGCTGGTGGCCTCCGACGGAGGCATTTTCGCCTTCGGTGACGCCCGCTTTTTCGGGTCCATGGGCTCCCAGCCGATCAACCAGCCCATTGTCAGCATGGCCGCCACCCCCGACGGGGGCGGTTATTGGCTGGTGGCCTCCGACGGGGGCATCTTCGCCTTCGGTGACGCCCGCTTCCTGGGTTCCACCGGTTCCCTCCATCTCAACCAGCCCATTGTGGGCATGGCCGCCACCCCCGACGGGGGCGGTTATTGGCTGGTGGCGAGGGATGGCGGCATTTTTGCGTTCGGTGACGCCCACTTCTACGGTTCCACCGCTTCAAGGAGACCGCCGCCCACGACCGCGGCCCTGGCGGGGACGCCGGACGGCAAGGGCTATTGGCTGGTGGCGCAAAGTGGCGTCGTTTTTGCCTTCGGGGATGCTCCGTACCGGGGCAACGCCACCGCCACGACGTCGAGGGCGGGGGTGGTGGCGGTGATCGTCACGGCGACCGGCACCCCGGCGCCACCCCCGAGCTCTACGACCACCACGACGACCCGGACCACGACTACGACCCGGTCTACGACCACGACCAGGCCCACCACGACGACCCGGTCCACGACTACGACCAGGCCCACGACCACGACCAGGCCCACGACGACGACGAAGCCGACGACAACGACGACGAAGCCGACGACCACCACCACCCGGCCCCCGACCACGACGAGGCCCACCACGACGTCCACGACCACCAGGGCTACGACGACCACCACCGCCCCTGGTACCAGCCCCCTGCACCCTTATACCGCCGGGGCGACGGGCTTTGACGTGTCGTGGCCGCAGTGCTTGCCCTTGGGCACGGCCAAGGTGCAGAGGTTGCCTGCCGACCCCCCCTTCGCCGTGGTCGGGGTGAACAACGGCAAGATCAACGGCTTCAATGCCTGCTTCGACGCCGAGGCGGCCTGGTCGGGTACGAACCTCTCCGTGTACATCATCCTGCAGCCGGCGCCGGGCGGGGACCCCGCCCCGGAGGCCACCGGGCCGAAGGCGTCGTGCTCGTTCACGAGCAGCTTGTGCGAGGGTTACGACTGGGGTTACAACTACGCCGTGGACGACCTCGACTTCGTGAAGGCCAGGGGGTTGCACCCCAAGATCTGGTGGGTGGACATCGAGACGGCGGAGCGATGGCCGACAGAAAAGAAGTACCGGCCGGTCAACGCGGCCATAATCCAGGGCGCCCTGGACGCCATCAAGGCCGCCGGTGACATCGGGGGTATTTACTGCACCTGGTACCAGTGGGGCGAGATAACCGGTTCGTACGTGCCTCCCGGCTCACCTCCGATCTGGGTGCCGGGCGCCTTGGACGAGACCGGCGGGGCCTATAGCGCGCAGTCGTACTGCCAGCGGGCGGTCCTGCCCGGCGACCCGTCGACGCTGCGCTCGACATCGATCGGATTTGCGGGCGGCGTCCCCTGGCTGGTCCAGTTCGGGTATGCCGGCAACGGGGGCCCGAACAACGTCGACCCCGACTATTCCTGTGGGTAGCCCGGCAATCCCTGTGGACAGACAGACCTGGGCACGTTGGCTGTTCCCTGAAGCCCGGCCTTCGTCGTGGCCCCGGCCGGTCTTGGCGTGCGGCTATACCGCCGGGTTTGCCCTGGTCGTCCTGGTGGCTCTGGCCCGTCAGACCGGCTTGCCGGCAACGGACACGCTCTGGGCCGAGGACGGCGTCATCTTCTACTCCCAGGCCGTGGCCCATTCCGTCTGGCACACGCTGGCCGCGTCTTACAACGGCTACGGCCAGTTGGTGCCCCGCCTGGCCGTCCAGTTGACCGGGCTGGGCCCGCTCAGGGACGTCCCCACCGTCGTCGCCCTGGCCGGGGCCGTGGGCCTGGCCTTGCTCTCCTGCCTGGTCTTCCATATGGCCCGGGGGCACATCGCCTCACCGGGGTTACGGGCTCTTCTGGTGGGCTCCATGGTGCTGCTCCCGGTGGCCGTGGTCGAGATGCTGGACAACCTGGTCAACCTGCCCTGGTGGATCTTCTTCGCTGCCTTCTGGGCGTTGTTGTGGCGGCCGTCGGGCCCTGGGGGCCGGGCGGTGGCCGCCCTGGTCTGTCTCCTGGCCGCAGCCTCAGAGCCATTGGTCGGCCTCCTCCTTCCCTTGGTGGCCTTGAGGGCGGTCGCTTTACGCCAGTGGCGTGAGAACGCCGCCTCTGTCGGACTGGTGCTCGGGCTCGTCTACCAGTTGGCCGTGGTGGTGGGCGCCCATGGTGGCCGCTCGTTCTCCAGGACGGGGCTAACTTCCATACCCGCCGCCTTCGGTGCCCGGGTAGGGCTCGGTTGGTTGACCGGCCTGCGGGGTACCGACACCATCGTCCACGGGGACCGGCCGCTGGCCGAGGTGGCGGGGGGCGCCATTTTCCTGGCCATCGTCGTCGCCGGGGTCAAGCTGGGGGACAGGCGGGCCCAAGCTTTCACCGTGGCCGTGGCCGTCCTGGCCCCCCTCTGTTTCGCCGTCCCCGTCTGGCTCCGGGGCGCTGGCCCCTACATGCAAACGGCCAAATCGGTTGGTTATGCCGGCCGGTACGCGGCCACGCCGATGCTCATGGTTATCAGTGCGGTCCTGGTGCTGGCCGGTCATTTCTTGGTGCCGACGGCCAAGGCCGCCCACCTGCGGCGGGGAGGCCGGGGCGGGCGTTACGCGAAATGGGGCGCCGTGGCCTTGTGCTGCGTGTTGCTGGTCCCGGCTTGGGCGACGGATTTCCGGGACCGCAACGGCCGTTCCAAAGGCCCGGCCTGGCAAAGCCGCTTACCCCTGGCCCTGGCCCAATGCCGGACAAACCCCGGCCTGAGATTGGTGGCGGTGGTGATCGACCCACCGGTGGACCGGGTCGTCCTCACTTGCTTCGCACTCGTCCAACGGGCGACGGGCGATGATTGACGCCGAGCGCCCCGGAGCCGCCGGGACTGTGGTGGTTACCCGTCCCTCAGCTCGCTTCGTCGGCCGCAAAGAGGGCGGCGGTGCGGACGGCGGTCGCTCGTCCCCATTGACCGGTTGTGGTGAGGGCGACAATGAGGACGGCTATGCCGCAGCCGAAAATGACCCACCAACTGGCCCGTGCTCCGCTCGTGAAGCTGTGGCCGGGCACGATGCGGCTGGCACCGGACGCCAGGATCGAGCCGACGATGGCTACGCCGAGCGACTGGCCCACCTGGCGGGTCGTCGACGTGGTGGCTGAGGCCACGCCCGACTGGGAGCGAGGCATGCCGGACACCGCCGTGTTGGTGATGGCGGCGTTCATCATCCCCAGCCCGGCACCGATCAGCGCGTAGCCCAGGAACAAACGGTGGTCGGGCAAATGGTTGTCCCAGTGGGCGAACAGCCAGCCGGCCAACGACAGCGAGACCGCCCCCGTGACCAGGGACGGCCGTGGGCCGCGCTTGCTCACGAGGTACCCCGAGACCGGTCCGAGCACGAACATGGCCGCCGCCATGGGCAGCAAGAACAGCCCGGCCCGCAGCGCCGAGAACCCTCGGACGTCCTGCAGGTAAAGGGTATTGAGGAAGAGAAAACCGCCCAGGGCGATGAAAGCACTGACGGCGACGACGCTGGCGCCGCTAAAGGGGGCGCTACGGAAGAAACGCATTTCCAGTAGCGGCTCCCGGCGGGCCAGCTCATAGCGGATAAGGCCGACCAGGCAAGCGAGGGCAACAGCGAAGCTAGAAATGATGAGCGGTGCACCCCACCCCTTGGTCGGCGCCTCGATGATGCCGTAGACCGCCGTGGCCAAAAGAGCGACGATCAACACCTGGCCGATGGCGTCGGGCGGCCGGGCGTGGCCCGCCTTAGACTCCGGGACGAAGGCACGAGCCAAGACGATGGCGGCGATGCCGATGGGTATGTTGACCCAGAACACCGAGCGCCAACCGGTCCCGTCGACGAGGGCCCCGCCGAGGACCGGCCCACTGGCGATGCTGACGCCGACGACGCCGCTCCAGGCGCCGATCGCCCGTGCCCGCTCCTTGGCCTCGGTAAAGGTGTTCGAGATAATGGACAGGGCGACCGGGTTCATCATTGAGCCCCCGACCGCCTGCAACATCCTGAACCCGATCAGCCCGCCGAGGCTGGGCGCCAGGCTGCACAACAGCGACCCGAGGGTGAAGACGAAGAGCCCGAGCTGGAAGACCCGGCGCCGGCCGATGCGGTCGGCCGTCGAGCCGGCCAGGAGCAGGAGCGATGCCAGCACCAGCGTATAGGCGTCGATCGTCCACTGGGCACCGGCGATGGAGGCGTGCAGGTCGCGTTGGATGGACGGCAGGGCAACGTTGAGAATGGTCATGTCGAGGCTGACGAGCAGGATGCTCAGGCAACAGATGGCCAAAATGAGCGGTCTGTGCCTGACGGGCGCGGCCGGTGAAGGCGCCGCCGTCTTGACGCCCCGCTCTGCCGGCCACCGCGTCTGCAGTCCGAACACCATCTCCCGTCGTACCCTATTCCTTGTGCCCTGGTAACCAGGCAGCTAAGCTATCAAGCTGCATGACAGATATCCTCGAGGTCCTGCCCGCAAACCGCTTGGCGCTATCGGAGCAGGTGGTTTCCCAACTTGAGGCGCTCATCCTCGGCGGCAAAGTGGAGGTAGGGGCCAGACTGCCGGCCGAGGGGGCGTTGGCCCGGCGCTTCGGTGTGAGCCGGCCAGTGATCAGGGAGGCGCTGGCCTTGCTCCGCGACCGGGGGCTAACGGAAACCGTCAGTGGTAGCGGTACGTACGTTCGCCGGCCTGACGGTGACCACTTGACCGACGTCCTGCTGCGCCACATGCATTTCGGGTCCTTGACTTCGTCCCAGTTGATCGAGAGCATCTACGAAGCGCGCACGGCGGTTGAGGTCACGGCCGCCCGCCTGGCCTCCGGCCGAAGGCGAGAAAGCGACATCCGGCTTATGTCCAGCCGCTTGGAAGAGATGAGGATGCAGCGGGACGACGCCGTTACCTGGATCGCGGCAGACATGGGCTTTCACCTCGCCGTCGTCGACGCCGCCCGCAGCCCGTTCCTAAGCGCCTTCCTCATGCCCATGACGAGGATCATCGAGCAGAGCATCTCCGTGAACTGGCATGACCCAGCGGCCGTCTCCGCCGGGCTGATGTCTCATGAGGCCCTTTTCGACGCCATTGTGAGCCAGGACGGGGACCGAGCCGCGCAGGCCATGCTGGAGCACCTGCGGGACGCCAAGGATAGCCTTTCGACGGCGTTGGTCCTTCCTGGTTCGACGCCGCGGGGCCCGGCTGAGGGCGAGCTGTGAGCACCGCCGCGGCCCGTCCCGCCCACGGTGCCCGGTCCCGTGCCGATGAGGCTCTCACTGTTCATAACAATGGCGAAGGGGCGCTTTCGGCCCTCGCTCCCGACTAATAGTTCCCGATAACGAAATGGGTACAGCAATGGTCACACAACCCGAACAATTGCTGGAAATCCAGCTCGACGGGCTGCCCCTGGACGAGCTCCAGGAGTGGCTGCAAACGATGATGATGATCAGGGAGTTCGAGGACGCGCTGGAGCCGCTGGCGTTGAGCGGGAAGCTCCCTGGCGGCGCCCATCAGTCCTCGGGGCAGGAGGCGGTCGCCATCGGGGCGGTCCGTGCGCTGGCGCCGCAGGACATCGTAGTGAGCCCTCATCGCCCGCACCACCATGCGCTGGCAAAGGGCATGGCTCCGGGCGTGGTGATGGCTGAGCTATGGGGCCGGGCCACGGGCTGCGCCGGCGGGCGCGGTGGCTCCATGCACCTCAATGACTTCTCTCGGGGCTACTTCGGCTCCAATGCCGTCGTCGGCGGCGCGCTGGGGATCGCCATGGGCGCGGCGTTGGCAGCCAAGATCCGGGGCAGTGACCAGGTCTGCGTAGGTTTCTTCGGGGACGGCGGTGCGAACACGGGGCGGACGTGGGAGTTCGTGAACTTCGCCGCCGTTGAAAAGCTACCCCTTATCGCCGTGTGCGAGAACAACCAGTACGCGGTGGAGACCTCGGTTAAATCCTCCGCGGCGCTGAGCGGGACCATCGCCGACCGTGCCTCCGGGTTCGGCCTTCCATCCCTCCAGGTCGACGGCCAGGACGTGGGCGCGGTGTACCTGGCGGTGGTCTCGGCCCGGGCGCGAGCTAGGCGAGGCGAAGGCCCGTCGTTCATCGAGGCCGTCACCTACCGCTACCACGGGCACCAGACGAACGAAATGGCCAACTACCGGACCGAAGACGAGGTTGAGTTCTGGCGGCGCACCAGAGACCCGATAGAGCGCCTCAGGCGGGCCCTGGAGCGGGCTGGGGAGCTGGGCTCCGGGCAAGGGGACAAGTTGGCCGCAACGGCCAAGGAGATCGTCGAGGAAGCCATACGCTTTGCGGACGAATCGCCGTTCCCAGATCCTGCCACGGCAGCAGACGGTGTGATGGCCCTCGCGTTCGACCCGAAAGGACCGATGGCGAAGTGAGCGAGCGAGTAACGGTAGGCCAGGCTTTCCAGCAAGGCATGCGCGAGGAGATGACGCGCGACGACAGCATTTTTGTCCTCGGGACTGACCTCTTCATCCGGGGAGGGCACTTTGCCCAAGTGAAGGGTTTAGGACCAGAGTTCGGGCCTAAACGGGTGATCAACGCGCCTATTTCCGAGTGTGCCATGGTGGCGGCTGGGGTCGGCGCTGCCCTCAACGGCATGCGGCCGGTCATCGATGTCAACTTCATCGATTTTTCCTTCGGGGCCATGGACGAGATTTGCAACCAGGCCGCCAAGGCCCGTTACCTTTGGTCGCGGCCCATGCCTCTGGTGATCCGGGGGTCGGCAGGCGTGGCCGGCTATGCCGCCCAGCACAACAACAGCTTGGAGGCTTGGTTCATGCACATGCCGGGGCTGGCGGTCGTAATGCCGTCGAACCCCGCGGACACCAAGGGGATCCTGAAATCAGCGCTCCGAGGGGAGGACCCCGTCATTTTCCTCATGCACAAGCGGCTCACCGGAGCCCGGGGCGAGGTGGGCGGCCCCGAGGACCTGGTGCCCATCGGCAAGGCCACGGTGGCCAAGGTGGGCAAGCACGTGACCCTGGTGACCTGCGGGGTGCTGGTCAACAAGGTCATGAAGGCGGCTGAAGTACTGGGCGCCGAGGGCATCGACGCGGAGGTGGTCGACCTGAGGACGATATTCCCGTTCGACCTCGACCTGATCGCCGGGTCGGTGCGCAAGACAGGGCGGGCCGTGGTCGTGACCGAAGAGCCACCTTACGCCAGCGTGGCCTCTGAGATCGCGGCCACCATCCAGGAAGAAGCGTTCGACTACCTGGACGCGCCGGTGGCACGAGTGACGGCCGCCCATTCCCCCATCCCGCACGCGCCGCAACTGGTCGAGGCCCTCATTCCTCAAACCGAGACCGTGGTGGAAGCGGTCAGGAGGTCTATCAAGCGTTGGCCGTCGAGCGAAGCCCTGGGGCGCTAGGGCGGTAGGAGGACGCCATGACCACAACTGGCCGGGCAATGACGGCCGAGGACAACCAAATGAGGCCACCACGGTGAGCCCGGGCCCGCTCACCAAGACGGCTCTGGTCACCGGGGCCGGCCGGGGGATCGGCAAAGCCTGCGCCGAGCGTTTCTTGCAGGAAGGCTGGCAGGTCACAGGCTGGGACCTGGCGCCGGGAGAAGACGAACGCGTCTCGTGGGCCGAGGTGGACATCTCCGACTGGGACGCCGTGGAGGCCGCCTCTGCCCAGCTCGACCGCCTGGACGTGGTGGTCAACTGCGCCGCCATCGCCCTTCTCACACCGACCCTGGAGATGAGCCGGCAGGACTGGGACCGCACCATCGCCATAAACCTGACGGGCGCCTATTACGTGTCGCGTCATCTTTACCCGGCACTGCAGGCGGCCGGTGGGGTGCTCGTCCACTTCGCTTCCGTGTCGGGCACCAACATAACCACCAACCGGGCCCCGTACAGCTGCGCCAAGGCCGGCATCGTCGCCCTGACCAAGGTGCTGGCCGTGGAGTGGGCCCTGGCCGGTTCTGGCGTGCGTGTCTTTGCCGTCAGCCCCGGCCTGACCCTGACCGAGCAACCTCTAGCGCGTATCCGCTCCGGGGCCATATCGGAAGACGCCCTCCTCAGCCGGGTACCGACGCGGCGGTGGGTCCAACCGGTCGAGATCGCCGACGCCATTTTCAGCCTGGTAGGCGGGGATTTCTCGGCCCTCCATGGCAGCACGGTCCTCTTGGACGCAGGCTACGACGCTTGGGGAGGTCATTTCTGATGGGTAGCGTCCGTTACGAGTCGCTTGCCGGCCAGATCGTCCTGGTGACCGGGGCGAGCCGGGGCATCGGGCGCGGCCTAGCCCTGGCCTTCGGTGAGCAGGGCGCCGTCGTCGTCGTCAATAGCCGCACGGTGGAAGGTGCGACGAGCACAGTGGAGGCTATCCGACAGGCCGGCGGCCGCGCCGAGACGGCGGTGGCCGACGTGGGGGAGCGCTCGGCCGCCGAGGAGATGATCGCCCAGGTCGTGGCCCGCCATGGGCGGCTGGACGTGCTGGTCAACAATGCAGCCATCAACCCGGTCGTTCCCCTGATGGAGATCACCCAGGAGGGCTGGGAAGAGGCGCAACGGGTGAACGAATGGGCGCTGTTCCACTGCGGGCTGCCGGTGGCCAGGCAAATGGTGAAGCAGGGCGGGGGCGCGATCGTTGTGATCGGGTCGCCCGCGGTGGTGGACGCGTACGCGGGGCAGGCCCTGTACTGCGCCTCCAAGGCGGGGCTGCAGATGCTGGCCATGAGCATGGCCTGGGAGTGGGGGCCAATGGGGGTTAGGACCAATGTCGTCCAGCCGGGCTGGATCGAGACGGAGCTCAACCGTGAGTACCTGTGGTCCGACCCCGACCTCCGCCAGCGGGTGATCGATGTCATACCACTGCGCCGGACTGGTTTGCCCGCCGACATCGGCCCGGCCGTGCTATGGCTCTGCTCAGAGGACGCCTCCTATGTCAACGGTGCCACCATCGCAGTCGACGGTGGCCTACTTGCGGGGAGGCCGAAGACGTGAGAAAGGGGGTATCGAAGAGGGCGCTATTTCGGTCACAGCCGACGGCACCTGCGTACTCGGTGCAAGTTCCGACCGATGCACCCGGCTGAACGGGGGCCCGCAAAAAGGGGGCCCTCTCCGTCGGCAACGCCAGCTAAACAGGGACCCGTACTAATAACGTCGTTCCAACAGCAAAGATCTTGCAAGGTCCGTTTCAATTGCAAGCACCAAAAGGGAGGGAATAGATGAGAAAAGCATATCGCAACACCTTGGCTACCGTTGTCGCGACAACCGTGGCCGGCCTGGGCCTAGTCGTGCCCATCACGAACGCCAGCGCCGCGTCCTCGTCCGAACCGACGGTCTATTGGCTCGAACAGGGAGCGGGCAACCCCTACTGGACGGCCCAGCACGACGCCGCGGCCATAGCTGGTCAGCGACTGGGCTTCAAGTTCGAGGCGTTCGGCGTGGCTAACGAAACCGCCACCGATCAGGCCTCGATGCTCAAAGAGGAGGCCGCCCAAAAGCCATCGTTGATCATGGTAAACGCGATCGACCCGGCGACGATCCTCCCATCGATCAAGTACTCCCTGAGCATAGGCGTACCTGTGCTCTCGTTGTACTCCGTCATACCCCAGGCCACCGCGAGCGTACTGTTCAATGAGGAGCGCACGGGGCAGCTCGCCGCCCAACAAGCAGCTAGCTTCCTCAAGGAGCGTTACGGGAAGCTCACCGGTACCATCGCTGTGCTGGGCGGGACCGAAGGCCAACCGACGAGCGACAACAGAGCGTACAGCTTCGTAAATTACGTCAAGGCCAACATGCCCGGTGTAAAGGTTGTCGCCGTGCAGTTCACCAGCTGGACGGCCTCTGAGGCATCTTCGGCAATGCAGGACTGGCTTACGAAGTACCCGGACCTGTCGATGGTGTACGGGTCCAGCGATACGATCACCGTCCCGGCTGCCGAGGTCGCCCAGCGCGAGAACCGTCTCTGCGTGAACACACCTGGCAAAGCCTGGACGTCCAACCCGAGCTGCATCATGTTTGTCTCCGTCGACGGCTTCTTCCTTAATGACGACGTCAATGGTTGGTTGTACTCAGATGAGATGTACTCACCTCAGTGGTCGGGCTACGTGATGGCCGAGGACGCGGCTAGTATTGTCAAGCACCAGGCGTACCCGAAGACCGAATATCTGGACTCTATGCTGGTCACGAGCGCGAACGCCTCGTGCGCTCTCAGCATGCAAAATAGTATGGCCGGTCACATGTCGTCCTTCGATTTCACCTCAGGCCCTACGCTCCAAGATGTTGCGGTACATTACGGTTGTAAACCTGTGACACCCCCGCCGCTTAACTCATAGCCCGTAACCGCATTACGCCATGTGGGCTCTCCCTGGCACAACGTGCCCGGGAGGGCCCAGCAGGCCCAGTGGCTCAGCAGGCCCAGTAGCAACGTGTAGCAATGTTCAGTAAGAAGGGATGACCCGTAAGCGGGGATATGAGCGATAATGGTTCGGGGGTGAGGCGAGCCACGTCACGTGGGCTTGGTACGCGGCAGCTTCGTAGTTGGCTCCTTTCCCGGGAGCGCTGGGATGCCTGGTGTTTACTCGTGGCCACCCTGCTCCTGCTCGGGCTCTTCGACTTGTTGGAGCCGAAATGGATCACGGGGGACACATTTCAGATCGTGGTGGCGCAGTACACCCCGCTGGCGTTGATCTCGGTGGCCATGACGTTCTCGATCATCGCCGGTAACATCGACCTCTCACCCGGCTCGATGCTCGGTTTTACCGGCGTGGTGGTCGGTCTTGTCTTCACCTCGACCGGCAATATCTGGGTGGCCCTTCTCGCCGGCCTGGGGACCGCTCTTGGCGTGGGGCTTTTCCACAGCCTGTTGGTTGCTCGCCTGGGGATCAATGCAGTTGTGGTCACTCTCGGTACCTATATCTGGGCGCGCGGGTTATGTGACGCGGCCAATAGTGGTATGCCGATACTGGTCGGTGGCGGGATCTCGAAGGTCGTGAACGCCAGTTGGGCAGGCTTCACGCTGACGGCGCCGGTGGTCGTGGCCGCTTTTCTTGGTGGTGCTTACCTGCTAAGGCGGACCAGGTTCGGCCGTTACTCTTACGCCATGGGCGGTGGGCAGGCGTTGGCGCGCCAAGCCGGGATAAACGTCAGCCTGTACACGACGATGATCTTCTTGTTCATGGCGGCGATGATCGCGGTGGCGACGTTTATCACGGTGGGCCAAATTAGCTCGGCCGACGCCTCGGCAGGTACCAACTACGAGCTCGAGGCAATCATCGCGGTGGTGATCGGCGGCAGTAGCCTGGCGGGTGGGACGGGGAGCATGGGCCGCACGGCGCTGGGTGTCGCTTTCATGAGCATCTTGTACAGCGGCCTAGCCAATCTGGGGCTGGCCGAGTCTTCCTACGACCTTTACTCTGGGCTGGCGTTCGTCTGTGTGCTTACGCTGCAGGTGATGATCAGGCGTAATTTGGTGGAGCGCGGACGGGTCCGCGAACGGATCGCCGCCGAGCGGTCGCTCGAACCGAGCCTGACGTGACGGGGCCCTCGGTACGGCTCTTTTCAAGACGTGGGACATTAGGAGGCACTTGAATGCAGATTTATGAGAGGGAGTACTCCAAATACGAGCTCATGCGCCGAGTCGGTAGCCTCGCGCAAGTCGGTGGCGTGCAACTGCTTTCGTACGAGGAGGGCCACGGCCGGGGGGTCCGGGGCCTGGAGGTCCGCACCGGGAGCGGCTTCCGGTTCGTGGTACTGCCTGACCGGGGTTTTGACGTGGGGTTCGCCGAGTACCAGGGTGTGGGCCTTTGCTGGCTGCCGCCGAAACTGATGGCCGGGCCATGGTACTACGAGGGTGACCTGGACGCGACCAATTGGCTCCGGGTGGGACTAGGCGGCCTGTTCAACACGGCGGGGCTCGTGTCGATAGGGACGCCCGAAGAGATCGACACCAGCCAGTTCGGGTTCACGCAACGGATGACGGCGCAGTACGGGACGCACGACCGCATCGCGCTGACCCCCGCAAGCCGTTTCACGTTTGGTGAGGAGTGGGTAGGGGACCGGTGCGTGGTGTGGGCGGAGGGCCTTGTCCGCCAAGATATTGCCTACGGGGAGAACCTGTCGGTCCGGCGGCGGTACGAGTGCGAACTGGGGTCCAACTCCTTCCGCATGGTCGACGTGGTGACCAACGAAGGGTGGTTCCCGACCTATCACCAGCGCCTGTACCACTTCAATGTCGGTTTCCCCGTGGTGAACGATGGCAGCGAGGTGCTGGCCGCGGTAACCGAGGAACCTGCCCCCATGCACTTCTCCACGGAAGAGCCGACGAGCGGGGAGCACAGCGAGCGGCCGGAGTGGCGCAGCGTCACGGCGCCACGACCGGGCTTCACGCATGAGGGTTATGTCATAGGTATGGAGCCGGACGACCGAGGCTTCGTCAACGTAGGGATCGTGAACCGGGAGCTGCGCCCTGACCTGGGGGGCATCGGCGTCTACCTCCGCTACGACACCACCACATTACCCGTGTACGTCGCCTGGCGGATGATGCGGGAAGGGTTGTACGCGTTGGGCATGGAGCCGGCCACAAACGCCTTTGGCAACCCGAAGGACCTCGTGGCACAGGGCCTCCCCGTGGTCATGGAGCCGGGGGAACAACGCCGTTACGAGCTCGAGTACGGCATCCTGGCCGGCGCTGACGCCATCGCCCGGTTCGAGTCGACGTTAGCGAAGCCTGGTACGAGAAGCCGTGACTGAACAGCCGGGCGCGCCCGTCTTGGAACTGCACCGGATATCGAAGCATTTCTCGGGGACGGACGCGCTCGTGGACGTTACGCTGAAGATCGAGCGCCCCATGATCTATGGGATAGTAGGCCAGAACGGGGCCGGGAAGTCTACACTTCTGAAGATACTTGCCGGCGATTACCAAGCATCAAGCGGCGAGATCCGCCTGGCCGGCGCCAAGGTCGAGATCTCCAACCAGCGCCGTGCTCTGGCGCTCGGTATAGGCATCGTCTACCAGGAGTTCAGTCTTCTCCGCAACCTGTCCGTGGCCCACAACATCGTGCTGGGGCAGGAGCCGGTGAACGGCATGCGGATCGACGAGCGCCAGCTTCTGGCTGATGCCACCGTCGCCCTTACCCGCGCGCACGCCCGGGCTATCCCGTTGGCCCAGAAGGTTGGGGACCTCACCCTGTCGGAACGCCAGCTGGTCGAGATCGCCAAAGTGCTGACCCTTCGGCAACCCCGTGTGCTCATCTTCGATGAACCGACGGCTGCGCTCGGGCATGCCGATGTCGAGAACCTGTTCGAAGTCATGGGGCGCCTACGAGACGAGGGTGTGACGATCTTGTTCGTCAGTCACCGTTACCGTGAAGTGCTCAGTATCTGCGAGCAAGTGACCGTCCTGCGCAACGGACGGGTCGTCGCGGCGATGAGCTGCAAGGAGACGAGCCTGGAGCAGCTCGTCGAGCTGACCGTGGGCCAGAAGACAGAAACGATGTTCAAGCGTCAGTCCCGCGGTGCCGGGGTTGGCGAAGTGGTCTTGGAGGCGAAGGCTCTCCAAGTGGGCGCTCGGGTGCGGGGCGTTGACATGAACGTCCGGCGCGGCGAGATCGTGGGGCTGTGCGGCTTGCTCGGCTCAGGCCAGAACGAGCTCGCCCGTGCCCTCGGGGGGGACGCCGCCGACGTTTCGGGGAAGATCATCTTCAAGGGGCAGGAGGTCTTGTTGGGCTCCCCCCGCCAAGCGCTCCGGCTGGGGATCGCCATCATCTCAGAAAGCCGTCAGGACGAAGGGTTGTTCCCTGACTTGCGAGTGGCGGCAAATATCAGCATTGCTTCGTTATCGCGTGTTCTGTGGTCAATGGTGGTCCGGGTCCTCAGTCGCCGTAAAGAGAAGCGCCTGACCAGGGAAGCTGCTGCCGCGGTGGAGCTCTCCGCGGCGGCGCTCGAACGGCTTGTGAGCTTGCTGAGCGGGGGTAACCAACAGAAGGCAATGCTGGCGCGTTGGATGATGCGCCGCTGCGACGTCCTGGTCATGATCGAGCCAACACGGGGGGTGGATGTGGGGGCAAGACTTGAGATATACCGCCAGATAGAGGACCTCGCCGCCGGTGGCGCAGCCGTGGTGGTCGTGTCTACTGATGTACCTGAGGTCATGAGCCTGGCTGACAGGGTACTTACCTTGTACCAGGGACGTATCAGCGGGGAGCTTGACCCCCAGGACGTGACCGAGCGTGATGTCCAGCTCGCCATGCAGGGCCTTCGGGGCCGCTCGGTCGCCAACGAGCCCCAAGGCACGCCCCCGTGAGCTCCCCCCCCGCCTCTCTGCTCGCCAGAGCGCGCCAGCGCGCTCATGCAAATGGTCAAGCGCGAGAGCTTGCCCAGAGCCTGGGCATCATCGTTGTCGCCGCCGTCTTGCTGGTCGTGTTCGCCAAGACGGCCAGCGCCTTCCTGACCGCCGGCAACGTCAGGAACATCCTGATCCAGACCTCGGTCCTCGGGGTAGTGGCGGTCGGCGAAACGATGGTGATGTTAACCGGAGGGATCGACCTGTCCGTTGGGGCGATGGCCTTTGTGGGCGAAGTGCTGACCGCGGCGTTGACCACCCCGTTGGCTTCGGGGGCGACTGGGCAGTCGGTGTCAAGCGCGGGCGCTCATTCCTGGGAGTTCGCCCTATTTGTCGCCCTCCTGGTGACGGGTGGCCTCGGGTTGCTCAACGGTTTCTTGGTGGCAGTCGTGCGCATCCCGGCGATCCTGGCCACACTGGCGTCCCTATTGTTGGCGACCGGGATCGGTGAGCAGGTGCTCAACATGCGTTACCTGATGGTCACCACCCCGGTCTTTGGCCAGCTGTACACCAAGAACCTGATCTTCAACCTACCGGGCATGGTCATCATGATGTTCGCGTTTTATGTCGTCGGCGCTTTGGTGATGCGGAAGACGCGGTACGGACGTAATGTCTACGCCATCGGCGGCAACCCGAGAGCCGCTCGCCTGAGCGGGCTACCGGTGGTGCGGACCACCCTTGCCGTCTATACGCTGACGGGCATAATTTGCGGCGTGGGCGGGTTCCTCACCGTATGCCAGTTGGGCATGGTGAGCTCGAACGATCTACAGAGCCTCAATTTCCAGGTGATCATCGCCGTCCTGCTGGGTGGTCTTAGTATTTCACGTGGGGGTGTCGGGCGGGTCGAGCGCACCCTTGTCGGTGTGGTGATCTTCGGGATGTTGGTCAACTACCAAACGATCAAGGGGATCGGTTCGTCCTACCAGCAAGCCCTCGAGGGCGGGTTATTGGTTGCCGCCCTCGTCGGTGACCGTCTGCTCCGGGGCCGCAGGTAACTAGCAAGAAGGAGCGAGAGATGGGAATTGCAACGGTAGTTGAGCCCAGTCAGAGGAGGGACTTCTACGGTGAAAACGGGTACCTGGTCGTCCCCGGTGTCCTGCCGCCGGAAGAGGTCACGGAACTGCGGGCGGCGTTGGAAGAAGTGCTTGGGGAGGCTAAGGGCCTACAAGCGAGCAACGACAAGTTCGCGCTCTCGGCTCCCGAAGCAGGGACCGGACGGCGGTACGTGAAACGAGTGTTCAACCCGATCGCACGCCACGACGCCTTCAAGAAGCTGGTTTCTAACCCGGGTATCCTCGACATCGTAGAAGAGCTCATCGGTCCGGACATCAGCCTTCAACAAACGAAGCTCAACCTGAAGCCGCCCGCGGAAGACGCCCGCTTCGAGTGGCACCAGGACTATCCTTTCTTCCCGCACACGAATTTCGACCTCGTCGCCGTCATGGTGTTCCTGGACGACGCCGACGAGACCAACGGTTGCCTCCGGGTCATCCCCGGGAGCCACAAACTGGGGCCGTTGGAGCATGATTTCTCCGCTGACGGGCAGGCGTTCGGCACCGAGGTGAAAGACAAATCGGTGTTCGCCGACGAGTCTGGTTGGGTGAGCTTGGTCGTGCCTGCCGGCAGCGTGGCCCTGCACCACTGCTGCACTCTGCACAGCTCAGGCGCCAACCACTCTGACCGTCCCCGGAGCTCGCTGATATTCGAGTACCGCGCCACGGACGCCCGCCAGATCGCCGGTGCCACCGACCCGATCGGGTGGGGGTTGCAAGTGCGGGGAGCGGACCGAGGGATGGTGCGCATGATCGAGAGCTCGTTCCATGTCCCGGGGAAGGTGCACTGGACCGGCGTCAATACGCTCTGACGGGCGACCGCCCTGGTCCCGGGGGGCGGCCCCCAGAGCTTATCGGCGCCAAGATAGATCGGGCCGAGAGAAAGGAAGGTACGACAATGGCCAGCATCACGATCCCGTCGCTAGGAATCGCGATGTCGGACGCCCTCCTGGTGAAGTGGCTCAAGCAGCCCGGGGAGGACGTGGCGGAGGGTGACGCCGTGGCGGAGATCGAAACGGACAAGGCACTTATGCCGCTCGAAAGCCCCGTGGCCGGCAAGCTCGGGCCGCACCTGTTCGCGGAGGAGGCGATCGTGCCCGTAGGCGCGGTCATTGTCGAGGTGACGGCCGAGGGCCCAGACGTCGGTCGGGACGAGGTCGGGCCAGCGCGGCCGGAGAGCGTTGAGCCCGCGGCCCCCAGCACGGTGCCGGAGGAGAAGGCTCGGGACCTGCCTGCGCCGGCCGATGAGGCCAGAGGACGCCACGCCCTTTCTCCCCGGGCTCGGCGCCTGGCCAGAGAGCGAGCGGAAAGTACTTCGGACGAGGGGGTACCCTCGCCCGGGCGGTCGGAGCGTTTCCGGGAACTGATCGCGTCAAAGGTGTCGCGCGCATGGCAGGAGATACCCCATTTCTCTGTGACGCGCGAAGTCGGTGGCGAAGGCATCCTGGCCACCGTAGGGGAGCTGCGGTCCCTCGGTACCGAGCCGGTGCCGACGGTCACTGACCTCTTGCTCCGTGCCCACGCCTTGGCGCTCGAGGAATGCGGCCTCAGCACTGGCGATGTCGGGCTGGCGGTGGGCACGCCTTTCGGTGTCGTGGTCCCCGTCGTCCGGAACGTCCTGGGCCTGGACGCGCGCGGGCTGGCTCGTGCTCGCCACGATGCCGTCCGGCGCGCCCGCGCCGGTCAGCTGCGGAGCGAGGACTTGGAAGCGACCCCGCCGTCCACTCTCTCGAACCTGGGCGCTTCCGGCGTAGACAGTTTTACAGGGGTGATCGCCCTTGGGCAGACGAGCTTGCTCACCATAGGCCGGATCAAGCCGGGGGTTGTCGCCGACGGGGAGCGGTCCTTCTCTATTAGGCCTGTGTTCTCTGCCACGCTCAACCTGGATCACCGGGCCGTCGACGGCACAGGTGCAGCCCGGCTTCTTGTCGCATTTGCCCAGGCAGCAGAATCAATGAACGGCACCATGGCGAGAATGTGATGGCTGGCAACGGCGCTGCGCGCCCGTGCCAACTTTGCCACCTGGCTGGTACCTGCCGTTACCGAGGTGCCCACGGTCCGGTGGCGGTGCAGCGCCAAGAGAGCCGGGGACGATGATCCACTGGTCGGCCAACGTGGGGACGCTGTACGCCGAACTACCGGTTATGGAGCGCTTCGCGGCTGCTGCCCGCTCAGGCTTCAAGTACGTCGAAATGTGGTGCCCCTTCCCTGCTGAGGCCGCCGTCGCCGACGCTATAAGTCTGTCGGCCACTGATCTCGTGGGGTTCCTCTACGAGCCGGGCGGCGGCCACGGCCCGGGCGAGATGGCGGCGGGACAGCGGGGGATACTCAACGGTACGGCCAAGATGGAAGATTGCCTCGAGTTCTTCCGGCGTTCTGTTGCCTTCGCCAAGACCACGTCCTCTTCTCAGATCGCTGTCTTGGTGGGCAACGTGGTTGACGACCGCGAAAGAGAACTGGCATGGGCCGCTGACGCGCTCCGGCGGGCCTGTGAGATCACTGAGCCCGCGGGCCTGATGGTCGTCGTCGAGCCGCTCAATTCCTTCGACACCCCTTCGTACTTGCTCCATGACGCCGGCGAGGCGGCGGAGTTCGTCCGTAGCCTGCGCCGCCCCGGAGCCCGTCTGCTCCTTGATGTTTACCATGTCGCACGAGAAGGCGCCGACCCGGTGGCGCTCATCCCTCGGTTGGGGAACTTGATCGGCCACGTGCAGGTGGCCGACTCACCGGGCCGAGGTGCACCCGGTACCGGCCAAATCGACATGTACGGCGTCGTATGCGCCTTGGAGGAGTCCGGTTACGACGGCTTCATCGGCATCGAGTACCTACCCGGCGAGCGCGCTACCGACGACTCGCTGTCGTGGCTGCCGGCGAAGTTCCGAGCAGCTCCGGTAAGAGCAGATGTCTTCCGCAGGGCCAACTGACAGGTCATTTATGTGAAGTCGTTGCCCGCGTAAGCCACAGCTCTAGCCAATCTGGCCAAAAACTAATGAGGTGACATAAAATGAAGATCACAAGGGTAACCGGTTACCCAGTGGGCAAACGCCTGGAAACTCCGGTCCGCTGGGGGGCTATGGCCGTCAGTACCAAGGGGAGCATCGTAGTAGAAGTCGAGACCGACGAGGGTTTGACCGGCATAGGGGAAGCGGGGTTTTCCGCTGAGTATTATCCCACCGTGGGGCCGGTGGTCAACGAGTTCCTCGGCCCGATGATAGTCGGGCAGGACCCGTTGGACGTCGGGCGCTTGTGGCAGCTCATGTTCGAGGGCACCCATATGTGGGGACGCCGAGGGGTCGAGACCTACGCCCTAAGCGGTGTGGACATAGCATTGTGGGACCTGTTAGGTAAAGTGGCCGGCCTCCCCGTCTACCGCTTGCTCGGTGCTCGCCAGTCCTCGGTCCGCGCCTACCTGGCCCCGAGCCTGAAGCCGGTCCACGAGATCCTACCGGAGTGCGTCGAGGGCGTCGAGCGAGGCTTCACGGCAGTGAAGCTCCGTATCGGCGGAGATCCCGATGAGGCGCGAAAACTCGTCGCCGCAGTGAGGCGCGAAGTAGGTGACAAGATCGAGCTCGCCGTCGACGCCAACATGGCGTACGACCGCCGGGGGGCCCTCGGGATCGCCCGGTCGCTCGAAGACATGGGGGTTACTTGGCTCGAGGAGCCGATCTCAACTCACAGCCTGAGCCAGTACGCCGACGACCACTCCTGGCTCAGCGAACGGGTCTCGCTGAAGTTGGCTGGGGGCGAGTCCCTCATGACCCGCTTCGAGTACATCGACCTATTGGAGAGGCGGACGTTCGATATCCTGCAGCCTGACGCCACTGGCGTGGGCGGCATCTCTGAGGCTAAGCGCATCGCCGACATGACGAGCGCCTGGAACCTGACCTGCATACCCCATGTTGCGTGCTCTTCGGGCACCGGGATCAACCTGGCCGCCGGCCTCCACGTCATCCTGGCCTGCGCCAGCCCGCTGATAGAGTACGACGCTTACCGCGGGATCGGCTGGGAGGGTTTCCTAATTGCTCCACCGGAGCTGAAGGACGGTTGGGTGGCCGCCCCATCGGCGCCCGGCCTTGGAGTTGAGCTCGCCCCAGGCGCGCGCGAACGGTTCTCTCTTTGACAGCGGCGACTGATCAGTCAGGGAAAAACCAAGGCAACCAAGCGTACCGGCCGAGACTGGTCGGGTAGCGGGCGGTGCTTGCTGGGCCACAAACGAGGGGGGACGAAAATGAACCAGCCGCGGGACGAGCTCTCGGTGCACGACAGGGTGTTGGCCGTAATACAAGGCCGCAAGCCGGACAGGATCCCCTTCTGTGACCGTCTGGAGCTGTGGCGGACGGCGCTCGTGCGCCAGGGAAGGTTGCCTGCCAAGTACGAGGGGCTGTCCCTGAACGACGCGCAGCGCGAAGTGGGCATGGGGCAGATGAAATTCGTCGCTCCCTACGATTACCGTTTGGTGGGCGCCGAGCTGACGGTCCGGTTCAACGGGGAGCTCGTCCGCAGGGAGACCGACCCGGTGACATCGCGATGGCCCGTGCTGGAGGATCTCATGTCGATCGAGCGCCCCGGGGCCACGACTTTTGAGCTGTCCACTCCGGTGGGCCGGATATCCCTGCGCCAAGAGCTGCACCCCCAGACGGTGCTCTGGGGGGCGATCCCTTACCTCGCCGAGCACCCTATCAAGGAGCCGGAGGACTTCGGTACCGTCGGATGGCTGATCGATCACATAGAGCTCGTACCGAGGTTTGACAGGGTCACCGACGCGGCAAAGGAGGTCGGCGATTTCGGGTTCGTCATACCGCGTATCGACCGGACGCCCTTCCAGGAACTGTTGGTCGAACTAATGGGGGAGGTACGGACCTTTTACGCGCTCCACGACGAGCCCAGAAGAGTCGAAAAGCTCCTGGCGGCCATCGACTCGCTACGCGTAGAGACGGCCAACCTGTTGGCCCCCCTTGATTATCCGTACGTGGAGTTCGCCGATGGGGTCACGGCCGAGATGACCAACCCGAAGCTCTTTGCCAAGTACCTGGTCCCCGCCCTCCAACGCTATACCGATCTGTACCATGCCCAAGGAAAGAAAGTAGGCAGCCACTTTGACGGAGAGCTGCGGCAGCTGCTTAGGCAATTGAAAGACACCGGGCTCGACGTGATCGAGTCGGTCTCGCCGGCGCCGTTGACCCAGTGCACCTTCGACGAGATGTGGGGAGCACTACACGACGAGCGGCCCTATATGTGGGGCATCATCCCCTCACCGCTGCTCGAGGAGCGCACTCCCGAAGACCAGCTCCACAAGTTCGTGGAACACGTCCTGGCTACGGTCGGTAGTTCGCCGGTTATCCTGGGCATCAGCGACATGGTGCTGGGCAATAACCTGATCGACAGGGTGGAATGGGTCGCTCGCCGCATCGATGAGCAGGTGATCTGATTGGCTGCATATCACTCGCGCTATAGCCTTGACGGCGTCCCGCCGTCCCAGAACCTTCTAGGGGGTCAAAATGTCAGTCACCTCTGAGCACCTCAAAGGCCGGGAGGCGTTCGTGACGGGCTCAGCCAGCGGTATCGGGCTGGCGACCACGCTCCAATTGGCAGCTGCCGGTATGCACGTCCACGCCACTGATATCCGTCTCGACGTCCTAACCGATCGTGTGAGCCGGGCACCCGAGCACGCTCAGCTCATAACCCCGCACGGCCTGGACGTCACGGACAGCCAAGCAGTAGAGCGCCTCATAGCAGCAGCCGGCGCGCCGTCCCCGATCAGCGTGCTGGTTTGCGCCGCAGGGACCAACATTGTCGACCGGCGCCTGGACCAGCTATCGAGCGGCTCCTGGGCGAGCTTGATCGAGCTCAACTTGACGGGAGTATTTTCCTGTGTGAGAGCGGCGCTACCGCAACTGCGCGAAACCAAAGGACATGTGGTCGTTATTGCCAGCCACACGGCGACCTGGCCCGATTCCGTGTCCGGGCCCGGGTACCAAGCGACCAAGGCGGGACTTCTTCAGTTCGTGCGCGCCGCAAGCGCCGAAGAGCACGGGCGGGGCGTACGGTTCACGGCCCTTCTTCCCGGAGTAGTCAACACAGAACTGATGGACAAACGCCCCCACCCGCCAAGCGACGAAATGCGTAGGACGGCGATCCAGCCCGAAGACATCGCGGCGACGATCTTGTTCGCCCTCAGCTTGCCATCGCGGGCCTGCATAGGTGAGCTGACCATCGTCCCCACCATCTATCAGGCCGTGGGCCAAACTATCTGAGCCGAGCGGGGAGCCGCTACTTTGTGCCACCACTCTCCGTGGCCTTCGGACCGGGCAGGGATGGCGCACGGTAGTGACGGTTTGGGGTCCTGAAATGGGCTTTTGTGCGGACGAGAGGAGTCGAACCCCTCGTCTTCTAATGCTCTGCGTGGTGATTTCCGGGGCCGCTCTGAACTGCACTTTTGTGTTTGACTCTTTGAGAAAGTTCGACTGAGAGTGACGTTGAGTGCCGTCTTGCGACGTGCACTTATGTCGAGGTCGCGCACGGATCGCGCACGCTAGAGCTAGAGATCGCCGGGGAACCTCTTGGCCTCCGTACCCGCCGGGACTGGCTCTGCGAATGACCTGTCAGGGGCCGTTCCTGTCGCCTACTAAGAAACTCGCAACGGGCCTCGTGTAAAAGCCGGTCGCACAGCCACAAAGCGCCGGCGAGGGGACCGGGCAAGAACCACTTGGCGTGGTGATGTCCCTGCTACGCCTGAACGACACCCTTGTAACCTCTCGACAGCAGCGGTCCACCGAATTGCGGCCGTTCTCAGTAATGTTTTGTCGCTGGCCGGACTTACCCAGCTCTTAGCCTCTTTCGCGCTTGGCGTAACAGTGGGGGTGCACGATAGCTCTGGGACCTGGTGCCAGGCCCGACCGAGGTGAACAGCCGTGCTCATAAGGTGCGAAGAAGTCGGCCTCGTCTTGGTGTGCCACCTGGAGGGCAACCTCGAACAGCTCAGTGCGCCACAGTTCCGAGAGGCTGTCGCCGGCCTGTTGCCCACCAAGAAGCTTGTGGTCTTCGAGCTGTCAGCCGTACCGTTTGTGGATTCGGCCGGCATAGGCGCCCTGATCGGTGCCGCGAGGCGTATCCGTGAGCTGGGAGGCACCGTCGTCGTCTGCTCCCCCCGGCCATCTATCAGCAGGGTGTTCCAGCTGGTCGGCCTGGGCCGGGTCGTGACAGTGGCCAAGAGCACCAGTGAGGCCATCGATCACCTGTCCGGTGCGGTGGTGGCTTGAACGTCGTCTGCGGTCAGGCGGCTTCGGCGCCGAAGTCAGCCAGGAAGGTAACAAGGTAGTGGTGGTAGCGTTAAGGTCTTCAGCGTCGCTCCGGACCCCGGCTGCGCATGCGCTCCAGGCGTGCCTACGAGGGTGGTGTTGATGCGATGCTTATTTGGATCATCGTGGTCGTTATCCCTATCGGGCTGTTCGCCAGTGCCCTTCTCGCCTCCAAAGGTGGGGCCAGCCGGCGCGACCCGACCTCCGACGTCTGGTCGGAGACCGAGGTCGACTACAAAGCCCGCCATGATCTCGTCCCCCAGCTGGAGGGGGCTCTAAGAGGTTACGCCTTCGGTCCCAGGGAGGCTCGCCAAGCGGTCACGAGGGCGGGAGCCAGCGCCCTCAGCACCACAGCTACTGGGGGTACGAACGTCGTCGAGCCGAGCTGAGGCGAGGTGTGAAAGTGGGCTGGGGGAACTGAGACGCGTGGCGACCGACTTCGTCGGGCCCGGTGCACGGCCCCACTCCCGAGGTACCACCTCTGGCCGCCGTCTCGCAAAAGGCCCTTCCCGCTCCTCGCTATCAGTTCCGAGCAGGCCCC
>JBKQUU010000125.1:0-103017 GCA_052325485.1 Acidimicrobiales bacterium | reverse complement strand
TCCTCGGCGAAGGCTTCGGGCTCGGGGTTGGACAGGGCGAAGACCATCGGCCGGGGTGCCATGGCCGAGAGCAGGCCCGGGTCCACCGAACCGCGCCGGGCCGTGCCGATGAACAGGTCGGCACCCTTGAGGGCCTCGGCCAGCGTGGACAGGCCACGGGGGTTGGAACGGGCCGCCAGCCGGGCGTGATGGGAGGGCACCCCCGGGCGCTCGGCCACCACGCCGTCGCGGTCGAACACGACCAGGTCGGTCGTGCCCGCGTCGAGGAGGGCTTCGGCCACGGCGGTGCCGGCCGCCCCGCAGCCGACGAGCACGGCCCGCAGTTCGGACCGGTCCCGGCCGGTCAGGCGGCAGGCATTGAGCACGGCGGCCATGACCACGATGGCGGTGCCGTGCTGGTCGTCGTGGAAGACCGGGATGTCCAAGCGGCGCTGGAGCTCGGCTTCGACCTCGAAGCAGCCCGGGGCGGCGATGTCCTCCAGGTTGATGCCCCCGAAGCCGGGGGCGACGGCCGCCACCGTGTCGATGAGCTCCTCGGTCGAGCGCGTGGCCAGGCACAGCGGGTAGGCGTTGACCCCCCCGAAGTGCTTGAAGAGTAGGGCTTTGCCCTCCATGACGGGCAGGGCGGCCAACGGCCCCAGCGCCCCCAGACCGAGCACGGCGCTGCCATCGGTGGCGATGGCCACTGAGCTGCCCTTGGCCGTCAGCGCCCAGGCGTCGGCGGGCCGGGCGGCAATGGCGCTGGCCACCCGTCCGACGCCCGGGGTGTAGGCCAGCGCCAGGTCTTGGCGGGTGCGGACGGCGACCCGGGGGGTCACTTCGATCTTGCCCCCCAGGTGGTAGAGGAAGGTGCGGTCCGAGACGTGGCGGACCCGGCAGCCGTTCTGCTCGAGCGCCCCGGCGATGGCCCCGACGTGGCTTTCGTTGCCGGCCTGCAAGGTGAGGTCCACGGTGGTCCCGGCGGCAGCCACCTCGACCAGGTCCATGCCGACCACCACGGCACCGACCGAAGTCACCGCGTGCGCCAAGCGGGCCAACAGGGCCGGGTGGGCCGGGGCCGACACCCTTACCGTTACCGTGTAGCTGGCACCCGGCGGGGCCAAGTGGGCGGCTGGTTCGTTCACCGGCGACCCCCTCGTGCAACGTTGTCGGACAATCTTTGAGCTCCTCCTCTGCGAGAATACCAGCTAGTGAGCGTTGACACGGTGCGGTAGTCGTCATATATTGTCGGACAGTTCCACGCGCCAATCGGATCGGCTGGCTAGGTCTGACCGGGTGAAGTACGGAGAACGAGTTGTACGCAAAAACGACGTGTTCCATGACTATGGGCAGTACGGCTTGCCGGACGGCGACCTGGACATGGACTACAACTTCTGGGTCATCAAGGCGGGCGGTTCCGTCATCCTCATGGACACGGGCTACGACATCGCCGCCCGGGACTGGCTCGGGGAGATCAGCGTGATGCCGACGCCCGACGGTCTGAGGATGATCGACCTCGACCCCCTGGACGTCGACATGGTGATCACGAGCCACTTCCACTATGACCATATTGGCTACCTCGGCTTGTTTGCGCACGCCCAGGTGGTTTCGGGCCAAAAGGAGTACGAATACTGGTTCGGCAAGCGCCAGGCCAACGCCTTGGAAGGTGAGTTCACCACGGAGGAAAACCTCGTCCCGGTGGAAAAGGCGCACAACGAAGGCCGCCTCCGCCTTGTCTCCGAAGAGACGGAGGTGTTCCCGGGCATAACCGTCTTCCAGGTAGGCGGCCACTGCCCGGGAGAGACGATCGCTCTGGTAGAGGCAGGGACAGGACCTCTGATCTTGGCCAGCGACGCCGCCCATTTCTATGAGCAACTCGAGCACGGCTGGCCCTTTTTCGCCTTCACCAACATCGACGAGATGCGTAATGCACTTAGTTTCATGCGCGCCCTCGCTGAGGAACGAGGCGCGACCATCATTCCCGGCCACGACGGCCGGACGCGGCAGAGATTTCCTGCCGCGCCCGGCGAAGCGGGCAAGATCGCCACCGTGCTGGCTTAGCGGTACCTGGAGCCCTGCCCCTGTGCACAAGAGACTGAGCCGAGCGCGCCGACGGGAGGTGGAGCGATGACCGGGCCGGACGACGAATACGAGGTGACGATCGTCAAGTACGGCACGCGCTCGACGACAAGGGCCGACGTCTTTTTGAACTTCCCGCTATACCACGAGAGCAATGCTCCGCTCGACATCGACTATTTCTTCTGGGTCATTCGCAACAACCGTCGCACCGTGGTCGTCGACACCGGCTTTTCACCCGAAGGCGGCAAGTCTCGGGGCCGGACCTTGCTGGCCGACGTGCCGGCCCTCTTCCGCCACTTTGGTGCCGGTCCCGCCAGTTCGCCCACCGTGGTCCTAACCCACGCCCACTACGACCACGCCGGCAACCTCGGCCTGTTCCCGACCTCGGGCGTCATCATGGCCGAGAGCGAGCTCGCCTTCTGGACGAGCCGGCACGCCCGGCGCACGATGTTCGCCCATTCTGTCGACGACGATGGGCTGGCCAGCCTCGGTTCGGTACGGTCCGAAGGGCGGTTACAGCTGTTCGAAGGGGCGATAGAGGTTGCTCCCGGTATCGAGGTTATCGAGGTCGGCGGCCATACCCCCGGACAGTGCATTGTCAAGGTGAGGACTTCTGAGGGCACCGTGCTGCTGGCCAGCGACGCCGTGCATTTTTACGAGGAGTACGAACGCGACATGCTGTTCATGTCGGTGGCCGACCTGGTGAAGATGTACGAAGCCTTCGATTACATACGTGCCCTGATGAGCGCGGGCAAGGTCGACCACATTGTCGCCGGGCACGACGCGGGAACGTTGTCGCGCTTTCGCCCCGCGTCGGGTGAGTTCGGCCACCTCGCGGCGACCATCGGGCGGTTCGATGCCTGAGCAGGCTCGGCAGCATATGGACGGGCGCTTCGAGGGTTCGGTCGTCGTGGTGACGGGGGCGGCGAGCGGCCTGGGCAAGGCGTCGGCGATGAGCCTGGCGGGGCAGGGGGCGCACGTGGTCGCCGTGGACGTTAATGGCACGGCACTGCGCGACGTCGTCGGGTCACTGCCGACCCGCAGTGTGGCCGTCGAGGGGGACGTGGCCGAGGAACAGACGGTGGAGCGGTACATGCAGGTCGCCACTGGGACTTTCGGCCATGTGGATCTTCACCACCTAAACGCGGGCATTTTTGGGAGCCTAACCCCACTACCCGACCTGACCGTCGACGAGTTCGACCGGGTCATGGACGTCAATGTGCGCGGCCAGTTCCTCGGCCTGCGGGCCGCCTTCCGCCACTACCGGGCGCAAGGGGCCCGTGGTGCGATCGTTTTGACGGCTTCGATCGCCAGCCTGACAGGTAGCGCCGACCTTCTGGCGTACCAGACCTCCAAGCACAGCGTCGTTGGCCTCATCCACGGTGCGGCTATGTACGGTGGGCCGTTAGGCATCCGCGTCAACGGCGTGGCGCCGGGTATAGTCCCTACGGAGCTCTTCGCCGCCGCCGCGTTGTCTGTGGGCGGGAAGAACGACATGGTGCGGCGAGCGGCGACCACTCCGCTGCGGCGAGCGGGGACCGCTGAAGAGATAGCCAGCGTGGTGCTGTTCCTTCTGAGCGAGGAGTCCTCGTACATGACCGGCCAGGTGTTGAGCGCAGATGGCGGTGCCACCATCGTCAATACGGTCCGGCCGTCTGGAGGTGCCGGCGCCTGGGACACGGAGGCGCTGGACCGTGCCCTCTACGCGGTGACAGACAAGGAATGACGACAATGACGACGAGCCTCGTTGGTTTTATTGGCCTCGGCAATATGGGCGGCCGGATGAGCAGGTGCATAGTGCGGGACGGCGGTGCCGTCCTCGGCTATGACCTCAACCCCGCTGCCGCCGTGGACGCGGGGGCAAGCCCGGCACCGTCTATCGCAGCAATGGTTGGGACATGCGAGACAATTCTGATGTCGCTGCCCGACAGCCATGTCGTGGAGGCCGTCGTGCTCGGCGCCGGCGGCGTCCTCGAGCATGCCCGGCGCGGGCAGGTCGTGGTCGACCTGAGCACGTCCGCCCCTGAGTCGACCAGGAAGATTTGTGTGCTGCTGGCGGAAAAGGGTGCCGACTACCTGGACGCGGGTATTTCGGGTGGAGCAGCTGCCGCCGACGTGGGCAAGCTCACCTTGATGGTCGGCGGCCGCCAGCAAGCACTGGACAAGGTCCGCCCGACGTTGGACGCCTTCACGTCCAACCTGTACCACGTCGGGGGCCCTGGTGCCGGGCACACGACGAAGCTGCTCAATAATTTCCTCAACGCCGTTTCTCTGGCGGCGACGGCCGAGGTTATGGTGGCCGGGAAGAAGGCCGTCCTCGACCTGGCCGTCCTCCTCGACGTGTTCAACAAGAGCTCTGGTGTCAACTTCGCTACTCTCAACCGGTTCCCGAAGATCATCACCGGGGATTACCTGAAGGGTGGGTTGACGAACTCGCTGATGATGAAGGACGTTGTCCTGTACACCGAGCTGGCGAGCCAGCTCGGTGTGGCCAGCCTGAACTCCTCAGGACCTCTAGCGAGCTTCGGGCTAGCCAAGGCGCTCGGGTACGCCGACCAGATAAGCAACACCGTAGTCGATGCCCTCGGGGACGTTTCCGGCGGCGTCCGGCTCCAGGACAAGAAGGACGGCTCGTGATCCTCATCCCGCCCAGCAAGCAGGCAGGACCAGCCATGAAGGCAGGTTCGCAGTTCACCGGGGAGGTGTTCCCGTACCTGACCATGGCCGCCACGGACGGGGTAACGATTAATACGGTCAACTTCACGCCGTGTGCCCGGACCTATTGGCATAGTCACGAGAAAGGCCAGATCTTGATAGTGGTGGCCGGCCGAGGCCTTGTCCAAGCAGACGGGGGCCCGGTCTGCGTGATGCGGGCCGGGGATACCGTCTGGGCCCCGCCTGGTGAGCGTCACTGGCATGGGGCGGCCCCGGACGCGTTCGTCGCCCATATTGCCATTTCGCGGGGCGTGACCTCATGGGCCGAGCCAGTCGGTGCCGACCAGTACAACGCGATACCGATCATTGGGGAGCCGTAATGCCATCGGACGACACGCACGAGCAGACCTACTATAAGGGCCTGGAGGTGCGCCGAGCCGTCCTCGGTGCCGACCACGTCGACCGCTCGCTAGCCCAGGTCAGCGACTTCGCCCGGCCCATGCAGGAGCTCGTCACGGAGTACTGCTGGGGCGTCGTGTGGACGCGTGACGGGCTTGAGCGAAAGACCCGTAGCTTGGTCAACCTGGCCCTGCTGACGGCGCTCAACCGGGCCCACGAGTTTGGTGTCCACGTACGCGGCGCCCTGGCCAACGGCGCCACCGTGTCTGAGATCCAAGAGACGCTCCTGCAGACCGCCATCTACGCAGGGGTGCCCGCCGCCCTGGAGTCCTTCCGGATCGCGGATGCGATCTTGAAAGAAGCCCACGAGGGTGACTAGCTCCCCGGCCGCCGTCGGTTTTATCGGCCTTGGCAACATGGGGGCCCCCATGTCCGCACGATTGGTTGGCGCAGGCCACTCCGTCATGGGCTACGACGTCTCCGAGGACGCCCGTCGACGAGCGGCTGGTCTGGGCGTGCCTACGACGGCCCACATCTCTGTAGTACCGGTCGGAGCTGGGGTGCTCATCCTCACGCTGCCGAGCTCCGAGGTGGTCACGAGCGTCCTTACCGACACTGCGCTGCTGGACAAGGTCGAGCCCGGCACTCTGGTGGTCGACATGGGCTCGTCCGAGCCCCTGCGGACGCAGGCATTGGCGGCGTCCTTGAGCGAACGCGGTGTCAGGATGATCGACGCGCCGGTCTCGGGAGGAGTGTCGGGGGCCGAGACAGGTAGGCTAACGGTGATGGTAGGTGGCGCGGAGACCGACCTCGTGGCCGCCCGTCCGCTCCTGGAAGAGCTGGGCCGCCCTGTCCACGTTGGGCCGGTAGGTGCTGGTCATGCCGTGAAAGCGCTGAACAACCTGCTCTCGGCGACCCATCTTTGGGTTACCAGCGAGGCCATGCTGGCCGGCCAACGGTTCGGCATCGACCCGCAGGTCATGCTGTCGGTCTTCAACAGCTCCAGCGGGCGCAGTGGTTCGACGGAAAACAAATGGCCGAACTTCATCCTCCCGGGCACCTTCAACTCCGGGTTCGGCCTGCGGTTGATGCTGAAGGACATGGGTATCGCCGTTCAACTAGTCGACCAGGTGGGAGGACCGAGCGCGCTCGGCACCAGTGCGTTCCAACTGTGGGCCCAGGCGGCGCGGGATCTGGCGCCGACGGCCGATCACACCGAGATCGTTCGATGGCTCGAATCGGAGGCGAAAGCTCATGAGTAGCCGGGCCATATCCGGGCCAACGCTGTCGCCACCGGCTTGGCGCATCGAGCCCGTCGGGCAGTTCGACACCTCAGTCCGCCAGCAGACGATCGACGCCCTGCGGCAATCCATCCTGAACTTCCAGCTCAAACCTGGCCAACGGCTCATCGAGCGCGAGTTCATTGACCGCCTCGGTGTGTCACGCACCACCTTCCGGGAGGCTATCCGCGAGCTGGCCGCAGAGGGCCTGCTAACGGTGGTCGCACAAAAAGGAGCGCGAGTGAGCGCTCCGTCCCTTGAAGAGGCGGTTGACTTGTACGAGGTGAGGGCGGCTCTGGAGTGCCTTGTTGTTACCCGCTTCGTCGAACGTGCCCACGATAAGGAAATCCGGTCGCTGAAGACGGCGGTCAAGAACTTCAAGCGCGTCTCGGCCCGGACCACTGATATCCTCGAACTGTTGCGCGCGAAGGAGGCCTTTTACGAGGTGCTCGTCCGGGGAGCTCGTAGCAACGCCCTGCAACAGCTTCTCGAAAGGATCCGGGCACGCGTGCACGCGTTACGAGCCACTTCACTTTCCCACCCAGGCCGCGTGACCGAGACGGTTGCCGAACTGGAGGCTATCGTGGCCGCGATTTCCGCTCGTGACTCCACGCTGGCGTCTCAGTTGTGTGCTGAGCACGTTCGAAATGCATGTGATACCGCCCTCGTGAGCCTGCGCGAGGCCGAAGACGCTTCGGTCGGCTAGCGCCCGGCCTCGCCCGTGCCTTTCGCCGATGTCCTGATAAGTACAGTGCCCGTTGCCGAAGACGATAAGGAGCCACTATGGCGTTAACCCCTCAACAGCTCGAGATCAAGGACGAGTTCATAAAGGTCCGGGGCAGCTGGGGGCCTCATTGGGAGACGATACTCCAGCTCGACCCTGAGTTCATGCGCGCCTATCTCAATTTCTCCGCCGTCCCGTGGAAGAAGAACCACTTGGATGACAAAACCAAGGAGTTCATGTACATCGCCGTCGACGCCGCGGCGACGCACTTGTACGTGCCCGGCATTCGTCAGCACATCCAGGGCGCGCTGAAGATGGGGGCCACGCAGGACGAGATCATGGAGGTGCTCGAGCTGACCTCGACACTCGGGATCCACGCCATGAACATCGGCGTGCCAGTCCTGGTCGAAGTGCTCGTTGAAAAGGGCCTACGTACAGGCCCTGCCGAATTGACGGAGTACCAGGAACAGGTCAAGGCCGACTTCACCAAGACGCGAGGTTATTGGCACGCGTTCTGGGACGAAATGCTCGAGCTGGACCCCGAGTTGTTTGCGGCGTACACCGAGTTCTCCTCGGTGCCGTGGCGCTCGGGCACGCTCTCGCCGAAGGTAAAGGAGTTTGTTTATATAGCCTTCGACACGGCGGCGACCCATCTTTATGTCAAAGGCCTGAAGCTGCACATCGAGAATGCCATCGGCTACGGGGCCACCCCACAGGAGATCCTAGAGGTGATGGAGATCGCCAGTGTCCTTGGTATTCACGCCACCACGACGGCCGCGCCTATCCTGGCCGAGGAGGTGGCGCGGTCCCAGGGTGACAGTTGAGGGGCGAGGAGCGAAATGACGATCACGACCACCAACCCGGCCACCGGGGCGACGGTAAGGGTTTTCGACGAGATCTCCGACGAGGAGCTCGAACTGTGCCTGGCCCGGGCGGAGGCCGCCTTCAGGCAACAACGTACGACCAGCTTCGACCAGCGGGGCGCCTGGATGAGCCAAGCGGCCCGGCTGCTCGACGACGACCTGGAGACGGTGGCCCGGCTGATGACCCTGGAAATGGGCAAGACCGTTAGGTCGGCCCGGGCCGAGGTGGCCAAGTGCGCCCGCGGGTGCCGCTATTACGCCGAGCACGCCGAGGCGCTCCTGGCCGACGAGCCCGCCGACCCCGCCGCCGTGGGGGCCAGCGCCGCCTACGCCCGCTACCAGCCCCTCGGGGTGGTCCTCGCCATCATGCCGTGGAACTTCCCCCTGTGGCAGGTGGTCCGTTTTGCCGCCCCGGCGCTCATGGCCGGCAATGTGGGGCTGCTCAAGCACGCCTCCAACGTCCCCCAGACGGCGCTGTACCTTTCCGGCCTTTTCGAGCGCGCCGGCTTCCCCGATGGGACCTTCCAGGCCCTTCTCATCGGCTCCTCCCGGGTCGAGGGCGTGGTCCGTGACCGGCGCGTGGCCGGCGTTACCCTCACCGGCTCCGGCCCGGCCGGTGCGGCCGTGGGCGCCCTCGCCGGCGAGATGGTCAAGCCGAGCGTGCTGGAGCTTGGTGGCAGCGATGCCTTTATCGTCATGCCGAGCGCCGACCTCGGTGCGGCGGCTGCGGTGGCCACGACCGCCCGCTGCCAGAACAATGGGCAGTCCTGCATCGCCGCCAAGCGCTTCATCGTCCACCAGGCCGTCGCCGACGAGTTCGAGCGGAGGTTCGTGCAGGACATGACGGCGCTGGTGGTCGGCGACCCCTTGGACGAGACGACCGATGTCGGCCCCCTGGCTACCGCCGCGGCCAGGGACGACATCGAGGAGCTGGTGGCCGACGCCGTGGCCAAGGGGGCTAAGGTGCTGTGCGGTGGCGAGCGGCTCCCCGGCCCGGGCTGGTACTACCCCCCCACGGTGATAACCGGGCTGAGCGCGCAGATGCGCCTGTACGGCGAGGAGAGTTTTGGGCCCGTGGCCGCCCTGTTCCGTGTGGGCAGCGCCGATGAGGCCGTAGGACTGGCCAACGCCACCGAGTTCGGGCTCGGGGCCAACGTGTGGACCAACGATGACCACGAGCGTGGGCGCTTCGTGCGGGACCTGGAGGCCGGGGCCGTGTTCGTCAACGGCATGGTGACCTCGTACCCCGAGCTGCCTTTCGGAGGGGTGAAGACCTCCGGCTACGGCCGAGAGCTGTCCGCCCCCGGCATCCGGGCGTTCTGCAACCTGAAGACGGTGTGGGTGGGGGCCTAAGTCAGCGCAATATCTGACCGCTTTTTTCTCCAGACGACCTGCTGGGGACGAGGAGCTGAGCCTCGAGTAGTCCCGGCTCGAGCGGCCGAGCGAAGAGGAAGCCCTGAGCCTCCTCTACGTGCTCGACCCGGAAGTGGTCCATCTGGGCTAGGGTCTCCACGCCTTCGGCCAGCGTCTTGAGGCCGAGGTCCCGGCCGAGTTGGACGAGCACCGCTACCAGCGCCTTGGACTCCGGCGACGTGGTGATGGCGCTGGTGAAGCTGCGGTCGATCTTGAGGCAGTCCACCGGGAACCGGTGAAGGTAGGCCAGAGAGGAGTAGCCGGTGCCGAAGTTGTCGACGGCGACCCCCACACCGAGGTCCTTGATGGCTTGGAGCCGCCGAGCGGTGGCGTCAGCGTGATGCATAAGGGCGGTCTCGGGGACCTCGATTATCAACGAGCTAGGTTCGAGGCCGCTGGTTTTGAGGGCCTCGGCGATGTAGCCGACGATGGCGTCGTCATCAAGCTGGCGGCCGGAGAGGTTGACCGAGACGTCGAGCGTGTCACCCCGGCCATGCCAACTCGCCATCTGCTCACAGGCTTGGCCGATCACCCATCGGCCTACCTCCCTGATCAGCCCGGTCTTTTCGAGGACAGGGATGAAATCGTCGGGTTGGACGAGCCCGCGCTCGGGGTGCTGCCAGCGCAGCAAGGCCTCCACTCCGACGATGGTGAGGTCCACGAGGTTGTAAATGGGCTGGTAGACGAGACAGAACTGCCCAGTACCAACAGCGGAGCGGAGCTCGAACTCGGTCCCCATCCGCTGCTGGATCTCGGTGCGCATCTCGGGGTCGAAGATGTCATAGCGGTTCTTGCCGGCCGCTTTGGCCTGGTAGAGAGCCACGTCGGCGTCCCGCAGCAGGTCTTCGGGATTTGACCGGTCACCGATGGCGATGCCGATGCTCGCGTTCACCGTCAATGGCATCGTCGCGCCGTCGAGCACGAACGGTTGGCGCATGACGTCCAGGAGCCTCTGGGCGACCAGCTCGGGGGCCGGGTTCAGCGACGCCCCGTCGACCAGCACCACGAACTCGTCGCCACCCATCCGACCGATCGTGTCCGCGTCCCGCAGGGCGCTTTGGAGCCGGGCCGAGACGGCCACGAGGAGGCGGTCGCCCATGCCGTGGCCCAGGGTGTCGTTCACGTTCTTGAACTCGTCGAGGTCGACGAACATGGCCGCGCCGCTCGTTCCTTGCCTGCGGCTGCGGGCCAGGAGCTGCTCGATGCGGTCCATGATCAAGGCCCGGTTCGGCAATCCGGTCAAGGCGTCGTGCAAGGCTTGGTGACGCAGCTCAAATGTCTGTTCGTGCACCACGCGCAGGGCCCGTGCCCGCCCCGTCCCCAGCACGAACATGAGCGTCCCGATGAGCAGGCTGAGGGCGATCCCGGCGGCCAGGAGCACCAGGGCGTTACCACCTCCGAGCACCCCGCCGGGAGGTACATGACCGAAGGTCGTCACCGTCCAGCCGTTGTGCAGGCTGATCGTCGCCGACTGGGCCCCGGCGGGGGCCCGGCCGCTCATGAACACCACGTTCGAAGAGCCGACGTGGTAACCCAACATCACGGTGGTGTGGGGGTGGCCTTCCAATGCCCCGCGGAGCAACAGCCGAGGGACCACCGACATCCCCACCCAACCGAGGAACGCGGTCCTGCGCGCCGGAACGGTGGGGGGGTCCACGCCTGCCCAGTACACCGGCATCTGAAAGGACAAACCGGTCATGCGCCCGAGCTGTATAGGCGCGTAGCTCCCTTGGCCCGAGTCACGCATAGACATCGACGCGGTGCGCAGGGGACCAGGCGCACAGAGGTCCTCCCCGGGCCCGAATGGCACGCCGCCATAAGAGAACCCGGCCTGCACGAAACAGTAGTAGGGACGCTTCCCGGGTGGGGAAATCTGGAAAACGCCGGTTGACCAACCGCCTTGGCGTGGCCTGGCCCCGGCCGGGGCCAACAGACCTACCGAGTCGGCCTCTATGGAGGCGGCAAAACTAGGTACTTGTGCCGCGGTCACGATTACGTCGTAGCCGAGCCCCGTCACCTCGGGGTACCGGGCCTGTACGTCCACCGATGCTGCCCACTGGAACAACTCCTCGCTCGAGACGTCCGAGTCATAAGCGATTAAGGCGCTGAAGCTCGATATCAGGTCTTGTTCGTGCAGGATGGCCAGCTTCAATGTGGCGGCAATAGCCGTGGACGACGAGACGAAGTCCTGGCGTGAACTGGACGCAGTCCCCCTGGCCATCGAAGTTGACGCCAACGCCGAGCCAGTGGCGCCGAGCGCGACCACCAAAGCGGCGGCGGCCAACCACGCCCGATGGTGGCTCGTACCGCCAACAGGGCGCCAGGCGGTCGTCGAAGGTTTATCGACGTTTGCGGTCATGACCGTCTCCTGACTGGAGGTCGGCGCCGAGCCCGCGTCGGGGTTCGGTAAGGGCTGACGAGAACTTTGACCTGACGCCGCATTCAGGGCCCCTTGGTGTACGTCGAGACCAGGGCCCTGGTGGCGGTAGCCGGGTGCTCTGCCGCCTGGGTAGGCAGCTTGAGGCCAGTATCGAGCAGCTTCATGATGTCGGCCAGGGGCTGAGGCCGGGCGAAAAGGAAACCCTGTACAGAGTCACAACCGAAGTCGCGCAGGATCTCGAGCTGCTCCACCTCCTCGACGCCCTCGGCCACGGTGTGGAGATGGAAGTCGGCGGCCAACTGCAAGGTGCGGCGGGTCAGGTTAGAAGAGGCCCGGTCGCGGGCCAGGTCGGTCACGAAGGACCGGTCGATCTTTAGCGTGTCGACGGGTAGGTAACGCAAGGCACCCAGCGAGGAATAGCCCGTGCCGAAGTCGTCGATCGCTATCTTGAGGCCTACCTTGCGTAAAGCGGTAAGGACTTGGACGGATCGAGGGACGTCGTGCATGATCACCGTTTCGGTGACTTCCAGAGTTAGTCGCGAGGCGTCGAGCCCGGACGCTTCGAGGGCTTGGGAAACCGTGGCCACCAGGTTCTCGTCCTCGAGCTGGACGGCCGAGACGTTCACGCTTATCCAAAGCGGTGGGCAGCGGTCGGCCATGGCGGCGACGTCCCGGCAGGCCCGCCCGAGGACCCACGCTCCGATAGCGCCGATGATCCCCGTCGTTTCGGCCACCGGGATGAACTTGTCGGGACCGATGAAGCCCCGCTCGGGATGGTTCCAACGGACGAGGGCCTCGAACCCCTGGACCGCGACGGTGGCGAGGTCGACGACCGGCTGGTAGTAGACGACGAACTCCTCACGTTCTAGGGCGCGGCGCATGTCCTCCTCGGTACTCAGGGCTTCAAGGATCGACGAGTGCATCAAGGGCGAGAAGACCTCGCAAGAGCTTCCGCTCTTTGCCCCGGCGACGCTGAGGGCCAAGCCGGCGTCGCGCAAGAGATCGTCGCCGCAGGTCTGCTCCGGCCCGCCGGCGACAAGGCCCATGGCCGCTTCGACGGCGAGGCTCGTCGAACCTATGGCGAACGGCTGCCCGAATATGCCGCTCACCAGGCGGGCCACGTGCTCGCTGTCGAGTTGGCTGCCGTGATCTTGCAGCAGCACCCCGAACTCGTCGCCGCCGACCCGGGCCACCGAGTCGGCGTCCCCCAAGATCGACTGGAGCCTTCGCGCCACCAGGCGCAGGAGCTCGTCTCCTACGTGGTGGCCATACAGGTCGTTGACGTGCTTGAAGTTGCGGAGGTCCATCGACAACACGGCCAGCCCCGCGCAGGTGCCGCCGCGTTCCGCGACGGCGTCGTCCAGGTAGCGGTTGAACAATGCCCGGTTGGCGAGACCGGTGAGACCGTCGTGATAAGCCTGGTGCTGCAGTTCCAAGGTGCGCGCCTCGACCTTGGCCTCGAGCTGGTGGCTGAGGTTGAAATGGTCGAGAAGGACGATGAACTGACGGGCTGACATCGTCAGGATCACCGCCATAAAGCTGATCTGGGACATGCGGTCCAGGGTGTGGTGGACCAAGATCTGCCAGGAGGCCACCACGAGGACGCCGAGCAGGGGGATATGGGGCCCGACTAGGAACTGCAGGGTGGGGGGCTGAGAATTGGCCGGTGGGGCCGTCGGGTGGTCGTAGGCCCAGAGGGCGCCCAAGGCGATCAGGAAGTACCCGAGCACCCAGCCGATGTCGGTCGTGTTGCCGATGCCATAGCGGTGCAGGGCCGTCAGGTAGGAGAACGAGCTGTCCGATCCGGCGAGCCAGAGCAGGCCCGCCGAGACCAGGCCCAGGCTCGCTCGGTTGTGCCTCGGGGTTTGGGTGGCAAGGATGATGACCAGCGACGCCACGACCATGAGGCTCAGCGGGTAGCCCAGGTTGAACGCCTCGACGGCTAAGCCCCCAGAATTGTGCTGGTACACAGGGCTGAGCAGGAGCGTCCAGGTGATGAAGAACATCCCCGTCAGGTTCATCAAAGCATCGAGGGCGCCGCGCCGGCGTGACGCCACCGTGCCCAAAGCTCCCGGGAAGCTCAACACCCCGCCGATGGCCAGAGGAAGGGCAATGGCGGCGCAGATATCGCCCATCACCGACGACCTGACCACTCCGGCGTTCGAGATGATGTTGTAGTAGAACCAGATAGCGTTGCCACATACGGCGACGGCGAACGAGCTCGCCAGAAGAGCCCACCCCGTCCAACGTTGCTGGCAGCGGCGCGCCGCTACGGCGCACATGGCCGTCGCCACCAGCCCCGAGACCAGCTGGGCGAGGTTGTCGGCCACGTAGGTCGTGTGCCGTCCGGCGAGGACGACCATGAAAACCAGTAACGCCAAGGTTAGAAACCCGAAGAGGGCGGCAACTAGGCCGAACCTCCGGTTCTGGCTAGAGTGCCCGGCGGACCTGCTGCCCCGAGGCGTCATTGCGTGGTCGGCGCTAATGGTCATAGGCCCCGGGCCCCGTCACTGGGTTCCACCCCCGGGTCTTCGACGCCACCAAACCACGCACAGTAGGGTCTTTGGTCACTCTGAGCGCTGACCCACGAGCTGGCCGCAGCCCGAGCAGGGCACGATCCTCGACATGACCTAGCGTCTGGCCGTACTGGTCCGCCCCTTTTAGGGCCGGGCCCTCACCCTCCATTCCACCTGCGTCCCACCTTCTTCGGGCGACGAAACCTCACACGTGCCGTCTAGGAGCCGCGCCCGCTCTTTTAGGTTGGCCAACCCGCTGGACCGCGTCTGGGGCCCCATCCCCCTGCCATTGTCCGTCACGGTCACGGTCAGCCATTCGTTGGGTAGCGTGACCCGCACCGCCACCGCGCTCGCCTTCGCATGGCGAGCGGCATTGGAGAGACATTCGCTGACGCAGGCCAGGACATGGGGTGCCACGCGATCGGGGACCCCGGCGTCGATAGGGCCATCGAAGGCAACCGAAGGCGCGAACCCGAGGGCCACTTCGGACTGCCTGGCCAGGTCCGTGATCTTGGCCCGTAGCCCACCCTGGCCCCCAAGCGGCAACGACAGACCGAAAATCGTGTTACGGATGTCGCGGATGGTGTCGTCCAACTGCTCAATGGTCTCCGCCAAGCGTTTTTGCACCCGAGGTTCACGGGTCAGCGCCGTTGCGCTCTGTAGCCCCATGCCCGCGGCGAAGAGCCGCTGGATCACGTGGTCATGTAGGTCGCGGGCGATGCGCTCCCGGTCGCCGATGAGGGCCATCTCTTCTCGGTCCAGGCGGGCTCGTTCGAATTCGAACGCCAACGACGCTTGGGCAGCGAGGCTTTCGGCGAAGACCCGTACCGCCGGGCTGTAGGGCTCCCTATCTCTGTAGCGGACAAATGTGAGCGACCCAGTCGTCACTCCCGCCACCGTTATGGGCACCCCGAGAGTGGGGCCGTCGGGCAGGGACTCGGGCACCTCGACCTTGGAAATGTGGCTGCGGCGGGCGATTTCTATCGGCTCCTGACGGTCGATAACTTGTTCGGCGAACGAAAGCCCAGCCTCCAGCGCGGTCCCTACCATCGCCGCCGCCGGCCCCGCTCCGGCCACGATACGGACTTGGTCGTCGCGCACGCAGATAACGGCCACGGGGCAATCGATGAGCTCGGATGCCCGCTCGCATATCAACGTCAAGCACCCATTAAGGGGGGTGCCTGATAGCAACGCCAACCTGATCTCAGCCATGGCCGCATGATGGCGTTGCAGGCGCTCCTCCTCGCGCAGCAGCCGCCGGAGCTCGTTCTCCGCCGCCTTGCGCTCGGCGATGTCGCGGGCGATGGCCGAGTAGCCATGAACCAGCCCGCTGCTGTCCCGCAACGGCGAGATGGAGACAGCTATATCCACCTCGTGGCCGTCCCGGTGACGCCAGCGCGTGTCGAGCGCTCCTCGGTGCCCGCGGTCAGAGGCGGCGTCGAGCAGCTCCTCGAGCACCACCGATGCATGGTCGGGGACGAGGGTGGCGATGTGCTGGCCCAAGATGCTGTCCCGGCTGTAGCCCAGTAGGTCCTGGGCGGCTGGGTTCCAGTTGGTGATATGGCCTTCCAGGGTGGTCGAAATGATGGCGTCGAACGAGGAACGGACGATGGTGGCGAGCTCGGCCTGGGCCGCGGTGGCCTGACGCTGTTCGGTCATGTCCCGGATGGCGGCGACGACCAACCGTTCACCTTCGTTCACGATCGGGGCCAGGCTGATGTCGAGCGGGAACTCGCTGCCGTCTTGGCGCCGCCCGGTCAGCTCCAACCCGGCGCCCATCAGCCGGCTCTGGGGTTGCGCCAGGAACTGCGACCGGTACTGCCGATGGCGCCGTCGCACCCGCTCGGGCACGAGCGCCTCGATGTACAGGCCGGCCAGTGAGCCCGGGGCGTAGCCGAAGAGGTCTTCGGCCCGCTCGTTGACCGACACCACGCGACCATCCGAGTCGACCACCAGAGCGGCGTCGGGGCTGAGCGACATCATGGCGCACAGGAGCTCGAGAGATATGGCCCTGGTGTCCGACTCGGCCGGTGCGGCCGGCCCGACCGGCGCCGGGAGGCTCGGAGGAGGTCCTTGGTCTGAGTGCACCCCGTCGATGGCTTCGACCCCGCTCACCGCCTCACCTCCCGATCTTCCGACCTTACCCGGTCGTGCCCGGGCCGGCGCCGGCTCGGGGCCGTGGCGTTACGCCCAGGGGAAGACGGCGGCGCCCAAGTGGGGCCAGAGGGGTGGGCCCGTCGGGTTGTCCTCTCGTCACGCACGACTAACCGATGAACATTTCCGCAGCTTTGCGAGCCGATGGTGGGGGCGTCAGGTGGCCGGGACCATTGGAGCCGGTGGCAGGCCGCCGAGACATAGCGGAACACCCCTTCAGAGCCGACCGCCGTGGTCAGGTCGGGTGAGAACTCCATCAACCAGTCCGGGCCGATCTCATGGGCAACGCCTTAGAGGGCGGGCCCGAGGTTGGCAACCGGAGACGCGCCTTCCGGCCCCTGTGGGTTGCCGTGCCCGCTACTCCACGGCTCGGTCACCGTGCACCGTCGCTTCCGGCAGGGCGGAAGGTAGAAACCTGTCAGCGCACTGTTTGGCCGCAGAAGTCTCGGCGTCCAACCGGTCAACCGAGATGGTACCACGTGAGACGCACGTATAACATCGGTCCACCTACAGACCGAGGTGTGGAAAACCTAAAGCCCCAAGCCGCGCAACCAACTTATGAGGTCCATATTGTCCCAGTAAATGATCGTGCCCTTCGTCGCCTTGGAGAAGTCGGGCTCCATGCCGGCGTAGACCTCCGTGGCGCTGGGTTTGGTCCCGCTGACGGTGAGCTCGGTGCAGGTGTTGGCCACGAGCGTGACCGAGGGCCCGCTGGCCGTTCGCTCTCCGAGCGCTCCCGAGAACGCTAAGTGCGCTTGGCTCATTTCCGCCAGGCAATATGCCGTTTGCCCGCCACAACGTTTACCAGCCCCTAGGCATGCCCGCCTGATCGGCAGAAGCCGGGGCTGAATCAGAAGAAATCGAACTCGTTGGCCAGTCTCAGAGCGTCGGCCAGCTTGTCCCCGACCGCCCCGAGGTCCCCCTGGTCCCAGGCCCGGCAAGCCGACGCCAACGCTGACTCCAGCTCGTCCGGCAGGCGTTGGTGCGACGCATCGAGCAACTGGCGGGCGGCGGCTACCGCCTCGGCGGGCCGCCCGGCGCCCAATTGCGCCGCCAGTAGGGGGAAAAGATAGATCCACTTGAACGGCCCGAACCCCTTGGCGGCGGGCGACCCGAACACCGCGGCCGCCTCGTCAGCCATGACGATGACGTCCGGGCGGCGTCCTTCCTGCCAGCTCAGCCAGGCCATGGCCCCCTTGGCCAGAGCCAGGCTGTCGAAGGTGGCCAAACGCTCACAGGCTTCGATGGCCCGGGGGGCGACAGACCGGACACCCTCGACGTCGTGGCGGCGGAGCCCAGTGACCGTCAGGCCGGCCAGGCTGTTGGCCGCCAAGCGCTGGTCCCCTATGCGCTCGGCCATCGAGAGCGATTTTTCGAAGTTTTGCCGGGCCTCCTCGAGGTCGCCCACAAACAGGGAGAACAGAGCGATGTCCCTGACGGCGAAGGCTATATCAGCCTGGTCGCCGCCTTCCACCGCCGCGGCCGCGGCGGCCCGGACGAGGCTGATGACCTCGGCATCGGAGCGCCAGCCGTCCCGGCTGGCCCGCTGGGAGGCCAGGAGCCGGTAGAAGCCCGTCTTGCGGGCCGGCCGACCCCTGGACTCCAATAAGGGGCGCGCCGCCTCGAGCACGGTCAAGGCCCCTTCGGGCTCACCACGCACGATGTGCAACCAACCCAGGCCGTCGACCATCATTTCGAGCCATACGTCAACGGCCTCGTCGTCCAGGCCTCCGGGATGGGGGCCGGTCAAGGCCTCGACAACGTCGAAGGCGGCGATGGCCGCCTCCTCGCCTCCGTCGTACAGTTCCATGCGCCCGAGGCGGGTATGCAGGCGGGCCTGGCGTAAAGCATCGCCGGGGCCGGTGCGACCGATGGCGGCCCGGAACATCTCCCGGGCTTCGTCGCGGCGCGCCAGGCTCCAGAGCACTTCGGCCAGCTTGGCCCGAAGGTCCACCGCCGCTACCGCCATTTTTTCACTGCCCGAGCCGTCCTGGTCCACTATCTCGAGGGCGGAGCGGAACGAAGTGATGGCCTCCTGGTTGGCAAAGGCGGCCATGGCGTGGTCACCCGCCAATTGGAAATATTCGACGGCGCGCTCGGCCTCACCGGCGGCGGCGAAATGGCGGCCGACGACGGCCGCCACCTCGTCGGGGTGGCCGGCGGACGCAGCCTCCAGTGCCCAGGCCGCTCGGCCGTGCAGGCGCCGCCGCTCAGCCCGCAGGATGCCGCGGTAGGTGGCCTCCTGAATGAGGGCATGGCGGAAGCGGTACGTCGGCTCGGGGGCGTTGCCCAGCTCCTCCAGCAGCCGGGCGCGGCAGAGCTCCGCCAGTGCCGCGCCCAGCCGGTCGCCCACCGTGCCCAGTACGTCGTCCGTGCCGCACAGAGCTTTCAGCGCGGGCATGTTGAGCTCCGGGCCAAGCACGGAGGCGACGCGGATGACATCCTGAGCGGTGGGGCTGAGCCGGTCGACGCGGGACCGCACGAGCCGTTCCAGCACTTGGGGGACCTCCGCGCCCACCGTCTCGTCGAGCTTCCACTTCCCCTCCTCGCGTACCAGTGCCCCTGACTCGATCAAAGAGGAGAGCCGTTCCTCGAGGAACAGAGGGTTGCCTTCGACCTTCGCAAGCACCACTTCTAGGACCCTGGCGCTGGCGGCCTCGCCCACCAGGGACCGGGCCAGGTCCCGTTCGGCGTCCCCGGCCAGAGGGCCGAGCTCGACCCGGTGGCGCGGGACGGCACCGTCCCCGGCCAGGAGGCCGTCGGAGGTGGCCAGGTCCGGTGCACCGTCGGGCCGGGTGGTGGCCAGCACTAGCAGGGGGCCACCGGCGGCCAGGCCGGCGAGTTCTTCGGTGAGGCGCAGAGAAGTCGGGTCAGCCCAGTGCAGGTCCTCCAGTACCAGCACGGTGGGGCCGGCGCTGACGAGGCGGGAGACGATGGCGCGCAGGGCGGCAAAGGTCGCCCGCTGGAGCTCCACGGGGCTCATCCGCACCAGTCCCGCCCCACCCGGCAAACCCATCATCCGGGCCAGCACTGGCCACATGTCCTTGTTCCCCGTGACGGCGACGAGCGCCTTCTCCAGCGCCGGGGCGACCACGGCTGCGCCCTGGTCGGGGGCCACTCCCACCCAACTGGCCAGCAGGTGCTGGTAGAGCCCGTAAGGGGTGGTGGAGGCGTAGGAGGCGCAGCGGCCTTCCAACCACAGCGGCAGCCGGCCCCGGCTGGCCCCCACCCAGGCCATGAATCGCTTGCGGCACTCCTGGACCAGGCGGCTCTTGCCCAGCCCGGGCTCGCCGACCAGGACCACGACCGAACCGTGGCCTCTTTCGGCCTCTCGCAGCGCATTGTCGAGAGCCGAAAGCTCGGCGGCGCGGCCCATCAGGGGGGCTCGGCCCGCCCTCCTGGGGAGCCGGCCCGGCACGCCCGGCTGGGGGCTTTCCACGTAGGAGGCGGCCCCCGGCCCCGGCTCCGTGCCCGGGACAACCTCTCCGGTCCGGCCCCACTTGAAGAGCCCTTCCGTGGCCGCCCTCGTCGCCGGTCCGACCAGGACGGCGCCCGCTCTGGCCAGCGACTGGAGGGAGGCGGCGGTGCGCACCACGTCTCCCACAGCCCCGTACTCGAAGCGGGCCCCGGCCCCGATCGGCCCCACCACCGCTGGCCCCGTCTCGATCCCCATGCGCAGGGCGGCCGCTTCGTAGCTCCCGCCTGGTGCCGGGGCCGACAGGGCACGTAACGCCGCCCTCACCGCCCGCTCAGGGTCGTCCTCGTGCGCCTCGGGGGCGCCGAACAGCGCCTGGAGGCCGGCCCCGGACACCGACGTCACCGTCCCCCCGAGGCCCTCGACCTCGGCGATCACCCGGGCCAGCTGCTCGCCCACCGTCTCGTGCAGTTCCTCGGGGTCCACCCGGTCTCTGCCTGGCGGGCTCACCACCTCGGCGAACAGCACGCTCACCGGCCTGCGGTCCTCCCTCGTGCGGCTACGGCCCGTTGGACCAGCTGAGGGGGCTGCGCCCGCGGCCCCGGTAGTAGCGGGCTCGAACGCGGCCGTGGCATGGATCTCCTCCAGGGCCGGGGAAATGCGCAGCCCGAGGTCTTCCAGAGCGGCACGGCAACGTTCGTAGGTCCGGACCACGAGGTGGCGCAGGCCCTGGGCCGCGTAAGCCCGCATTAGCGCCGCGGCCGCCTCCTCGCAGGCGGGGCTCAGGCTGAGGCATGCTTCCCAGGCCTCTATGACGTCCGCAGGCCCGGAGCGCCCCGCCCCCCGGGACCGGTCACGAGCCAGTTCCAGGCGCCCTGTCTCTCGCAGCCCGTCCACCCGCTGGCGCGGCCCGGCCGCCCAGTCGGCGTAGGGCTCGTCCTCGAGGACGACGCCCTCTTTGGCCAAGGCCAGCACGAGCCGGTTGTCACGTCCGAGGCCCGGGCCCATGGCCAACGCCCCCCGCAGGGCCTCCTCATGACGCTCGAGGTCGACCTCGAGCGGGACGGCCGGTGCCGCCCAGATGTGGTTGAGGTCGGCCTGCAGCAGCTCCGGCCCCGGATGGCCAAGCCCCCCGAGCACGCTGCGGGCCATGGACAACGCCTTGGACAGTGCCCGGGCCGCGGCGGTGGCACCTAGACCGTGGAACAGCGCCTCGCACGCCTGTTCACGCCCCACCCGGTGGCCAGGGCTGACAAAGACGAGCTCGCACAAGCGCTTGGCGCTCGGCCGGGGCCACGGGCCGATGGCGGTGGGGGTACGGGTGCCGGCGCCGCCCAGGGAGATGGAAAAGGGGCCGAGGAGATGGACCTGCACCACCTGGTCCGGCGGGGGGCCCTCCGAGACCTCTGCGACCACACCCCACATTGTCTCGCTTTCTCCGCGGGAACACCGCGGGAACAGGCCTCACTTACCTTGTCCCTGGAAGCCACACCCAAGCCGAGGAGGAGAGATGAACCCCAATTACCTGGTGCACCGGGCGGAGCGCCGCCTGACCCGGGCCGAACAGCAAGCCGCGGACGTTCGCATGGCCGAGCTGGTCGGGTCACTGACCGCCGCCCTCGGCCCGCTGACCGGCCGGCTCCGGGCTGTCCGCCTTGGTTCGCGGCGCCGGCCGGCGGCGGTGGCGACGGACCTCAGGATGCCCCTGGCCACGGGCAACTGAGGTGCGCGCGCCCAGCTGACCTGGTCCCTCCGACGTGGCCCCCGCGGCCACGACCACATCGGCCTCACCGGCAGCGGCGACCACCTTGGCGCCGCAGGCGGCGGCGACCACGTTGGTACCCGTGACCAGCCCGTCGCCCGGGCCCGGGCCGGGAACGGCGGGTGCCCCTCGGAACGTGACGTCGTGGTGCGAAGTCCAGGCCCTGCCGCCATCGGCGTACGCGGCTACCACTACATCGACGCCGGGGGCGGCCATAACTACGTCACGGTGAACCTCTCGCCCGGACCGCCGGATCCATGTCGTAGAGGCTACTGACCGCGCCGTAGCGGGGACGGGAGCCCGTGTTCCCACGTTCGGCGGGCGGAGCCGCGGGCCATCGATTGTGCTAATGCCGGACCGGGCGTCTGTTCCGCGCTACAAATGGTTTTGTGAAGACCGCGACTGTTTTTAGGGACGATCAATTCCGAGGCCCTGGGTAGGACGGGGCCAGGCTGAGACCGCCCGTGCGCCGCGCTTTAGGGACCACCACTTCGGACAGGGCATTTCGGGCCGACATCCAAGGCCTACGTGCCGTCGCCGTACTTGAGGTCGTCTTTTACCACGCCCATCTCAGCTTTCTCGGCGGTGGCTACGTCGGGGTCGACGTCTTCTTCGTCATTTCAGGTTTTCTGATCACGGACCTGCTGTGGCGGGAGCGGGTGCGTACCGGCCGGGTTTCCCTCCGGGCATTTTATGGCCGGCGTGCTCGACGGCTCCTGCCCATGGCCATGCTCGTTCTCGTCGTGACCATGGCGGCGTCCGTTCGCTGGGTGCCGCCCTTGCAGTTGCGCTCGGTCTGGAAAGACGGAGTGGCCAGCGCCTTCTATGGGGGCAATTACCGCTTCGCCGCCGCCCAGGCCAACTATTTGACGTCGTCGGCGCCCCCCTCGCCGTTCCAGCAGTACTGGTCGCTCGGTGTCGAGGAGCAGTTCTACGTAGTGTGGCCGCTACTGTTGCTGGCGGCGGCAAGTTTCGTACGGCCATGGTCCCGGCGCCGCGGCACGCACTCTCTCCACGCCCAGGTCGGCTCCACCACGGTCCAACGGGCGGAGCGCCCCTCGGCTCTGGTCCCCTTCAATGTCCTCACCGTCGTCGCCATCGGTTCTTTCGTGTTCTCGCTCTGGCTGACCAGGGCCGACCAGCCCTGGGCCTTCTTTTCATTGCCCACCCGCGCCTGGGAGCTGGCGGTGGGGGGGCTGGTCGCCCTCGGCGCTCCGGTGCTGCGCCGTCTGCCGGTCGGGGCCGCCATGGCCCTCGGCTGGGCGGGGCTGGCCGCGGTCGTCGCCTCGGCCGTCGGGTTCGGCGCCTCCACACCGTTCCCCGGTACGGCCGCCTTGGCGCCCGTGCTCGGAGCGGCCGCCATTCTGACCGCTGGTTTGGTGCCGAGCCGATGGGGCCCGGTAGCCCTATTAGGCACCGCCGTCATGGGCTTTATCGGGGCCATTTCCTATTCGTGGTACCTGTGGCACTGGCCGGTGCTCGTGCTGGCCCCTGACGTGGTCGGCCATGCCCTCTCAGAGGGGACCGACCTCACGTTGGCGGCGGGGAGCGGTCTGCTGGCCTGGGCCAGCTACCGCCTGGTGGAAGAACCAAGCCGCCGTTCCAAGTGGTTGTCGGCGCATGCCCGCCGCTCCCTTTTCGCCGGCTTGGGCCTGAGCACGGTGGGCGCCTGCACTTGCGTCGTGGCCGCTCTGTTGCTGCCTACGGTGCAGGGCCACGGGCTGGCCCCGGTGGCCGCCATCGGCCCCGACGGCGGTCCAGCCCCGTCGACGGCGCCGGGCCATTGGCCGGTTTCGGGCGCATCGAAGACGGGCCCCCGAGCCGGCTCGGGCCGGGAGCAAAGGGCGACGCTGACCATCGCCCAGGCCAGCCTGGCCTGGGGCGAAAGCCAAGTGGCGGCGGCCCTGGAGCGCTCCGCCCGGATGATGGACGTACCTGGCAACCTCGAGCCTCCATTGGTTGATGCCAGCGCCAGCGAGGCGCCTCCTTTCTACGACGGCTGCCTCCTGGGCTTCACTGAGGTACAAGTGGCGCCCTGTGTATTTGGCGACCTGGGCTCGGCGACCACGGTGGTCCTGTTCGGGGACTCCCACGCCGCCATGTGGTTCCCGGCCGTTGATGCCGTGGCCGAGGCGCGGCATTGGCGGTTGGTGGTGTGGACCAAGGCCACCTGCCCACCGGTCGATGTCACCATCGTGAGCCCCGACTTGGGGCGCACCTACTCCGAATGCGACGAGTGGCGGGCCGAAGTCACTTCCCTCATCGTCGCCATGCACCCGCTGCTGGTAGTACTCGGGATGTCCCCGAACTATGACCCCCTTTATGACATAACCCAGGACGGCCCTCAATGGCTGGCCGGGTTGAGCCGTTCGGTCGCGGCCCTGCGGTCCAGCGGGGCGAGGGTGCTCGTGCTCGGCCCCGTGGAATCTCCTGACTGGGTGGTACCCGATTGCCTGTCCGCTCACCTCGACGACGTGCGCGCCTGCAACGTAGCCCCCACGGAGGGCCACGCCGGGCCCGGCCTTATCGGCTACGACAATGCCGCCATCACGGCCGAACAAGCCGCCGTAGTGCGGGCCGGGGGCACGTTTGTCAATGTCAAGCCTTGGTTCTGCGCCACCACCACGTGCCCGGTGATCGTGGACAATTTGCTCGTCTTCCGGGACAACAGCCACATAACCGTGCCCTATGCGGCTTACCTGACGCCCCTGGTCAACGACGAGGTCGACCTCATCGTCCCCCCCGGGCTCATCGTCCCCCCCGGGGCGGCCGCCCAACATGGCCGGGAGCGGCCCCCGCCCGGCCCGGCCGCGGGCCCGGGCTCTTCGTCTCGGGAGGCCAGTGCCGAGCCCGGGTAGCCGGGCGCGTAAAGTTGGGAGGCAGCCGGCTCTGCCACGGCGGCTGGGATAGGGAACGCGACAAGGGAGTGGGCAGAAGGAAATGTCCGACACAGATCTCGCCGCCGCCTTGGCCGCTCTCGGCGCCCGCGCCGAGCTGTTGTCCCCGGCCGAGAGGGAGGTGCTCGACGAGCAGGGTTACTTGTCGATGCCTAACGTCCTCGACACCGCGGCGGTGCAGTTCCTCGGCCGGCGGTTCGACGAACTGGTCAGCGAAGAGGGGGAGAGGGCGGGCCTGGAGGCGCACCAAGAGGCGGGGACGGCACGCCTGGCCGACCTCGTCGATAAGGACCCGATGTTCGACCTGTGCTGGAACAACCCGCGCCAATTGTCAGCGGTCGCTCACGTGCTCGGCTGGAGGGACTTCAAGGTCTTTTCCCTCAACGGCCGGGCCGCCCTGCCCCGGGAGGGGCACCAGGCCTTGCACGTGGACTGGCGAGGAGCCGTAGCGCCCGGGGACTACCAGATATGCAATTCGATCTGGATGCTGGACGACTTCACCGAGGCCAATGGTGCCACCAGGGTCGTGCCGGGCTCCCACCGTTGGGGGCGCGTCCCGAGCGAGGTGATGGAGGACCCCCGCCAGCTTCATCCCGACCAAGTGCTGGTGCTGGGCCAGGCAGGAACGGTGGTCATTTTCAACAGCCACCTCTGGCACGGTGGTACCCAGAACCTCACGGACAGGCCGCGGCGCGCCCTGCACTCGGCTTATGTCCGACGCGACGGGCGACAGCAGACGGTTTTCCAGGACTACCTGCGGCCGACGACCCACCGGCGCCTGAGCCCGGCCCAGCGTTACTTGTTGGCGGTCTGAGGCCATCGGGCCGGCCCCGCCGCCCCCTCAGCCTCCCGTCACGAACACCACGGTGTCATCGGGAGGGAATGCGTAATTTCGGGCCGACATCCCGTTGTCCACGGCCAGCGTATGGCCATTGACCGAGACCGGCGCCCCCTCGATCAGGAAGGCAATGGCCTCGGCGATCTCGCCGGGCTGGCTGGTACGGCGCATGGGAGCAAGGTTGGCGCCGTCGGCCAGGAAAGAGGGGTGGTGGGGTACTTCGAGCCTGGCCTGCGCATCGAGGTGAGTGCTCACCGCCCCCGGCGCTACTGCGTTGCACCGCACGCCTAGGTGGCCGTACTCCACGCACACATAGCGGGTCAAGGCCTCGATGCCCCCTTTGGCGGTATCGTACGGCCCGTAGCCGGGCAAAGCTCCTCGGGCATGGACCGAGGAGACGTTCACGATGGCGCCAGGTACGCCATGTTCGATGAAGGACATGACGGCCTCCCGGACGCCGAAAACCACCGCCCGCAAGTCGATGTCTAGTACTTCGTCGATGACCGCCGGCTCTAAGAGGTGAAGGGGCGCCAGGCGGACCACGGCGGCGTTGTTGACCCAGGCGCTCAGCGTGCCATGACGTTCGGCCACCGTACGGGCCTGGTGGAGGACGTCGATGTCGCGGACGTCGCCCGCCACGGTGGCACCGTCTGTCCCCTCGAAAGCCGCCTCCAGGGCGGAGCGGTCCCGGTCGACGCCGACGACGAACCATCCCGTCCCGGACATCCGGGCCACGGTCGATTTCCCGATACCGTTGCCGGCGCCGGTTATTACCAGCGTCGGTTGTTCGTGCACGTGGTCGGTCAAGGACGTCTCCTCTTGGTCGGGCGGCCGCTGTCGGCACCAACGTGCCCGGAGCTTAATTGGGGCGGTCGAAGCCCGTCCAGGACCATGGCCACGAGACGGTCCCTCTGATGGAGCGAAGGCTGGCTCCGCGTACTAAGTGGACGAAGCTTCCACTTAGTGGGGCCAGCTGCGCTCCTATCGGCCAGGGGGACGGCGCGCCCCGCAAAGACGCCTATAGGAGGCGGGAGCGTAATACGTTGCAGGTATGCGACTATCAAGTCTTGAGCTAACAGGGCAACGGAGGCGGGTGCCGAGCGCGGCGAGGCTGTTGGCGGGCGTGGCCGTACTGACGGCGACAGGGCTGGCCGGAGGGCTGGCACTGAGCGCCGGGCCCGCCTACGCCGACGTCACGACCAGCACTTACACGGTGGGTGCGCCGTCGGGCGCGGTGACCGACGTCACTGCCACGCCCAGCGGGCTGACCGTCGGCGCCAGCGCCAACTTCGAGGTCGACTTCCGCGTCGGGACGGCTCTGTCCGGCAGCAGCAGCGACTGGGTCAGCGTCGTGCCCTCCACGGCCCTGGGGTCGACACCCTCCAACATCGACCTGGTCGACGGTTCGTGCATCCAGGCCGGCACCAATGGCGGCGCCTACAGCGCCACGGGCGTCACCATCGACCTCACCAGTTCGTGCAGCTTGAGCGCGGGCAGCCAGGCCCAGGTCGATTTCCAGGCCGACGCCCCCGCCTCCACCGGCACTTTCAGCTTCGCCGTGTCGACCTCACGCAACTTGTCGCCGGCCCCGTCCAATACCGTCACGGTGGGAGCGGCGGGCCCGATCCTGGCCGCCTCGTCGTATGCCTTCGGCGCCAACGCCACCTACACGATCAGCGAGGTGCCCGTCGCCAACCTTTCGAGCTCAGGGACCTCGTTGACCTTGACGGCGGCGGCTACACAAGGGGCGGCGACGATCGCCTTTTTGAACACCGGGGCGGGCGGTGCCGGTTATTCCGTGAGCGTCGCACCCTCGAGCGGCTCGGCCAGCGCTGACACCGTTACCGATGCCTCAGCCACGGGCGCCACGGTCACGCTCACCTTGGCCACCGCGGTAGCCGACGGGGACACCCTCAGCATCACCGCCACCGGGACCAACCCGGCCATCAGCGGCTCCCCCGAGGCCGACGACATCGCCGTCCAACCTGGCAACGGCACCGTCGAGACCACCAACCCCGTTCTCTTCGGGGGCTCGGTGACGGGGGTCAACGTGGCGCCGTCGAGCCCCGTGGCGGGGGCAACTGGCACCTACACCGTCAGTTTTAGGGCCACCGACGCCGTCAGTGCCAGCGGGGACATCTACCTCACCGAGCAGGCGGGCCCGACGGGGTTCGCTACGGTCACGGGCACCGAGGTGGTCGATACCACCCAGGGCTGGCATTTCGTGGCGTCCGGCGCCAGCTACAGCACCGGGTCGGCCACCATCCCCCTTCAGGACGCCGTCAACGCTGGCGACGACCTCACTGTCATCCTGGCCGGCGTCACCAACCCCGCCTCGTCGAGGACTATCGGCGACTTCACGGTGGCGACGTCAGGTGACCCGGTGGCCGTAAGTGCACCTGCCTACCAGATCGGGGCCAACGGCAGCCCCGGGGTCGTCGTCACCGTGAACCCCACCACGACCGGGGCCGTGGCCACTTACACGATCTCGAACCTCCGTGCCTCAGCGGCTCTGGCGGGCGGGTCGGGCACCATCGAACTGGAGGCCCCGGCCGGGACCGTTTTCCCCAACAACCCCGTTTACTATCAGCTCTCTGACTCGACCACCGCCAGCGGTTCGGGCACCGTCAGCGCCGCGTTGAGCGGCGGGGGGACGAACGTCGTGACCTTTACCGTCCCCAACACCATCAACTCAGGCGATGCTCTCAGCCTCACGGTGGAGGACGTGGTCAATCCGGGGACGGCTAGCGGCACCGACTCCATCGAACTGGTAGGCAACGTGACCGGGCCGCCCGCCGTGCCCACCACGACCACGACAACTACGGTACGCACGACGACCACGACCCGGCCCCCGGTCAAAAAGGCGCCGCGTCCAAAGCTCACTGACCTCACGACCAAGGCCAACGTCACCAAGGACGTGGTCGACCTGAGGTTGCGCTGCACCGCAGCGGCCTGCACGGGGACGGTGACCCTCACGGACGTCACGACCGTTGTCGGGACCTCCAAGTACAAGGTCAAGGCCGGGAAAACGGGCACTGTCGCCATCCGTTTGCGGGCCAAGGGCACCGAGTTCCTGGCCGGTGCCAAGCACCACACCATAAAAGTGACGGCCAAGGTCACCGTGAGCGGCGGCCAGACCGTCAAGCAAAAAACGACCCTGGTGGCCTAGGGGCACGCACCATCGGCCGGGCCCGGCACGCCACCGCCGGGCTAGGCTCTGCCCGTCGAAGGAGGGGGGAACATGGCGCCGACCTTGACGGTGGGGCAGGCCGAACAGTTCGTGGAGCGGGGGTACCTGTGCGGGCTCAAGGTGTTCAGCCCCTCGGAAATGGACGGTCTGCGCGTCGGGTACCACGCCCTGTGCGGGCTCTTGGAGCCGGGTGAGGACCCCGGCGCCATACGCGAGTGGCACATGGCCAGCCGCTGGCTCTACGACGTGTGCACCGCTCCGGCCCTGCTCGACCTGGTCGAGGGGGTGCTAGGGCCGGACTTCTACATGTGGGGTTCTCAGTTCTTTGCCAAGTCCCCGCGCTCGTCCAGCACGGTGGCCTGGCACCAGGACGGTTATTACTGGCCACTGGCGCCGCTGCACGAGTCGGTCACCGCCTGGTTGGCCTTCGAAGATGTGGACGAGAGCAACGGGGCCATGCAGGTCGTCCCCGGGTCCCACCGCGCCGGCCTGCTGCAGCACCGCAAGCATGTCAGCGAGTCGGTGCTCACTTTGGAACTGGAGGGCGGCACTTTCTCGGCCGACGACGCCGTGCCCCTCGACCTGGAGGCCGGACAGGCCTCGCTCCACCACGACAGCATCGTCCACGGCTCGCCGGCCAACGCCTCTGACCGGGAGCGGGTCGGTCTCACCATCCGTTTTTCGCGCTCCGACGTGCGTTGCGACCTGAGCCGGGCACCACAGTTCCGGGCTTACCCCGTGCGGGGCCAGGACAGGGGGACCAACCCCGTGGGCGAGATCCCCGCCGTACCGTTTGCCCGTCTCCGCCCGGAGATGCACATCCGCAGCCTCGACGAGGACGACGAAGGCTGAGGGCGCCGATGGCGCCTAAAAGGTCGGACTGACCGCCAGGGTAAGGACGGTCGGGACCGCCCACGTCCAGCTCGACAGCCGGTGGTGGTCCACCGCCCTTGTTTAGCCGCGTCCGGGCGTGCCGCGCGCTCCCAAGGCCCGGCTCAAGTCGTACCCACGGAGACGAAGGCGCGGGGGATGTCGGCTGGGCCGAGCCGGTCGGCGGGTTGAGGACGGGCAAATAAGAACCCTTGGGCGGCGTCGCAGCTCATCTGCCGTAACTTTTCGAGCTGGGCGGGGGCCTCTACACCTTCGGCGATGACGTGGAGGGCGCAGGTATGGCCTACTTGGACCATCATGTGCACAAGATGGTCGGAGGTGCCCATGGTGGCTACGTAACTGCGGTCGATCTTCAAGATGTCTATGGGGAACAGGCCGAGTTGGGCCACGGACGTGTAGCCGGTCCCAAAGTCGTCGAGGGCGATCCGGACACCGAGGCGCTTGAGACTAGTGAGGCGGTCAATGGCTGACGCGTCGGAGACGAGCACCGTTTCGGTCAGTTCCAGGATGATTTTGGACGCGTCTACTCCATGGGTGGCGATGGCGTCGGCAACATCGTCGATGAGCTGGGGTGATGCCAACTGGCGACCGGAGACGTTGATGGCCACGTACGGGGACGTGGCCCCGGGTGGAGTCCCGTCGGTCCATCGGCGGAGCTGGGCGATGGCTTCGAACAGGACCCACCGCCCCAGCTCATTTATAAGGCTGGACTGCTCGGCCACAGGGATGAAGGTGTCGGGCATGGTCATCCCGCGCCCGGGCCGTTGCCAGCGGAGGAGGGCTTCGTAGCCTTGGACGGTACCCGTCGTGACCCCGATCACCGGTTGATAAAAAAGAGCGAACTGGTCGTTGGTGATGCCGTCGCGAATGGCGCCCTCCAGCTCGGCGCGTTGGCGCAGCGTCTCCCGGAGCTCTTGGTCGAAGATTTCGACTTGGCCCCGGCCCGCGGCCTTGGCTCGGTAGACGGCGGTGTCGGCCTCGCCGAGGAGGGTACCGGCGTCACTGGCGCCGTCCGCGCTAATACCTACGCCGATGCTGGCTCCCACCGGTACCTCTACGTCGCCGAACAGAACGGGGTGGCTCACGGCCGACAGGACGTGTTGGGCGGTCGTGAGGATGGAGAGCTCGGAACCGGCGTCTTCGACCACGATGACGAACTCGTCACCGCCAAGCCGGCACACGACGTCACCGGCGCGCACTGCCCCTCTCATCCGGTCGGCGACGGTCCTGAGGGTTTCGTCGCCGGCGGCGTGCCCGAACGTGTCGTTCACGCCCTTGAAGCCGTCCAGGTCGATGAACAGTAACCCGACCATGTGAGCTGAACGGGCCGCCCGGGCCAGCGCCCCTTCGATCTGCCTTAGGGCGGCGGCGCGGTTGGGAAGATCGGTCAGAGGGTCGTGGGCCGCTTGGTGAGCGAGCTCGGACTGGAGCGCCTCCCGTTCGTGGATGGTCTCGATGATCCGGCTGATCGATGCATGGACGACCTTGCCGAGCGGCCCGGGCAACGCATCGCGTAACGAGACGCTGTCCAGACGGCCGGCGGCCAGGTCGGCCGCCTGCGCCTCGATCTGGCGCAGGCTCGCCGCGGTGGCGGCGAGCGCCTCCCCGGCGGTCCGGACTTCGACCGGTCCACCGGGGCGGACCTCGATGAGGTTGCCCCGGCTGATCTGCTCGGCCTCGTCGGCCAAGCGCCTGACGGGCCGGGAGATGGCCCAACTGGCCACCAAGGCGACGAAGAGGCACGCCAGGATCAACGCCATTGTCAAGGCCAAGGAGACGGCCATGCGGGACCTGATGGTTGCTCTGCTCGATGTCGCCGCCGTCATGGCCGTGGCCATGGCCCGGCTCAGCAGGCCGGCGAGGGCCGTCTGCCTGGCGGTGCCGTAAGCGGCCACGACGAACATGGCGGTCAGCGGTTTGCTCTCTCCATGCGTGGCGGTGGGGTCGACGAAGGCGTTGTACTGGACTTGTTGGGGGAGCTCCTGGATGCGGTCCCAGGCCGTGGCCAAAGTGCCGCGAAGTTGGGCGTCCATGTCGGCCGAAGCGCCCTCATAGGTCGTCCACGCCTGCAGCCACCCCTGGTCTGCGGCGCTCGAATGGCTCGGGTTGAACACGGTGCCGAGATAGGCGGGAGTTTCGTTCCCCGCGGCGGCCGTCGCCGTCACCACAATCTCAAGTTGTTGCACGGCTTGTAGCTCGCCCGGGTCAAGGTTGCTGGCCAGGATACGGTCCGCTTCGGTCCGTTCCGCCGTCCCGAGCTGGTCCAACAGCGCCAACTGATCGGTGTAGTCGGCCACGACACTGACCCGGCCGGTGACCGCGGCATCGTGCGCTTTGCCGGCCTCCTGGCGTACCGCTCTCACCGCCTGCACCAGCCCAGGGGGTGCCCTGCCCAGGTCGATGGCGTTCAAGGCCCGCAACGCCGCCGCCTGTTTGGCCTCGACCGCTCCGGCCGGGTACGCGTCCCGGACCATCGCCTGGATCAACGGGCCGATCCCGTACTCTTCGGCCAGAGCCGGGTGCTCGCCGACGTAGGCGGCCAGGGAGGGGAGCACCTCGTCCTCCACTGCCGTCCGGGCGGCGTCGACCTGGGCTACCAGGCGAATAGCTGAGACGGTGGCGGCGGCGGCGTTGGCGGCGTGGACGCTGGCTACCACGTTGGCGCCACTGTAGAACCCCACCGCGACCAGCGGCACTGACACCAGCGCGACCAATAGCCGGCGAACGGAACCACCTTTCAGACGGCGCCCGAACCTCGGGAAAAGCTCGACCACCTACCGCTCGGTCCATCGACAGCTGCTAGGGCGCGCCACTAATCCTTAGGTCGACAGGGTACGCACCCGAGTTGAGCGGGGCCGAGCTCGGCTCGGGCACGAGGTCCCGACTGTTCGCCCACCTCTCCACGCGGGGCGACTATGGCCCGAGGCTGCTCATGGGTTGCCGCGGACGGCCATGTTCTGCACCGACGGGTTGTCATAGCCGTCCCAGGGGTCGCTGAGGTAGGGGAACGAGCCGGGATAGCTAAAGTTCAGGCCGGCGGCGGCCAGATCGGCGATCGTCGTCGGCTCTGTCACCGGTCCACCAACATCGAAGAGCGCCCCCGCAGGGGCGTCGGGACTGAAGCTCGGGACGACCTTGTGGAGCAGGGCCCCGGCGATGGCCTTGAGTTCGACGCTCACCACGTCGTCGACGACTCGACGCCCGTTGGGGAACCCGGCATTGTCGCCACCCACGACGCCCAAGATGTTGACCGACGAAGAAGATGTAGTGGGGGGCACGGCCACGTTCAGCCGCAGCAGGTCCGCCTTGGTGGTCCCGGTGTAGTTCTGGAAGCCGGCGAAAACCCCGGCGGGTACGCCAGTGAGCAGGACGGCGTCAAGGTCAGGGCGGGTAGTCGAAGGGTCAGCGGTGTAGGCGGCGATAAGGGGGAAGGCCTTCGGGTAAAGGACGTTGAGCAGCGAGGCGAGGGCCGGGTGGTCATAGAAGGGCCCGAACTGGGCGTCGTCGGCGGGCGCCTGGGAGTTCCAGAGGTCTTTCTGGCCCATGGGGATAATGACCTCGTTGATGAGGGGCATGCCCAGGCGGGACAACTGTGCCCACGGCCCGGCGCTAAACCCGCCGTAGCCGCCGATGGAGCCCTTTTGACGGCTCGCCGTCGTCCAGATACCGAGGGTCGAACCGGGCGCTTGGTAGTTCGTCGGTTGGGTGCCGTCGATCGTGAGCTGCGTGATCGGCACCTGGATGGCGATGCTGTGGACGTTCAAGCCGGCGAGGCTGTTGATGCCCGCCACGGCCGTACCCTTGATCATGAAGTCGGGCTGGAAGGGCCGGAGGTCGCCCAAGTCGAACACGGGCCCCAAGTCGACGTAGAAACCGTCGGCACGCTGGCCGGCGAAGACCTTGCCCCCGCTCCCGAGCGGCTGGACGGCCTGAGCAGTGAGCGGCCCGTAGCTCGGGATCGAGTTCTTGCCCACGTTGCACGGCGGGCACGGCAAGTCCGCAGCGAGCACGTGCGGGCCCTTACGGTCGACGCGGGTCACCGAATAGAACTGCTTGCGGTTCCACGTCGAGTCGCTGATATGGGCGATCTGGCCCGTGTTGTAAAGGAAGATGTCGTTGGGGCCGGTGTCGGTGAGCACCGTACTGAACCGGAACTGGTAGGTGACATCGGCGCTGGCGTCGTTGTCGTTGTCGATATTGATCTCGTAGAGGACGTCGTCGCCGAACTCGTAGAAGTTGGGGCCACCGGCGGGCTGCTGGAGGGGCACGTAATTGGCGATGATGGTGACCGTGCTGGGGTCATCGGGGCTGACGAAAGCGTAGAGGTCGGTGCTGTCGGCGACGGGGTCCTTGGAAATTCCCGGCGCTTCACGGTGTGAGGACATGGCTTCCTTCCTGGTGGTCCCGATGAGGGACGCTTAGCGGTGGAGGACGGAGAACAGCTGACGGGCCAACGCCGGGTTGCGGACGACAAACTCCTGCTCGCCTTGGAACAGGGTGATCTCGCCCGTCCCCAGATCTCTGACGTGGGCCAAGATGGGCTCAGCGAGCACGCCGGCGTCCTCGCCCACCTCGGTGGCCTCGGGCTCCACTGCGGGCACGTCGGAAGCACCGGCCGTGAGCAGGCCGCCCAGCCCCGGGACCGCCGCGGCCGCCCCGACCGCGGCGGTGGCCACGGTGCTGCGCAGAAGGAAGGCGCGCCGGCTCATCCCTTCCCACCAGTGCGCGGACGACGGGACAGGCTCGCTCGAGCTCATCGTAACCCCCCATGTGGCTGGAACAACCCGTTGTAGGCCTAAACCCACGTACAACAAGCGCCTCCGGAGGGCCCCGGGTTCGCTTGGTTGTTCTACGGCACGCGACGCCCGGTTGGATGAGCCGGCTTTCATGCCTCGCCCGACCTTTGAGCGCTGTCACCGGGAGCGGCCGGGTGACCATGCTCGGTCTGAACGGGTTTTCTGCTTGACTGGCTGGACGGCAACCACCAACTGCGGGGACGAGGGGAGGGCGGTAGGGACATGCGGACGGAGCCCACAGTGGAAGAGCAAGAGCTCTACGAGACGAACGGGTTCGTGCCCGTCGCTCCCTTCTTGGGCCCTGACGAGCTTGAACAATGGCGGGCGGCGGTCGGGCAAGCTCTCGTCAGCCGGGGAGGACGGCGCATGTCCTTCGCCACCGACGGCGACGACGGCGGGGCGAAGTCAGGTGCCCACGAGGACCAGGACTACTACGACCGTGTGTTCACACAGCGCGTGAACCTATGGCAGACCGATGACGCCCTGAGAGAACTTCTCTTCCAAGAAGAGCTCGGTGCTTTTGTGGGTGCGCTGGCTAATGTCGACGGGCTGCGGATATGGCATGACCAGGCCCTCGTGAAGGAGCCCTACGCCAACCCCACGGCCTTCCATCTCGACGTCCCCTACTGGTCGTTCACCTCGTCGGAGGCCATAACCATATGGATCGCTCTGGACGATGCCACCTTGGAGAACGGCTGTCTTTACTACCTCCCGGGGAGCCACAAGGCCAAGAAATTCGACAACGTCGAGATCGGCCAGCAGATCGGTGCGCTCTTTGACGTGTACCCGGAGTGGCGTGAGGTCGTTGCTGTGCCTTGCCCGGTACCGGCTGGGGGCGCACTGTTCCACAATGGGCTCACGGCCCATGGGGCGGGGGCGAACATGACGCCCCGACGGAGAAGAGCCATGACTTGTGCATATATGCCCGACGGGGCGACCTTCAACGGCCAAGCGAACGTCTTGCCCCCGGCGTACCTGAGCACGCTGAGCGTGGGAGACCGGCTCGAGAACGAACAACAGAACCCGCTTGTCTATCGGCGTGGTCAACGGTCCTGACAACAAAGTGGGCTATGCCAACAGGCGACTGCAGCAAAGAGCAATGGCGCGGGCAGTGGCATGTAGGTCGGTGACGGCCACATGTTCGTCCGGTTGGTGAGCGACGGTGACGTCACCCGGGCCGAAGACCACTGCAGGGCAACCGGCAGCTTCGTACCAGGCGGCGTCGGTGGCGAACCGCATCCCTTGGCGCTCGTTGGTGACGATCTCGCCCAGGTCGGCCACGGCGCCGTTGAGGGCCTGTTCCAGGTCCCTGGCGTTGGCGCCTTTCAAGGGCGGGAAGGCTACGGTCCGCGTTAGTTCCCACCGCAACGCCGGACGCTCGCCCTCCAGTTGGTCCAACAGTTGCCGTACCTGCGCCTCGACGGCCTCCAGGCTTTCCGAAGGGAGCACACGGCGGTCGAGGGTGAGCTGGCAACGGTCGGCGACCGTGGAGCCACCGCGGCCGCCTTCAACGAGCCCGACCGAATATGTCGCCGGCCCGATCCCGGGGAAGGCGGCACCGGCCAGACGAGCGGACTCGTCCTCCACCAGGCCGATGAAGGCGGCGGCGTCGTGGATGGCGTTCCGGCCGTCCTCGGGATGAGAGCTGTGCACGGCCTTGCCGTGGAAGACGATGTCGAAGTTGAGCTGCCCGTTACCGACGGCGAGCACCTGGCCGTTGGAAGGCTCACCGACGATGACCCAGTCGGCGCCCCGCTCGCCCGCCGCTTCCCTGGCGCCCAGGGAGCTCACCTCCTCGTCGATGACAGCGTGGAGAGCAAGGCTCCCGCGCGTCAGGACGCCTGAGCGTTGGACGGCCAGCAGTGCCGACGTCATGGCTGCCAGTCCCGCCTTCATGTCGCAGGCGCCTCGGCCATAGGCCCGCCCGCCGCTCAGCCTGGCCTTGAACGGGTCGCCTGTCCAACCCCCGCCGGCCGGGACGGTGTCGAGGTGCCCGCACAGAACGAGCGTCGGGCCCGGGCCGCCAACGGTGGCGTACAGGTTCGGCCTACCGGGCGCCACCTCGACCAGATGGCAGGCGACGCCCTGCTTTAGCAGGAAAGACGAGAGGAACTGAGCACAGGGGCCCTCGTTGCCCGGCGGGTTCTCGCTCGGCTGAGCGATCAGCTCGCTGAGCAGCCAGAGCGTTTCGTCCTCGTCCAGCGGGGCGAGGACGCGCCGGTCTCGCTCGTTCAAAAGGGTGGCGGCCGGACCTGGTGCCTTCGTGCCCGGTGGCGAGGACGGGACCATGGTCTGGCAAGGTTATCTGGTGGATGTGCAGTTGACTGCGCTGGGATGACCAGCGCGCAAAGGGCAGGGACGTGAAGCTGACCGTGCTCGGAGGGGGCGGGGCCCGCATCCCGGCCCTGGTGCGGGCGGTCGTCGGCGACCGCCCGACCACGTTCGACAGCATCGACCTGTTCGAGCCCAGCCGGCAACGCCGAGCCTCGCTGGGGCGGCTGTCTGTGGAGCTGGCCGCCGCCCTCGGGCACCCCGGCACGGTCCGGGTGACCGCCGACGTGGCGGAGGCCCTTACTGGCGCCGACTACGTCTTCTCGGCCGTCCGAGTGGGAGGCGACGCCGGCCGTACCGTAGACGAGCAGGTGGCGTTGGAGCGCGGCATCGTCGGTCACGAGACAGCCGGCCCCGGCGGTTGCGCCATGGCCCTGCGTACCATCCCTGTCGTCCTCGGCTACTGCGACATCATCGCCCGCGTCGCGCCCGGGGCCACCCTGGTGAACTTCACCAACCCGGCCGGGATCATAACCCAGGCCGTCAGCGCTCACGGCCGGGTGAGAGCGGTGGGCGTGTGCGACACGCCGGCCCAGACGATGGCACGGGTCACCGAGTTCTTGCAGGCGGGCGGCCAAAAGGTCACGTTCTCCTACGCCGGGCTCAACCACCTGGGCTGGATCTCCTCGGTGGTTGTCGACGGGGAAGAACGCATCGACGCCTTGGTCGGCAACTACGAGGCCCTGCGGAGGTTCAGCCACCGCTTTCCCTTCGACCCCGGTCTCGTCCGTCGCCTCGGGTGCCTGCCCACCGAGTACCTCTACTATTTCTATGACTCCGCCGCCTACGTCAACCGAGTGGCCCGGGCCGGTACTACCAGGGGGCAAGAGGTCCGCCGGTTCAATGACGCCTTGCTCGTGGCGGTGAGCCAGGCGTTCGCCACCGGTGGCGTGGGCCAGGCCTGGGCGGTTTATTCTCGCCTGTTGAGCGCCCGGAGAGCCAGCAACATGCGCCTGGACTTCGGCGGGGAGCGAGCTGACCCCCTGGCCGGGACGGGGGCCTCGGACGACCTCCTGGACGGCGGGCCCCCGAAGATCGGCGGCTACGAGGGCGTGGCGTTGCGTGTCATCGACGGTCTGTCCGGGGCGGCGCCAGCACGCGTCGTCGTGAACACGGGCAATGGCCCGACCCTTGACTTCCTGGGCCCGGACGACGTGGTGGAAGTGCCGGCGCTGGTCGACGCTCTGGGCGTGGCCCCGCTGGCCAACGCCGGCCTGTCAAGAGCGGCCCGGGGCCTGGTGGTGCAGATGAAAGAGTACGAGCGGGCGGTGGTGGAAGCGGCCACGACCGGCAGCGCCGAGCTCGCCGCGCTAGCTCTGGCCCTGCACCCGCTGGTCCCCGGAGTGACGGCGGCCAGAGAGATAATGGCCGCCTACCGCGAACGTCACCGTCCTTACCTCGACTATCTCCACTGACCGCCTCGACTACCGCCCCTGACCGGCGGCGCTCGGCAGGTCGGGCCCGGCCGAGAGGGGAGCGGCGGGGCTACGGACCGCGGCGGCCAGGTCGGCGGGACTGATGTTGAGCGGATGGTGGCAGGCGGCCTGATGACCGCCTGGGTACACGGTCAATGGCGGCTCTACCTGACGGCAGAGGTCGGTCGCCCCCGGGCACCGGGTGTGGTACCGGCAGCCGGGCGGCGGGTCTATGGGGCTGGGCAGTTCGCCCCGATCTATGTGGCGTGCCCGGGACCGGCTGAGCTTGGGGTCCGGGACGGGGATGGCGGCCAGAAGGCTGAGCGTGTAGGGGTGCACGGGACGGGTGTAGAGCTCCTCGGCGGGGGACAGCTCGACCACTTTGCCGAGGTACATGACGGCGATGCGGTCGGAGACATGACGCACCACGCTCAGGTCATGGGCCACGAAGATGTACGACAGCCCAAGTTCTTCCTGGAGGTCGTCGAGCAGGTTGATGACCTGGGCCTGGATGGACACGTCGAGGGCCGAGACCGGCTCGTCCAGCACGATCAGGCGGGGGTTGACGGCCAGGGCCCGGGCCACGCCGACGCGCTGGCGTTGACCGCCGGAGAACTCGTGCGGGAACCGGTTGGTGTGCTCCGGGTTGAGCCCCACCTGGCTGAGGAGCTTGCGGACGCGCTCTTCGTGCCGGCCGCCGCCCCCGTCCAGGCGTAGCCCGGCGCCGATGATCTGGCCGACACGCTTGCGCGGGTTGAGCGAGCCCTGGGGATCCTGGAACACGATCTGCATCTCGCTGCGGAAAGGGCGCATGGCCCGCGGGCCGAGCGAGGTTATGTCGGCGCTCCGAAACCGAACGGTCCCGGCCGTCGGTCGCAATAGGCGCACGGCGCAACGGGCCAGAGTCGTTTTGCCGCAGCCCGACTCGCCTACCAGCCCGAGCGTTTCCCCCTCTCCCACGGCCAGGCTGACGTCGTCGACGGCATGGACGTGCGCCCGCTTGCCCCCCGCCCCCCGGACCGGGAACAGCATGCCGAGGTGCTCGCGCTCGAGCAGCGGCGCCGCCGCGTTGGTGCCCGGGGCCGTCACGAGGTCGCCTCGGCTCCGGTTGCCCTAAAGGCCTGCGCCGTCCCGGCGCCGCCGCCGGGCCTGGCGGGCGCCGGCACCGGGAGCCCTATCGTCCCGCCCACGACCCGGCGTTGCCGGGCCACGCTGAGCTCGAGCCAGCAACGGGCCAGGTGGTCGCTGGCCTCGGGGTCGTCGCTCTTGAGCTCGGGCACCGAGCTGCAAGCCTCGGACCGCCAGGCGCAGCGGGGGGCGAAATGGCACCCGACCGGTGGGTGCAGCAGCGAAGGTGGGGAGCCCGGGATGGTCGGCAGGCGCTCGGGGCGCGCCCTGTCCAGGCGTGGGGCCGAACCCAGCAGGCCCCACGTGTAGGGGTGGCGGGGGTCGTAGAAGATCTCCTCCACGGTGCCCTGTTCGACGACGCGCCCGGCGTACATGACGACCACCCGGTCGGCGACCTCGGAGATGACACCTAGGTCATGAGTTATCAGCAGCACCCCCACCCCGGTCTGTTCCCGCAACGTCTCGATCTCGGCCAGGATCTGGGCCTGGGTCGTCACGTCCAGGGCGGTGGTGGGCTCGTCGGCGATCAGGATCTCCGGGGAGCACGACAGGGCCATGGCGATCATGACCCGCTGGCGCATCCCGCCAGAGAACTCGTGCGGGTACGAGCGGGCGCGCTCGGCGGCCCGCGGTATGCCCACCCGGTCCAGGAGGTCGATGGTCCTGTCCATGGCCACTTGCCGGCCAACGTGCCCATGGGCCCGGATTTGCTCCACGATCTGGTCCCCGACGCGTTGTACCGGGTTGAGGGCGGTCATCGGGTCCTGGAAGATCATGGCCATACGCCGGCCCCGGACGTGCTCGAGCTGGCGTTCCGAGGCCGAGACGAGGTCGAGGTCCCCGAGCACGGCCCGGCCGGAGACGCTGGCGTTGGGGCCCCGGGTCAGGCCCATGAGGGTCATGGCGGTCACCGACTTCCCCGACCCCGACTCGCCCACTAGGCCCAGGAGCTCACCCCGGCCGAGCGAGAAAGACACGTCGTCGACGGCCTGGAGCATGCCCTCCTCGGTGCGGAAACTGACCTCGAGGTGCTCGACTTCGAGCAGCGCTGTCATCGCCGCCCGGCCACCCGGATGCGAGGGTCCAAGGCGGCATAGAGGATGTCGGCGATGGTCGAGAACGTCACCACGGCAAAGGAGCCGAAAAGGGTGATGACGAGCACCGGGGGTACGTCGAGGGCACCGATGGCCTGGCTGGCGTAATTGCCGATGCCGGGCAGGTTGAACACCACCTCGATGATGATGGCCGAGCCCCCGAGCACGGCGGCGATGTCGAGGCCGGACAGGGACACGATCGGGATGAGCGAGGTCCGCAGGACGTGGTGGACGAGGACCCGGCGCCGGCGCAGGCCCTTGGCCCTGGCCGTGCGGACATGGTCCTCGTTGAGGGTGTCGACGACGCTGGCCCGCAGCACCTGGGCGTAAATACCGGTGTAGAGGATGGCCAGGCTGAACCAGGGCATTACCAGGTGGTCCGCCCAGCTCAGCGGGTCGGACAGCCCGACGTAGCCGGAGGACGGGAAGACGTGGAGCTTGAAGGAAAGGACGTAGATGAGGACGTAGCCGATGACGAACGAGGGTGCCGAGATCCCGAAGAAGTTGAGCACGGTGATGGCCTTGTCGATCTTGCCCCCGGCGTGCAGCCCGGCCGTCAGGCCGAGGACGATGCCGAGGAAAAGCCAGATCACCGCCGCCCCGAGCACCAGCGACGCCGTTACCGGGAGGTCCTGGCGGATCTGGGACACGACGTTGAGGTTCTGGGCGTACGAGACGATCCGGCCCGTGAAGACCTGCTCCATGGTCCTCAGGTACTGGACGTAGACCGGTTTGTTAAACCCATAGGCCCGCTCCACGGCGGCGATGTTGGCGGGAGTGGCGGTCCGTCCCGCCAGGCGCAGGGCCGGGTTGCCGTTGGGGATGACCTCGAAGATGAGGAACGTCAAGACGCTCACGGTGAACAGCACCACCGCTGCGGAGGCCAGCCGGCGCAGCAGGAACCGGCCCATCAGCGGCTCGCCCTTACCCTGGCTCGGGGGTCCAGGGCCTCACGCAGCCCGTCGCCGAAAATGTTGACCCCGAGGCAGGCGACGACGAGCAAGGTGGCCGGCGCCAGGGTCAGGTAGGGCGCCACCGTGAACAGGGGCGCGCCCGCAGACAGCAGCGTGCCCCAGGAGGCGGCGGGGGGCTGGACGCCGGCGCCGAGGAAGGACAGGGCGGCCTCCAGGATGATGGAATGGGCGAGCTGGAGGGCGACGAACACCACCAGGGTGGAGGTCAGGTTGGGGAGGATCTCGCTCACCATGATCCGCACGTTGCTGGCCCCTAGCGCCCGCGCCGCTTCTACGAAGTCGCGCTCGCGCAGCGCCAGCACCTCGCCCCGGACGGGCCGGGCGACGTAGGGGACGTAGACGATCCCGATGACCAGGGTGGGCACGAAGATCGACCCGCTGCTGAGCTGGACAGGCCCGATGTTGATCCCGCCGGTAGCCAGGCTGACGCCCAGGGCGATGGCGAGCAGGTACACCGGGTACGCCCACACGATGTCCAGGGCCCGGGAGATCAGGCTGTCGGCCCAGCCCCGGTAGTAGCCGGCCACCAGCCCGAGGACGGTGGCGAGGACGATGGTGACGGCGGTGGCCATGGCCCCAATGGCGAGCGAGGTGCGGCCGCCGTACAGGAGCCGCACGGCGAGGTCACGCCCGTCGGCATCGGCGCCCAAGAAGAAGCGGCTGTGCCATGTCGGGCCGATGGGCACGCCGGTCAGTGAGACCACGTCCTCGGACTTGCCGTTGATGTTGAGCACTTCGGTGATGTGCTGGTCGTTCGGGCCCGTATGGGCGATGTAGCGGGCATAAACGGGGGCCAGGAGGCACAGGGCCACGACCAGCAGGAACAGGGACCCGAAGAACAGGGCGGTGTAATTGTGCCGCAGCCTTCGCAGTGCCAGGCGGTACGGGCCGACCCCGGCGGTGTAGGTGCCCTCGGGGTTGGCCAGGAGCCCTACACCGCCGTCATAGCCCGGCACGGCGCCGATGCCCGTGCCGTCTGCGGTCATGGTGCGACGATACTTACGAGCTCTTCAGTTCGAAGGTCGACCAGTCGTCGCCGAACACGGGTTGGAACACGGCGGTGGCGAAGTCGACCCGGTCGGAAAGGAAGAAGGGGACGATCTCGTAGCCGAAGTTGACCTGGTAGTCCTTGCTGTCGACGTACTTCTCCAGCGCCGCCCACTGCGAGGCCACGCTGGGGAGGTCGCTCGACTGGACCTTGTCCAGCCGGATGATCGTCGATTGGATGTGCGGGTCGTTGATATAGCCGAGGTTCAGGTTGTTGACGGGCTCGATGGACCGGGCGTCGAGCACGAGGTAGAAGTCCCCGGGGTTGGGGTAGTCCTGCGACCATTCGCCCCAGCCGGCCTGGGGGTCGACCTTGGCGGAGCCGATGGTGGGGTCGAAGACGCCGCTGTTGACGACCTTCAGGGTCGACTTGAAGCCGATGGCGTTGAGCTGGGAGTTGAGGTAGGTCACGAAGTCCTCGAAGGGCTGGCGGTTCTCGGTCCACACCGTGACCGGCGCCCCGGTGAGCCCGGCCTTCTTCACCAGGCTCGTGGCCAGGGCGATGTCCGCCGGCGAGCCGAGCGAGGTGGCCGAGAACGAACCGTTGTTGCCCGGGTCGCCGAGGGGGCAGGGCCCGGAGGCGAAGCCCACAATGCTCGGAGGTATGTAGTAGCAGGTGGGGGTGATCTGTCCGCTGGCCAGGCGCTGGAGGGCGACCCGGCTGACCGCCAGGTTGGCCGCCTCCCGGGCCAGGACGTTGTTGAACGGCGCGATGTGGGTGTTCAGCCAGAAGTAGTCGGTGGCGGCTTCCGTCTCCGGCGTGTACCGGCCCTTGGCCTGGGCCCCCACCTGGGCCACGTAGGCAGGCGGTATGACGTCGCCCCAGTCGAACTCGTCACTGGTGTTGTTGAGCACGTCCTGAGCCTCGGTATCGGCGTTCGTCTGGACGGTGACCTGGACGGCATTTACGTACCCGACAGGGATGCCGGGGATGTGGAAACCGGCGAACAGGGGGTTCTTCTCCAGGGTGAACGACACGTTGGGCTTCACACTGGTGATCATGTAAGCGCCCACGCCGGGCGGCGGGTTGGTCGAAAGGGCGGTCATGGCCGTCCCCGTGGGCACCAGGCCGGAGGAAGGAAAGGCCAGGACGTTATCGAAGGCGCCGTAGGGAGCGACGAGGTGAACGGTGACCTGCCCCGTGGCGTCGTTGGTGACTATGCCGCTGATCGTCTTGGACTTGCCTGCCTGGTAGGCGGCGGCGCCGACGATGTTGCTGGTGTAGAACGAGTCGCCCCCCCAACCGACCTTCAGGTCCCGCTCGATCGTGTAGGCGAAGTCCGACGCCTTCACGGCCACGCCGTTGGAGTACTTGAGGCCCGGCCGCAGGGTGGCCGTGTACGTCGTGCCTCCGTTGGACACCGCCGGGAGGGCGGTGGCGAGGCCGGCGATAAGAGTGTCCCCGGCCAGGCCGTCCTTATGGGCGTAGGTCACCAGGGGCGTGTAGACGAGCCAGTCAGCCTCTTCAGACTCGCTTGAGTAGCCCGACTGCGGGTCGAGCGATTCGGGGGGGCTGCCCATGCTGACCTGGAGCGTGCCTCCGGGAGCGTAGGTGCCGTTGACGGAGCTGGCGCCTGAAGTGCCCGCGCCGAAGGTGCCGTAAGACGCCACTATGGCCGTCAGCGACACCCCGACCGTGGCCGCAAGTGCCAGTCGATGGTTATGTCTCATCTATTTCCTCCCGTGTTTGTCGTGAGCCATGTTCATGTCGAGCCCTGTTTATGTTGGCCCCCTGCCCGCTCTTACCGGGCCGGCCCGGCGGGCCCCGTCCCTTATTCCACGCCCGCGAAAAGGTCGGTCTCGCCCCCGGCGGCACCGGCCTGGGCCGTTAGGTCTCGGGCCAGGATGTACTCCTCGGTCCCGTACACGTCGGGGACGGCGCCCGGGTCAATGGACAGGGTCTGGGCCAACGCCGGCTTGAGCTGGCAACGGTGCGCCCGCATCCCCTGTATCCATTTATGGGCGAAGGGGGCGACGTCAAGGCGCGTGGTGACAAGCGCCTGGTCCGGCGCCAGCTCGGGGTCTCCCCGCCCCTGAAGGCCGGCTCCTTCTCGAGCGGTGAAGGGAGCGTCCATCCCGAGCGCCTCGTACTTCTCGTTGATCGACCGGCGGCGCTCTCGTGATGTAACCGTGTAGTAGAGCTTGAGTGGTTGCCACACCGGCCCGGCAGCCGGGAAAGCCCCCCGGTCGCCGGCGAGGGCAAAGGCGCGGACGGCCACCTCGTGCGCTCGCAGGTGGTCGGGATGGGGATAGACCCGTTGGTCCTCGGGGTAGCTGACGATGACCTGCGGGCGTACCCGCCTGATGAGCTCGACGACGCGGCCGAGCGGTCCTTCCAGCGGGACACGGGCGAAGCACGTGGGCGACCGCTCCTCGTCCGGCAGGTTGACCGAGCCCGAGTCGGCGTAGCCCAGCATGACGACTTCGTCGTAACCGACGATGGCGGCCGCCTCTTTCAGTTCCTGGCGCCGGATCTGGACGATGTTCGTCCGGTCGCCGACGGGGCCGAACTCGGGGTTCAAGATGCGCCCGCTACCCCCGTCCGTGCAGCACACGAGCACAGTGCGAACGCCTTCGTGGTGGTAGCGAGCCACACTGGCCCCGCCGAACTCGGATTCGTCGTCGGGGTGGGCGTGAACAGTTAGGAGGCACCGGCGCGGGGCACCGTCGTGCGCTACGCCCTGTGCCTCGGGAGCCGGTGCCTCCAGGGGCGGAGCCTGTGGTGAAGGTGCTTCCAGCGCTCCCATCCTGGGACCGAGACCTTAGTCTACTTTTACAATGGAAATGATCGAGTGAGGTCCTTGGGCCCTAAGCCCCTGGCCCGACACAGAGCAGCCTGGCCATCGAAGCACCCAGTACGACCGTCTCGCCGCCGACGTCGAGCACCAGGCTCCCGTCCGGTCCCCGGGCCGAGACAGTGGCTTCGGTCCCGGGGATGAAGCCGTGGTCCTCCAGGTACCGGAGGGCATTGTCATCGAACTTGGCCAGCTCCATAATGCGCGCGAAGCAGACTTGTTGGCCGACCTCGGCATCGCTCAGCAACGAAGTAGGCCCCGCCTGGGCGCACGACCCGGGGATGGGGTTGCCGTGGGGGCAGGTCGTGGGGTTGCCGAGCACCACCATGAGGCGGTCGGCGACTTCGTCGGAGATGACGTGCTCCCAGCGGCCGGCCTCGGCGTGGACCGTGTGCCAGGGGACCCCGACGATGTCGGTCATCAGCCGCGCCACCAGGCAGTGCTTGCGGACGGCTTTGGTAGCCAGGTCTCGTCCGGCGCTCGTGAGGCTGAGGGCTCGGCCTTCGACCTCCACATAACCCTGGTCTCTCAGGCGGTGCACCATTTCAGAGACGGTGGGGGCGGTGTGCCCCAGCCGCTCCGCCAAACGGGCCTGTATGACCTCGCCTTCCTCCTCTCCGAGAAGGAAAATGGTCACCAGGTACTTCTCGCTGGCGGGGTGAGCTCCTAAGGGCTGGCTTTCAGTGGCTATAGGCTTGCTGGCAGAGGCCATGGGCCTAGTAGCCATAGCTCGCGGTGACCATGGTCACAACCGTAACACCACGGCTTCCCCCGGCCGTGGCGGCGGGTTCTGTCCCGGAGCCGTCCGGGTCAGGTCTCCAGCGCCTGGCCGACTACCTTGCTCACCTGCTCCACCTCGACCAGGAAGCCGTCGTGGCCGTACAACGACGGGACCACCTCGAAGGTCGGGGTGCCCGGCAGCAGCGTGGCCAGGAGCTCCTGCTGGTAAGGAGGGTAAAGCCGGTCGCCGCTGATGGCACAGACGAAGCTGCGGGCCTGCACGGCCGAAAGGGCGGCGGCTACGCCGCCCCGCCCCCGGCCGACGTCGTGGTGGTCCATGGCCCGGCTGAGGACCAGGTAGGAATTGGCGTCGAAGCGAGCGGCGAGCTTTTCGGCGTGGTGGTCCAGATAGCTCTCGACGGCGTAACGGCCGCCCTGTAAGGGGTCCTCGCCGTCCTGGGGCCGGCGCCCGAAGCGCAGGGCCAGCTCGGTCTCGCTCCGGTAGCTGATGTGGCCGATGCGCCGAGCCAGGCCCAGGCCGGTCAGAGGCCCCGGGCCGCCGTAGTAGTCGCCCCCGGCGAACCCCGGGTCAGAGCGGATGGCGTGCGCCTGCACGGCGGTCAAGGCCAACTGTTCGGCGCTGGCCGCCGCGGTGGTGGCCACCACGATGAGGCGCTCGACCCGGGCCGGGTGGGCCACCGCCCACTCCAGTGCCCGCATGCCACCCATCGACCCGCCTATGACCGCGGCCCAGCGCCTCACGCCGAGCCAGTTGGCCAGCGCCTCCTCCACGGCCACCTGGTCGCGGATGGTGATGTCGGGGAAGCGGGGCCCCCACGGCCGCCCGTCGGGCGCCCCCGAGGACGGGCCGGTGGTCCCCTGGCAACCCCCCAGGACGTTGGCGCACACCACCCACCAGCGCTCGGTATCAAGGGCCAGCCCCGGCCCGACCAGGCCGTCCCACCACCCCGGGGCCGGGTGGCCCGGCGCCGCACCACCGGCCACGTGGCTGTCGCCGGTGAGGGCGTGCTCGACCAGTACGGCATTGGAGCCGTCGGCGGCGCGCTGGCCCCAGGTCTCGTAGGCCACCGTGACCGGGCCGAGCCGCCCGCCGAGCTCTAAGGCCAGGGGGGGACCGTCAAAGAGCTGGGCGAAGCGGCGCCGGCCCGGGGGGTCGCCCGGTTGCCAGGCCGAAGCGCTCACGTACCTAGCCTTTAGCGGCCCGGAAGCCGGCTTCGAGGTCGGCCAACAGGTCCTCCAGCGTCTCCAGGCCGACCGACAGGCGGACCAGGTCCGGGCTGACCCCGGTGGCGGCTTGCTCGGCCTCGCTCAGCTGCGAATGGGTGGTGGTGGCGGGGTGGATGACCAGGCTGCGGGCGTCGCCGACGTTGGCCAGGTGGCTGAACAGCTCGAGCGCCTCGACGAACGCCCTGCCTGCGGCCGCCCCACCCTTGATGCCGAAGCTCAGGATGGAACCGGCCCCCTGGGGGAGCAGCTCCTGGGCACGGGCGTACCAGGGCGAGGACGCCAGGCCCGGGTACTTGACCCAACTGACGTCGTCGCGGGCTTCGAGCCAGTTGGCCACGGCGAGGGCGTTGGCCACGTGGCGTTCCATGCGCAGGCTGAGGGTCTCGAGGCCCTGGAGCAACAAGAAGGCGGTAAAGGGGGCGATGGCCGGCCCGAGGTCCCGCAGGAACTGGACGCGCGCCTTGGCCACGTAGGCCCCCGGGCCGAGCGCTTCCCAGTACTTGAGGCCGTGGTAGCTCGGGTCGGGCTCGGTAAAGGAGGCATGGCGGCCGCTGGCGCCGAAGTCGAAGGCCCCGCCGTCGACGATGATGCCCCCGATGGCGGTGCCGTGGCCCCCTATGAACTTGGTGGCCGAGTGCACCACGATGTCGGCCCCGTGCTCCAAGGGGCGCAGCAGGTAAGGGCTGGCCAGGGTGTTGTCGACGATGAGGGGCACGGCGTGGGCGTGGGCCACGCCGGCCACCCCGGCGATGTCAAGCACGTCGCCCCGGGGGTTGCCGATCGTCTCGCCATAAAAGGCCCGGGTGTTGGGCCTTACCGCCGCCGCCCACTGCCCCAGGTCGTCGGGGTCGTCGACGAAGGACACCTCGATGCCCAGCTTGGGCAGCGTGTAGTGGAAGAGGTTGTACGTGCCCCCGTACAGGGAGGGCGACGAGACGAGGTGGTCGCCGGACTCGGCCAGGGTGAGTATGGCCAGGGTCTCGGCCGCCTGCCCGCTGGCCAGGGCCAGGGCGCCGACGCCTCCTTCCAGCGAGGTCATTCTTTCCTCGAGCACCTGCTGGGTCGGGTTCATTATGCGGGTGTAGATGTTGCCGGGCTCCGCCAGCCCGAACAGGGCGGCGGCGTGGTCGGTGTCGCGGAACACGTAGCTGGTCGTCTGGTAGATGGGTACGGCGCGTGCCCCGGTGGTCGGGTCGGGCTTGGCACCGGCGTGGATTTGGCGGGTCTCGAAGCCTTGGGCCTGGCTCACAGTGCTCCTTTGGACAGGAAGACGATGGCGTCTGGTCCATCAAATTTACTAAATATGATGGCAGCGATCAAGATTAGCCGGTAACCTCAGCCAATTGCGGGGCCCTCTAGCGGCGGCGGTGGGCGGGGGCCAGCCGGCCGAGGAGCTCGGCGGCGGGGACGAACGCGAAACCGACGGCGCTGTCGGAAAACCCGTACGGCAGGACCAGAGTCCCGCCGCTCAGGAGGGCACCGCAAGAGTAAAGGACGTTGGGGACGTAGCCCTCGCGCTCTTCCTGGTTGGCCACGACCAGTGGGCCCGGGAGCTCCCCGATCACCCGGCAGGGGTCGTCGAGGTCCAGCAAAATGGCACCGATGGCGTAGGAGTGCATCGGGCCTACGCCGTGGGTCAGGACAAGCCAGCCCTCCGCTGTTTCCAGCGGCGAGCCGCAATTGCCCACCTGGACCAGGTCCCACGGTCGAGGAGGGAGGTCCAGGGTGGTGGCTTGGGCCCACTCGCTACCATCGTCGGACACCGTGACGGCCAGGCGCTCGCGGTCCCAGCGCGACAAAGCCAGTCGGCGCCCGCCCACCTGGCGCGGGAACAGGGCCATGCCCTTATTGGTGGCGTACGGTCCCGAAAGCTGGGCGACGACGAAGCTACGGAAGTCGGTGGTCGAAAGTAGTTGTGGGGCGACCAGAAATTGGTCGAAGGCGGTGTAGGTGGCTAAGTAGGTGACGGAGCCGTCGCCGTCCACGAAGCGCACGAAGCGAGCGTCCTCCATACCCTGGACCTCGGTCGGCCCGTGGGGCCACAGCACCCGCTCCGAGATAGTCGTGCGGGCCGGGAACTCGACGGTGTAGTTGTTGGCGGCCACCCAGCGGATGCGTTCGACGGCGTTGCTCACCGCCTTCCGGGACAGGAGCTCAGGGTGTAGCCCGGCGATGGCCGCGTCCAGCTGTGCGGGCCCGAAATGTGGGTCGAGGCGGTCGAGGACGAGGGCGGCGGCATTGTTGTCACAGCCGTGTTCGGCCAATTTGGCGTGGAACAGGTGCCGTTCGTAGGGACCGGGCGAAACGCGGCCTTGTTCCAGGAACGTGCCCGGTTCGTCGAGACGGGCGCCGCCGGCGTCGTCGACGATGCCGGTACGGAACTCGATCGACGAGACGTGGCCCTCACCCAGGGCCCGTAAGCTCATGACGAAACGCGTCTCCCCTGGGCCCAGGCCCCGCTGGTCAGGGTGGGCCACCAGGGACGGGTTGAACAGGGCGGCGGCTTCGACCGACACTTCCCGGGTGAAATAGGCGCCGATCAGCAGTGCCCTCTCCTCAGGCACGTCATCGCCGTCCCCGAAATGGTGAGCGGCCAGAGCGAAGTGGTTTTTCCACGTAGCCCGCAGGTCCCGGTGGCGATGCTCGAATTGCCGCGTCACATCGGCCAGGGTGGCGGTGACCGTGGCGTCGTCCATGGCCAGGATGCGTGCGGTGACGGCAACGGCGCGTGAGTCTGCTCCGGGCATCTCTTCGCCGGGGACGAACGGCACGGTGATGACCCGGCGGGGATCGGGACGAAGCCGCAGAGCAGACCGGGCCACCATCGGCCCGGCCCCTTCGTCGACGTCGTCGACGATCACCGCGCCGCCCCCACCAGGCTGCGGCCGTGCTGGAGCGTCGAGATCAGCGAGAGCGTGGACTCGGCGCCCTGGTTGAGGTTGGGCCCATCGGCGCGTAGGCCGTCGTAGCCGCCCCCGGTACGCGGGTCCCACATGGGAGCCTGGGCGTCATTGTCGCCGAGGAACCAGGCGACGGCACGGGCGACCCCGGCGGCCCACTGGTCATCGCCGGTGAGGGCGGCGGCCCGGGAGCAGGCATCGGCCAGGGCGGCGACCTCGATGGGCTGCTGGTCGAAGGCGGGGCGGGGGTCATCAGGCCCGCAGCCCCCTACCGGTGCCACCGAGAGGTGACCACCGGCGGTCTCGTGGTCGAGGAGCCAACCCAGAAGGTGCAGGCCGTGGTGCACCAGCTCAGGCCGGTCCAGCCCGGCCCCGGCCACGATCAATGCTTCGGGGAGCACGGCGTTGGCATAGGCCAGGCGCGGTTCGGGCCACGACCACGACGTGCTGGTGGCGCCGGTACCCACGACCCCCACCGTGCCCGCCAGCAGGTCAAGAGCACCGCTATGGCCGGGGTAGGCGCCTAGGACCTCGTGCGCCCCCAGGGCGGCGAAGGCCATGGCCCGGGGCGACCTTGACCGTTGTCGGGCGCCGCGCTCGAAATGGCCGAGGGCGACCTGGCGCACCGGCTCGTCGGGGCTCCGAGCGGCGGCTGTACCCAGGCCCCACAGGCTCCGGCCCCAGGGGTCGCCGACCTCGTACGGGCCTTGCCACTGGCCCCGCCTGTCCCTGCGGTTACGGCAATCACCGCCCGTGCCCTGGGCTTCGGCCACGAAGCGCAGGGCCTGACCGGCGAGGTCGCTCACCAGCCGGCTGGGACAGGGCTGACGGGTCGTTACTACCAGGACCCGGGCCATGTCATCGGTGCAGTAGCCGTGCTCTGGGCGAGGGGCGGCGCCGTCGGCGTGCTCGTACGTGCCGTACTGGTCGGTCATGCGGGCCAAGTGCTCGAAGCTCGGCTCGGGGGTCACGCGGGAACGGCTTGGGAGTCGGCGAAGAGGTTGTCGGCCAGAGCGGTGTACCGGCGGGCCACCGCCGGCCACCCGAAGGTGGGAGCGAGCCGAGCTGCTTCGCGCGCCATCGACGTTGCCACTCCCGGACCGGTGAGCACGTGGCGCAGGGCCTCGCCGAGGGCGGTGGCGTCCCGGTGGGGGACGACGATCCCCGCCCCGCTAGAGAGCAGCTCCACGGCGTGGGGGAACGCCGTCGCCACCACGGGCCGGCCGGCCGCCAGGGCGTCGACGAGCACACCGGAAGTCACCTGGTCCTGCGAGTCGTAGGGCAGGACGACGACCGTGGCGTCCTGCACTAAACGGGTCAAGGAGGGCAGGTCCCGGTAGGCCGAGTCGAAGCTCACCGACGGGGCCACCCCCTTGGCCCAGCTCCGGGCCAAGAGCATTTCCCGGTAGGCCTCACCCTCGGTGGCGATGACCTTGGGGTGGGTGCGACCGGCGACCACGTAACGCGGCCGGGGGCGCAGGTCTCTCAGGTCCGCCATGGCGTCGATCACCCACTCGACCCCTTTGCCCCGGCCCAGCAGGCCCCAGGTCAGCAACACCGGCCGGCCGGAGGGGTCAGGGTGGTAGTCGGGGGAGGCCAGGGTGGCACCGTGAGGGATCATCGTGACTTTGGTGGCGTCGACGTCGAAGCGGCTGCACAAGCGCTGGCGGGCCGTCTCCGCCATCACCACCACGGCGCTGGCCGTCTCGCAGATGGCCTCCAGCACTTGTCTTTGGTGCTCGCTCGGGTCGAGCAGGACGGTGTGGGCAACGACGATGGCGGGGACGGTAAGGGCGCGCAGGATGTCAAGGATCTCGTCGCCGTCCGTCCCGCCGTACAGGCCGTACTCATGTTGCGCGATGACCGTGCCACAGCCGTTCAGGGCGGCCGTCGCCTCCCGCACCGAGGAGAGCACGCCGTTGTCCATCTCGGCCATCACTCTGGGGTCGGACGACCTGGTCCCGTCGGCCACCCGCACGACGCCCACGTGAGCGCCGTTCGCCTCCAGGCCGCGGGCCAGGGCGGCACTGAAAGTGGCCAGGCCGCACGGTGTGGGCGGGTAGGTGCTCAGTAGCCCGTAGGTGCGCCTGGCGACCGGACGGGCCGGAACAGGCAGAAAAGACCTTGCGACAATGTTCACGCGCCAGCTCCTCAATGTAGCTCGGTCGAGGTGGCGAACCTTGCCCGACAGCAGCTGCCGTCCAGCCCAAAGCTAGGGCTCTCCCGAGAGGGTTTGCGCCACACTACCAGTAAATGCGTGCCTTCCTAACTCTCGCTTTGATGGAACGAGTAAACCTTGAGGGCCTCCCCCAGGTCGGGGATGAGGTCATGGCGAGTTTTGTAGTCGACGTCTGTGCCCGGCCCGACATCTGAGGTGCGCGGGCGCCGACGGGCCCCGCCTTTGGCCGCGAAAAAGGTAAGGCCCAGCAGGGCAACCGGGATAATTGCCGCAAGCGCCCAAACATGCATTGCACCACACCACCCTGGTAGCCACGCGTGAGAGACATGCGCTACCGGGGACCAGAGCAACGCTGACGCTCCTCACGATACCACCAATGCGCCGAGGCGTCTTTTAGGGGTAGGCTTACAAGAGCCCCGCCCACGTCCGGTCATCCCGGCCCGACGCCGAGCCGGCAGATCGGGGGGTCCCATGGGATCTCCGTCAGCAACGCCCACCGCTGCCCGCGCCATTGACCTGGCCCGTCCCGGTGACGGTGCCGGGCCGTCCCCGGCTACCGACCCACTAGAGGGTTTCGCCCCCCTCCTGGCCGCAGTAGCACAAAAAGACCGGGACTCGGACGAGCTCACGGCCGATCGGCTCGAAGCGGGTCAGAAGTTCTTGGCCGACTTCAGTGCTGCCTGTGCCACCGAGGTACGCCCGGCGATGGACGCCGTGCTCGAGCGGCTCCGGCAACTTGGTGGCGGCGGCCTGGTCGAAGAGCACCCCGGTGGTGAGGCCCGTTTCCCCAACCCTCGTTTGACTTTATGGATTTCGCTAAAGGGCGAAATAGAGGGGGAGCCTCGCCTGGACCGCTACCCCTACCTACAACTCGAAGCCGATGTCGAAAGGCGGAAGATCCAAGTAGACGAAGGTGATATGTGGCGTGGGGCCGGGGGCCACAGTAGCGGTCGAGTGGGTGCGTGGGACGTAGTTGAGCTCACGGGGGACCGTATAACCAAGGAGTTGCTGGCGGTTGCCGGCCGGGCTGCCGGGTAACCCTGCTCAGGTAGTTCAGATGACAGGAGAGGGCGGCGGACATCCTCGGGCGCGCCCGGGTGGCGAGGCCTTGGCGCCGACTTGCCTCCTGGCCGACGGACTGCCAGGTTGGTAAACCATGACCGAGCGGGGCCGAGGCGCGCCGGCCCGCAGTGCTGAGCTTTGCTGGTGATGCTCCGCCACGGCTGCCGTAAGCTGGCCACGGTCTGCCTGGGGGCGACGTTGCTGGTCGCCCAGGGGCCGGTCGGTACCGCCGGCGCCCAGACGGGGACTGCACCGACGTTCGTCCTCAACTGGTCGGCCGGCCCGTTCGTCCAGGACAAGGGGGGCCCGATCGCCGAGTCCTCACCTACGGTTGCCACCCTCGATGCGGCCGGCCCCGCGGTGGTGGTCGCCGACCGGTCCGGCTACGTTTACGCCTACCACCTGGCCGACGGCTCGGCGGTGCCGGGCTGGCCCGTTTTCGACGGCGGGGCGGCTATCGACTCGACCCCCTCGGTCGCGCCGCTGGGCGGGAGCAGCTTTGATTCGGTCTTCGTGGGCGCCGGCGACGCTCAAGACCCCGCCGTCGGCGCCTACCTGGCCTACGGGCCCGGTGGTCAGGCGCTGTGGCGCACCAATGTCAGTGACCCGGTGGGTGACCCGCATACGTCGTACGCCGTCCAGGCGTCGCTCACTGTTGCCAATTTGCAAGGTGGCACGGACGTCTTCGCCGGTTCCTTGGACCAGAACTCCTTCGCCCTGGACGCTTCATCGGGATCGGTCCTGCCCGGGTGGCCGTTTTTCAGCGCCGACAGCATCTTTTCCACCGCGGCCGTCGCCGACCTTTACGGGGACGGGCAGCAGGAGCTGGTAGTGGGCGGGGCCTCTTCGGAGGGCCTTGCCATGGGCCAGGCCTACTCTCAGGGCGGCCACGTCCGGGTGATCGGCCCCGAGGGCGCGCTCATGTACGACTACGACACGACCCAGGAGGTCGATTCCTCGCCCGCCGTCGGTGGGTTCTTGGCCGGCGGGGCGGTGGGTGTGGCTGTGGGCACGGGCTCGTACTACAAGGGGGCCAGCGACACAGACACCGTGAAGGCGTTCACGACCCGCCTCGTGCCCGTTTGGTCCGAGACCCTCGACGGGCTCACCTTGTCGAGCCCGGCGCTGGCGGACGTGGACGGCAACGGGCAACTGGACGTGGTCGAGGGCACCGATACGGGCACCTCGGGGTCGGTGTGGGTGCTGGACGGGGCCACCGGCGCTCCGATATGGCACACGGGGCTGGTGGGCCGGGTCATCGGCTCAGTGGTGGCCGCCGACCTCACCGGTGCCGGTTACCAGGATCTCCTGGTCCCGACCATCCACGGGGTGGAGGTGCTGGACGGCCGTAGCGGGGCCGAAGTGACGGTCCTGGGCCCCGGGTTCGGGTTCCAGAACGCGCCCCTGGTCACCGTCGACCCGAACGGCACGATCGGGGTCACCATCGCCGGCTACGACGGCAACAACGAGGGCGTCGTCCAGCACTACGAGATCCCGGGATCGGACGGGGCCGTCGCCGTCGGGCCCGGCGCGTGGCCGATGTTCCACCATGACCCCGCCCTGACCGGGGCGTCTTCGGTCCTGTCCGACACTGGCACCGTCACCCCCACCGGGTTGAGCGCTCAGGGCGGCACGGCACAGGTCTCGTTGTCATGGACGGCGCCGGCGGGGCAGGGGACGGCCCCCACGGGCTACAACCTGTACGAGGGCACCCGACCGGGCCAGATGCCGGCCACGCCGGTCAACGGGGCTACCCCTATCACCGGGACCAGCTTCACCGCCACCGGCTTGGCCGCGGGCACGAAGTACTACTTCGAGGTTACGGCGCTCAACCCCGCAGGCGAAGGTGCCCCGTCGGACGAAGTCAGCGCCACGACCACAGGCCCGCCCGGCGCCCCCACCGGGCTGGTGGCGGCCGCCGGCAACAGCCAGGTGCTGTTGTCCTGGGCGCCGGCGCTGTCCAACGGCGGGTCGCCCGTCACCGGTTACAACGTGTACATGTCGACCGCTCCCGGGTCCCGGGGGACCGAGCTCACGAGCGTGGCCGGCACCAACTACAGCGTCACCGGCCTGTCCAACGGGTCCAAGTACTACTTCCGGGTCACCGCCGTCAACGCCCTGGGAGAGGGGCCGGCGTCGGCCCAAGTCTCGGTCGTACCAGGGGTGACGACGGCGCCACCGCCTCCCTCGATCTCTCCACCGAGCGCCCCGTTCGCCTTGATGGTGGGGGTGGCCAGCGCACAGGTGTCGCTCTCTTGGACAGCGCCCTCGTCCACCGGCGGCTCGCCGGTCAAGTCCTACAACGTGTACATTTCGACGGTCCCCGGGGCGGGGGGACAGAAGATCGCTTCGGTGCCGGTCACCAACTACACCGCTACGGGCCTGACCAACGGGACCAAGTACTACTTCGAGGTGACGGCCGTCAACGTGGCCGGGGAAGGGCCCGCCTCCGCCCAGGTCTTGGCCACGCCGGTCGCACTGGCCGGTTACCGCGTAGTCGTGGCCAACGGCGACGTGGTCTCCTTCGGACAGATGAGCTCGTACGAGGTGCGGCGCCCGGGATCGGCGGTGGTCGGCGTGGCCTCGACGCCAGACGGCTACGGCTACTGGCTGGCCCTGAAAGGCGGCGGGGTGCGCGCCGCCGGCGACGCCCACCTGTACGGCTCGGTGGCCACGGTCCATCTCAACTCGCCCGTGGTCGGTATCGCCGCCGCTCCCGACGGCCGGGGCTACTGGTTGGTGGCGGCCGATGGAGGCGTCTTTGCCTTTGGCAACGCCCAGTATTACGGTTCCGCTACCGGTAGCCACATCGACCGGGCCATCGTGGGCATCGCCGCCACCGCCGACGGCCGTGGATACTGGTTGGTGTCTTCGGACGGCGGCACCTTCGCTTTCGGCGACGCCCGTCTTTATGGCTCGCTGGGGACTACTCACCTCAATGGGCCCATAGTGGGCCTCGCCGCCACCGCCGACGGGCGCGGGTACTGGATGGTCGCCTCCGACGGCGGTGTGTTCGGCTTCGGCGACGCCCATTTCTACGGCTCGGCCACCGCCGAAGCCCTCCAAACTGTCGTGGGCATTTCCGGATAGGCTACCGAGCCGGCCGTCGCGACGTTCAATCCCCCAGGGCCGCGTGCCACCGTCTCCCAACACCGAAAGCACCGGCCAGGGCCACAAGCCCGAGCGCGAATAACTCGGGGTAGTCGCCCGGTCCCCGGTACGCGAACACGACATCATGAGAACCCTGGCCAACCACCACGCCAAGCACCGCGGGAGCAAGGATCTCGGTGGGGGCACGACGGCCGTCGACCCACGCCTGCCAGCCGGGGTCATATGACACAGAGACGAGGACGGTACCTGGCCTGCTCATGTAGACCTTGGCGCTCAGCTCGCCGTCGACGAGGTCGGCGCGGAGGTCACTTATTTGACCGGGGCGGCCCGGGGCGGAACTCGGTGCCGCTTGTGGCTTTTCGACCGGCTGGCCGGGCCAACTGACTACCCAGTCCTCGTGACGAGAGAGCAGGTTGCTGCGCAGCAGGCCAAGCGAACGGTGCCCGACGTCGTCTCGGTTGGCGGAGAGCGTGCCTGTGAGGCGAACGACGTCCAGATAGCTGTCAGCGTTTATCAGCCAGAGGGCGTAGTTGCCCCGGGCCATGACGAATTGTGCCGGCACTGGGCTGCGCATGCGACGAGGCAGCACAAGGTACCGGATCCCAAAAAGAAGGTAATCCGCAGGGTCCTCGTCATCGAAGTAGTACTCGGGGCCGGTCATCAACGAGTTGGTGCGGAGCGTGTAGCCCACCTCGTCCACATCCTGGTCCTCCAAGTACTTGAACACGGGTACCGAGCCCACACCGAAGCGCTCACCCCAGTTGTTAGGTGAGCCGGCGTAGGCGCGACCTTCTCCGTGACCCTTGATGTAGGCGATCAGGGGCGCCATCACCCGTGCCTGGGCCGCCTCTCGGGCACGTTCGATGGAGACCGCTAGGGTATCGCCGGCGTCGTAGGAGGCGATTTGAGATAGGGGTGACCAAATCAGCAGCGTACAGGCGAAGGACAAGGCTGAAACTGTGAACACGCGCGTATTTCCCTCGGTGGCCTCACCGGCGGTCACCCACTTCCACGCTCGCGCCAAGGGTTTAGCGGCCACTTGACCAGCAGCAACGGCACCAACGCCGGCCAGGTACAGTCCCGCCAACTGGGCGCCCATCATGAACCGCCGGAAAAACACGTCGGCGTGACCAGGTACGAGGTTGGCCAGAGGTCCCCAAGTTGCCGGGCCGAACGATAGGAGCTCGCTGGCGGCGAAAAGCACCAATAAGACGCGGGTTACGCCCCCCCTTGGCCAGCGAACAAGGGCCAGGGCGCAACCAACGAGGAGCGCCAGGCTGACGGTCGGGAACCGTCCCGAGTCAAAAGTGCGACCGCTGAGGAGCCAGACCAGGTCTTGGCGCGCCCCGTACCCCCGCGCCAGCGGCGTGCCTGCCAGCTCTTCGTTGACGGCCACCCAGCCCCTAGTAGAAACCAGGGGTACGAGGACCCAGGCCGCGGCGGCCAGGGACGCCGCCAGAATGAGGGCTGCTTTCAAAAGGCGACGCCTGAGCGGACCGGCGGCCGCCAGTGCCACCACGACCACTCCCAGGAAAGCCAGGTAACCCGTTTCAAAGTGCAGCGCCGTGGCGGTCGCCACCAATGCGGCTGCAGGCCAAACGAAACGCGCGTCCCCCATGGCCCGCCAGCTGACCGCCCAGGCGAACGGGAGCGCCCATGAACCCCATAGTTGGGCCCAGAGCCCGAACCCCACCCATAGATAGGCTCCCCTTTCGTACCCGACGGCGGGGACGCTGGCCAATAGCGGGGAGAGTACGGCCGCCACCGCTGCCGCGCCCCGAGTTATCCCGAAGGTCCTCGCGGAGAAATATACGGCGAGCGGCCATAGGCCTACCATCAGGAACAGTGACCAACGGAACGCCTGGTCGGGCCCGACGATTGCTCCGGTCAGGCCCGTCAGCATCGCCCCCAGGCTCTGGTAGTGGAGGAACTGCGGGGAACCGAGGCTGAGGTAGGGGAACCAGCCGGTGAGGGGCAGCCGCCCGGACTCGATGGCGTGGGTGGCATAACGCACCATTTGCTCGTGCACCGACGAGTCGTCGAGATAGGCGACGGCAGCGGTAGTCGAGCGCAGGTCCCAACAGTTCCAGGCCACCACGGCCCCCACACACGCCGCCGGCACCCATCGCGCCGTGGTGAGACGTGGGGCCTCGGCCCGTGCCGCTCGCCTTCGGCGACCGAGCGGCCCGGTGACGGCACGGGGGAGCACAAGGCGGGCCCGTGCCTGGTCTGTGACCTCTTCCGTTGAGCTGAGACTGGGCGCCGGGGCCGGGCAGCTTGTCGTCAAGACTTGCCAGACCCGGCGCGGCGGGAACGGGACCGGTTGAGGTCTGAGTTCCCGGAGTTCCCTGAGTTGCCGGTCCCGGAGTTGCCGGTCCCGGAGTTGCCTGAGTTGCCTGAGTTGCCTGAGTTCCCCGAGTTCCCGGAGTTGCCCGAGTTACCCGAATTGCCGGAGTTGCCTGAGCTCCCGGTGCAGTAGACGCGAAAACACGGAGAGCCGGGGTCAAAAGGGTTGACGCTCGGGGGGCCCGAGTTGCCCGAGTTGCCCGAGTTCCCTGAGTTCCCGGAGTTACCCGTGTTGCCTGAATTGCCGCCCGTTCCTCCGCCACCACCGGAGGAGGACAGCTGTAACCATTGGATGGACTGGACGATCGGGCTGACAAACCGAGCGACGGTGGTGTACCTCATGCTCTGAGGGAACAGGAAGATGGCCTCGAGCAGTAGTTGGGACTGGCTTTGTGGCGCCAGGCCGGCATAGGCCAGGCCTTCATAGGGCAAGGCGGGGCCGTTCTCCGGCGCGACAGTGAAGCAGACGCCTTCGTACGCACCCGCGACAGGAGGCTCCCCGGGGACAAAGCGTGACTGCGCCTCTAGACAGAGAGCGGCATCGGGGAAGGCCTGTTGTGCCAGTTCCACCGCCTGCACGAGCACGTTGGCCAGCGTCTGTGAGCTGGGCTCGCGCTGCGTGCGCAGGTCGATTATCAGTCCCCGGGGACCGTCCAGAGCAAGCTGTGACGCGGTGGAGCTGTCCGTGTCCACCTTCCAGCTACCGGGGAGCGTCACCGAGACGACCACGTTGGACACGGTCTGGCCGGTGCCGCCTGAGCTGCGAGAGATCGCGGTTACCGTCGTGGTCGAGTTGGGTACGGTCGTTGAGGGGGCGGACGTCGTTGGCGGGGTGGAGGTTGTTGGCGGGGTGGACGTTGCTGGCGGGGCGGCTGTTGCCGGTGCCAAGCCTGCGGTAGCCGAAGGGGTTGTCGCGGAGCCGTTCGGTGATGGGTTCTTGTGGCGTAAGACCAGGGGCACGGCAATCCCGGCAACCACGACGACGAGCACGGCGGCAACGACCACAGCCACCACGCCGGTCGTGCCCGGCCGGCGGGGGGGCGGTGGTGGCGGGGGGGCCTGGGCCCAGGTAGGTGGGTAAGGCGGCCCACCGGGACCGGGCGGCGAGGCCGGACCGGGCAATGGCCCGTCGGGTGGGCGGCTCGGTAAGTACGCGGCAGCCGGTGGCGGTGGGTAGTAGCCGGGCGGGGCAGGGGCCCAGTTGGGCGGCTGCGGGCCGGGCGGCTCGCCCGCAGGTCCCCACTGTGGGGCCGGGGGCTCAGAGGTAGACGGCTCAGGCGCCGGTGCCGACAGTGACGCGCCGCAGAGCTCGCAGAACGCCGAGCCGTCCACCACCGACGCTTGGCACCGAGGGCAGGTAATAGGGTTCAAGGCCGAGCCCAATCATCGTGCGAGCGGGAGCAGAACTCAAGGGCCCGTTTGACCGCCGAACGGGCTCAGCGCCCCGCGAGGCCCACCTGGCGGTATTTCCGGGGCTCACCCACTACCACATCCTCCAGTCTCCCCAGCTAGCCGCCGTGACCGGCGAGCTCCTCGGGTGGGGCGGCGCCGCTTATCGCCGCCGCGCCGCTAGAACGGACCGGGCCCGAGGTGCTGGCCCGGTCGGGAGCGTTCCGCCCGGTCTTCACCGGCCGCCGGCGCACCCTGGCCAAGGGGGGGCGTTCGGCTCGCTTTGGGTGCCTTGACATCTCTCGAAGCAGCCACTTATACTGACACCGACACGGTTTGGAAAGCCCTTTCCCAACCGGGACGACGAGGCTGATGTTCTTAGTGTGTCGGGACGCTTTGGGCTATGAGGGGGGCCTAAGGGTTATCAAACGAGTCGGGAGGGCACCATGTCCGACCACGGTTAGGTGCACCAACTCATAAGGCGTCACCTCAGTCACGCAGGTTGCGCGCTTTTTTCCATCCCCTTTCACCTTATTCACAAGCCAACCAGAGACTAGAGAGGTGGGTAAACGTGTCAATTAGACGAGGGAGAAGGCTGCTCGCGTCATTGTTATGCGGCTGCCTTGTGGCTGGGACGTACGTTTCGACCGCCACCGCCGCACCGAAGAGAGCCGAGGCGAGCTCGGGCGGGTCGATCACCGTTTGGACTTACTTCAACCCAACAGGAGCCAACGGAGAGATAGCCCAGGCCAAGCTCCTCAAGCAGTGGGCCGCGCTGTTCGAGAAGGCAAACCCCGGGAGCACCGTCAACTACGTCTATATCCCCTTCGACCTAATGGACGGGAAGCTCATCGCCGCGGCGGCGGCGCACACGGGCCCCGACGCCATGATATTCAACGGTGGGAGCACCGCAGCCGACGCCCTCGGGGGCGCGGTAGCCAATTCTACCGCCTTCTTCCAGAAGACTGGGTTGCTCAAGGCATACCCCGCCGGCGTGGTGCACTCCGTCAACGGCCAGGCCTACTCGATCCAGCCCTACGTCAACCTTCTCGGTATGTATTACAATGCCACGATCCTCAACAAGCTTCACTTGACCGTGCCCACGACCTACGGCCAGATGCTCTCTGACATGAAGGCAGCAAAGGCAGCCGGGTACTGGGGCATGGTCATCCCGGGATCGCCCGACGGAGAGGGAGAGTTCTCATCGCACCCGTGGTTGACAAACGCCGGTTTCAACTTCAGCCATCCGACCATGACATCCCTGGTGGCCGGCCTTAACTATGCGGCGCAGTGGGTCGCCGACGGGTATATCTCCAAGGCGGACTCGACCCTGAACAACGACACCGGTTACACGAACTGGCTACAAGGTAAAACGCTTTTCAGCCAGAGCGGTAACTGGAACCTTGGCGCCTCGGCCACCGAGGCGAAGTTCAAATGGGGAGTTTTCCCGATCCCGTTGGGGCCGCTGGGCAAGATCTACCTGGGAGGAGAGGCCCTCGCAGTGGGGGCGTTCACCGCCAAGACTGCCCTGGCCCAGGCCTACCTGGCCGCCGCCCTCTCTGAGCAAGGGAGCCTGGACACTCTGGCGGTGGGCAGCATCCCCTCACGCCTCGACCTCGCTTCCAACCCGGAGATCGCGTCGAACCCCCAGATCAAGGCGTACGCCACGGAGGTCAGGACCAACGGCGGCAACTACCCGGACCCGGGCGTAAAGCCAGCCGATGTCGACCGGCAGTGGACACTTGTCGGTCAGGCTTGGAGCTCAGTGATCGCAGGAGGGTCGCCGCAAAGTGCGGCGTCCACGCTTTTGCCCCAGTTGAAGCCGCTAACCACTAGTTAGCCCTGCAGGAGGACCCGGTCGGTGCCGCCTCGAGCCGTTACGCGGACCGTTAGCCAGGAAGGGGCATTGCCCGCACTGAGCCCAGTGCGGGCAATGTCCGCGGTCGGGGTGACCGAGCCAGGGAGGCGACGGTCTGGCCGGGTACGTCGTAGGCGCGCTCTGTACGTGCTCCCGGCGGCGGTCTTTTTGGCCGTGATGTCTGGCTACCCGCTCGAGCAGCTCGTGCGGATGAGCCTGGCCAACGTGACCATCACTACGTTGCAGCATGCCTGGGCCTTGATCGGGTTAGAAAACTACCGGCAAGCGTTTGGTTCACCGGTCTTCGGCCAGGCGCTGGACCACACCTTAGTTTTCGTGGTCTTGGTGTTCGGGGTCGGTATGGTCGGGGGCTTCACCGCCGCCCTGGTACTGCGCGGCGGCGGCCGGTTCGCAGGGTTCTTGCTCGCACTGATGGTGTTCGTCTGGTCGCTCCCCCCGGTGGTCAATGGGAGTATCTGGAGGTTCCTTATGGACCAGGACGGCCTCCTCAACATCGTCTCGCGGGGCGTCGGCACCGGCACCGTGCCATTTTTGTACAGTCCTAGCAATTCGATATACTCAGTGGCGCTGGTCAACGCCTGGGCGGCGGTACCTTTCACCACGCTGGTTTTTCGTGCCGCGCTACTGGGCATCGATCCCGCCATCATAGAAGCCGGGCGCGTGGACGGCGTACGCAAGTGGCAGGAGGTCAGGTTCATCCTGTTGCCAGGAGTACGGCCGGCGGCGTTTGTCCTCGGCGTCCTTATGGTCGTCTACGCGTTCCGAAGCTTCGATTTCATCTACGTCATGACGGACGGCGGCCCGGGCACGGCCACGAACACATTGCCTTTCCTCGGCTACTCCTTGGCCTTCAGCCAGTACCAGTACGGCCTCGGCGCGGCAGTCTCGGTGATAGCCGGTATCTTCATCGTAGTCATTGCCATCGTGTACTCGCGCAGCGTGTTCCGCGAGGAGAGAGCCAGATGAGCAACGGGCACCTTCCGACAGCTGAGCGTGGTCGTCCCAAGCGGCCCGGCCATAACTTGGGGCTCGAGAGCCCCGGAGGCGTGGCGTGGTCGGTACGGATAGGTCTGCTGGTGCTGTACGCGCTGCCGCTGTTCTGGCTCATCTTGACTTCGCTCGAGCCTCCTGGCAATGTCGGCGGGTCGGCGATCAATATGTTCTTGTTCAAGCCGACGTTGGAGTCCTACCAAGCCGCTCTGAACGGCGGGCTCCTCAATGCGGCGCTTCAATCTCTGATAATCGCGGCCGGCACCACCGCCCTGACGCTGAGCGTGGCGTGCCCCGCTGCCTATGGTCTGGCGCGGGTGACCGGACCGGGTGTCGTGCTCATCCTGGGCGCATTGGTCTGCCTGCAGATGCTCCCTCAGACGGCGACGGTGATCCCGCTGTTCCAGGTCTTCGGTGCCGTCCACCTGCTCAACACGCAGCTAGCCGTGATCCTGGCTGACGCCGCGCTGCTGACCCCGTGGGCCACTCTCCTCATGCGCCCCTTCTTCAGAGCCGTACCCGAAGCGCTGGAGGAGTCGGCGGCGTTGGACGGGGCGTCGCAGTTCCGCACCTTTATCTCGGTTTGCGTCCCGATCGCACGCAACGGCGCGGCTACAGTCGGGACGCTTGTCTTCATGATCTCTTGGGGCGAGTTCTTGTACGCCATCAACCTCATCTTGAGCCCGAGCAAGTACCCCCTCAGCGCCCTTCTCGCCGAACAAATCACGGAGTTCAGCAGCAACTGGCCCAACCTTATGGCCCTGGCCGCGGTTACCGCGGTGCCCATCCTGGTCCTGTTCGTGTTCACCTATCGTTTCTTGCGCTCCGGGCTCACCCTGGGCGCCGTCAAGTAAGGAGCCATCGATGACTGGTTACAAGACCTTCTACCCACCCCGGACCAGCGATCCCCGAATGAAGACACGACGGTTCCAGATGGTGGTGGGCGGTCGTTCTGTCGACGCCGAGTCGGGAGAGGTCATCTCCCGGGAAAGCCCGGCCTATGACGGCTTTGTCACTTCGGAGATCCCGCGTGGTTCCTTCGTCGACGCCGAAAAGGCGATCCTAGTGGCCAGGCATGCCTTTGATGAAGGGCCTTGGCCCAAGATGACCGGTCAGGAGCGCAGCCGGATAATGCACCGGGTTGCAGACGCGTTTGCCGAGCACGTGGAGGAGCTGGCCCTGATCGACGCGCTCGACGGCGGCAAAGCCATCGCTGCCTCCCGAAACGAAGCTCGGGCGACCTCTGGCTTCTGGGACTTTGCCGCCGGTCATGCAGAGGGCCTGACGGGCGAGACACATAACGCTATCGGTGAAGACAGTCTGGGCTTGATGTTGCGGGAGCCGATCGGCGTCGTCGGGGTGATAACGCCCTGGAACTACCCGATGATCATCGCGTCGGAGCGCGTGCCGTGGGCCCTTGGCGTCGGCTGCACGGTGGTGCTGAAGCCGTCGGAGTTCACGTCCGGGTCATCAATACGGATGGCCGAGCTGGCCAGAGAGGCCGGTTTACCCGACGGGGTGTTCAATGTCATCACGGGGATGGGCGACCCCGTGGGCCAAGCCCTGGCGGAGCACCCGGCCACGGACTTCCTCAGCTTCACGGGCTCTCGGCGCGTCGGCGGCCTGGTCGGTGGCTTGGCCGCCTCCCGTATAAAGAAGATGGGCCTGGAACTCGGGGGGAAGGGACCGGTGGTGGTGTTCGCCGACAGCGACCTTGAGGCCGCGGCAGACTCTATTGCCTGTTCCGTGTTCCACAACTCGGGCCAGACCTGCGTAGCGGGCAGCCGTCTCGTCGTAGAGGAAAGTATCGTCGAAACGCTCCTCGGACGGCTCGTTTCGTTAGCGGAGCGCGTCCCCATTGGCGACCCGCTGGACGAGCGGGTCAAAGTGGGGGCCATGATCCACCGGGGCCACCGGGAGAAGGTAGAAAGGTACGTGGCCAGCGGCGTGGCCGACGGTGCCGAAGTTATCGTGGGCGGGGCCCGGCTGGGTGACGTCGGGAACTACTTCGCCCCCACGATATTCACCCAGGTCAAGCCGGAGTCGATTATAGCCCGGGAAGAGATCTTCGGCCCGGTCCTGACCACCTTCACCTTCACGGATCCCGCGGAGGCGGTCAGGCTGGCCAATGACACGGAGTTCGGGCTTTCGGCGCATATATGGAGCCGGGACCTCGAGAAGGCCGTGCAAACGGTGCGCAAGGTGCGAGCCGGGCGCACTTGGGTAAATGGTCAGAGCGGGGGCGGCCCGGAGATGGGTGTCGGCGGTTACAAGGGCAGCGGCATTGGCAGGGAACTAGGGCGGTACGGTTTCGATGAGTACTCGGAGCTCAAAAACGTCCATATGACGTTGCACCCGAGGGTTGAGTGGTTGCCGTGAGCGGGGCACGACAGCCCCGCCCTGGGTCCCAAGTGCAAAACTACCTGCAAGCCTAGGGACTATGAACGGCGGCGCCGGGCTTGGCCCGGCTGCGCCGCTTTCAATGACGCGGTAGCCGCTGGCAACGACGGGGTAGTCGCCCGCAGCACGAGCTCCCCCGCGATGTTCACCAACCGCGGCGACGGCGCCCGTGAGGCCAGTGCTAAGCGGGTGGCCTGGGCGCCGACCTCCTCCAGCGGCACCCGCACCGTCGTCAGCGCCGGAGAAATATCACGAAGGGTGGCTATGTCGTCGAAGCCGGCCACGGCCATGTCGTCGGGCAGCACCTTTCCCGACTCCCGGAGGTAGGCCATCGCCCCCACGGCCATCAAGTCGTTGACGGCGAACAGACATCTGGCGCCAGTGCCCCGCTTGAGCAATTGGCCCGTCGCTTCCCAACCACCGTCGCGCGTGAAGGCGCTAGGCAAGACATTGACTTTCGCTACCCGTACTGCGTGGCGCGCCAAGCCCTCTCGGAAGCCGGCGACACGGTCGGCGGCAGTAAGAAGGGCAGGGGGGCCGGCGAGAACGGCGAAGTCGCGGTAGCCGAGCCCATAGAGAGCCTCGGCCAGATGGAGAGCGGCGTTCCGGTTGTCGATGGCGATGGTGTCGACTCCCAGCCGAGGCTGGCTTATGGCCACGGCCCGCCCCCCTTCGGCTTCGAAGGCGGCCAGCTCCTTGGCCAGGCGCTCGGTGTGGGCATTATCGTCTGTGAGGCTACCAACAACGATGATGGCCCGGGCCCGGTTGCGCCGGAAGGCCTCCACGTAAGACACCGTCTCGTTGGGGCTCCACGAGGTGCTCCCCAGAGTGACCAGCACCCCTTCCTGGCGCGCCTCGCGCATAACGCCGGCGGCAACGCTCGAGAAGTAAGGGTCAGCGATGTCCTGGAGGACGAGACCGAGAACGTTTGACCGACCTCGGGCCATGGCCTGGGCGTGGGCATTTGGGGCGTAGCCGAGTTCGGCGGCGGCCTGCAGGACGCGAACTCGGAGGTCCTCGGCTACTACTCGGTTAGCCGCCCCGCTGATCGAACGTGACGCGGTGGCCTCCGAAACGCCGGCGCGTCTGGCCACGTCGGATAGACGAACTATCCCTCGGGGAGCCGCGTTCGGCCTGCGTGGCAATGTCGCTACCTCTCGGAGCGGGCCAAGGATCGGAAACCCTTTCCGTCCCGGTCGTCAGCTTTGACGCAAGCTTACGGGCTTTACCTCTCAGCTGATCTGGGCCCCACTTTAGCGGATAGCGCCCCCTGGTCTGGCCGCACTTCTAGGCCCAGATCAGGCAGGCTTACGTCCCTCGGTGCCGGTGGGCATGAGCAGACCGGCCGCGCTCGTGGGTGGGCGCTCACCTGCCCTACTTGGCCGGTCCGGTCGAGTCCCGCAACACGACACTGGTGGGCAGTTTTTCGAGGCGGAACCCCGTGCTTTGCGGTTCGAGGGCGAGGTTCACCGCCTGGACGCCGAGCTCGACCAGGGGGACCCGCACCGTGCTGAGCGGTGGCCAGACATCAGCGGCGATAGGGATGTCGTCGAAACCGGCGACGGAGACGTCATCGGGCACTTTGACGCCTCGCCGGCGCAGGGCGCGCAGGGCACCGATCGCCATAACGTCATTGAGGGCGAAGACGGCCGTGATGTCCCCGGCCGAGCGGAGGAGGTCGTCCATCGCTTGCTCGCCGCCATCCCTGGTGAAGTCCCCGACGCGAAAGAGCCTGTCGGACGGTGAGATACCTGCTTGGCTCAGTCCCCGACGGAACCCGGCCAACCGGTCCTGTGTCGTCGTCAATGACGGAGGCCCGGAGATGATCCCGATCCTGCGATGACCAAGGGCTGAAAGGCTGTTGGCCATTTGGCAGGCACCGTCGTCGTTGTCAGGCATTACGATGTCGCCGAGTATGTTGTGCGGGCCGATGAGGGCGACCCGACCGCCGTACCGTTCGAAAGCCCGGATCTCGGAGGTCATCCTGGCCCCGAAGTCACGGTCCTCGAACCCGCTCCCCGCCAGCAGGATGGCTTGTACCCGCTGCCGGCGGAAATGCCTGACATAGTTGAACTCACGCTCGGGGTCGCGGTGCGTGTCGCAAACAACGACAATTCGCTCGCTCACCTGGGCGCGGTCCAGCATCCCGCGCAGGATCTCGATGAAGTAAGGATCGCTCGAGTCGTGCACGATAACCGCGATCGTGGCGTCCTCGGAGCTGGCCAGGGCCCGGGCGTGGAGGTTTGGCGAGTAGTCCAGTGCCGCCGCTGCTTCGAGGACTCGCAGGCGCAGCCCTTCACCCACCCGGCGGGAGCCGGCCAGGCTACGAGAGGCCGTGGCCAGGGACACGCCCGCCAGGCGGGCCACGTCCATGATCGTGGGTGTCCCGTCTTCTCCTCTCATGGTTTCCGTTCCGTCAGGGTCCTTGGAAGAACTTTACTGTGACGACAAGCGCTTACCGCTAGTCTGAGATGCTGGGTAGCGCCACGCAGCACGAGGCACCGCCTACTGATCCCCTGTTGACAGCCTGAGGGAGGACCTGTATCCTGAGCGGCACTTGGATTTGAGTAAACGCTTTCCCGAAGGGAGCCTCGGCCGGGGACGGAAGGGCTGATGGGCGAAGGTAAGGAAGCGACAGTCGGGGAGGAGGTCCGCGGTCTCGTGGGCGCGGCTACGGCGCGCAGGGTCGCCATCGTGGGTGCGGGTGGTATCGCGCAAAGCCATATTCGCGCTGTGAAAGCCATGGCGGACAGGGCAGAGGTTGTTGCCGTCGTTGAGGTCGACCCGTCACGTCTCGCCTCGTTCGCCGCCGAGCACAGGGTGGCCGGCCGGTACGAAGATCTGGGGACCATGTTGGGCACAGAGCGGCCCGATCTGGTGATCGTGTCCACGCCGCCTTATCTGCATGTGCCCCAGACCGTCTCATGCCTTTCAGCCGGCGCCTGGGTGCTCTGCGAGAAGCCGGTGGCCGGCTCTCTGGCTGACCTCGACACCATCGAAGCGGCGGAAGCGGCCAGCAAGGCGCGGTTCTCGAGCGTGTCCCAGTGGCGGTTCGGCGAACGGGTCGAAAAGTTCAAGGACCTTATAGACAACCAGGCCATGGGGCGCGTGCTCGTCGTCGAGTGCCTGACCAACTGGTACCGGGACCAGGCGTACTACAACGTGCCCTGGCGCGGGGTATGGGCCACTGAGCTTGGGGGGCCCACTATCGGCCTCGGGGTACATTTCATGGACCTGGTCCTGTGGCTGCTGGGCGACTGGGACCGCGTGGTGGCCATGGCGGGCACGCTGGCCCGTGACATCGAAGTGGAAGACGTGTCGATGGCGGTGGTCAGCCTGGCTTCGGGAGGCATGGTGAGCGTGGTCAACAGTGCGCTGTCGCCGCGCCAGGAGACGTCCCTTCGTTTCGACTTCGAAAAGGCCACGGTGGAGCTCCGTTGCCTGTACTCCTATGAGGACCAGGACTGGGCTTATACACCGCTACCGGGCGAGCAGGGCGCGGGCCCGGAAGGCATTTGGGAGCCCGTCCCCGCGTCCGCTGTGGACCGGCATGCTCTCCAACTGGAGCGGCTCCTTGATGCCATGGACGGCAAGGCGCCCGTACAGGTATCGGTGGCCGACATCCGGCCTACCTACGACCTCATCACCAGCCTCTATAAAGCTGCCGGGACGGGCCTGGAGGTCGAGAGAGGGTCGATCGTGGCCGGCGACCCCTACTACGAGAAGTTTGCCGCGGTGGCTGCGTCGCGGGCCCTGAGCCGTTCCCCCACGCGGTGGCCCGGAGCGCCGGTTCAGGACGAGGAGAGAGGGAGCTAGGGGATGACGACTGAACGGGTCGGGATCATCATGAACGGGGTCACGGGGCGGATGGGCAGGAACCAGCACCTGGCGCGCTCGATCGCCGCCATCCGTGCCGATGGTGGGGTCGAGGCTGGGGGCACCGTCATCTGGCCGGACCCTATCCTCGTTGGGCGCGACCTCGACCGGCTGCGCAAGCTGGGGGAGGCGCACGGGATCGAGCGGTTCAGCACGGACCTCGATGCGTGCCTGGCCGACCCGGAGGACCAGGTCTACTTTGACGCTCAGATCACTTCGAGGAGGGAAGAGGCGATCGCCGCGGCTATCGATGCCGGCAAGGCTGTGTACTGCGAGAAGCCGATCAGCACGAGCAGCTTGGGAGGCCTCGAGATCGCCCGCCGGGCCGAGAAGGCAGGCGTCCGCAACGGCGCCGTCCAGGACAAGCTGTTCTTGCCGGGCCTGCTGAAGCTGGGCGACGTGGTGGCTTCGGGTGAGCTTGGCAGGTTGTTGTCGGTGCGGCTCGAGTTCGGTTACTGGGTCTTCGAGGACGACGTCGGCGTCGGCCAGCGTCCTTCGTGGAACTACCGCGCCGAGGAAGGCGGCGGGATCGTGCTGGACATGTTCTGCCACTTCCGGTACCTATTGGACCATCTTTTTGGCGGTGTACGTTCCATAATGTGCACGGCCCGGACCGAGGTCCCCCGGCGCGTCGACGAGCGCGGAAAGACTTACGAGGTCACGGCCGAGGACAGCGCCTATGCGCTGGTCGAACTGGCGGGAGGGGCCCTGGCCCAGATCAGCGCCTCGTGGTGCGTCAGGCCGTACCGGGACGACCTCCTGGTCATCCATGTGGACGGTACCAATGGAAGTGCCACCGCCGGGCTGCGTGAGTGCCGCGTCCAGCCTGCCACGACGACGCCGGTGTTCGTTTGGAACCCGGACGTGGCCCAGGAGACCGACCCTAGGGGCGGGTGGCTCGAGGTCCCCGACCACCGCCCCGCCACCAACGCTTTCCGGCGTCAATGGGAGCTGTTCCTGCGCCACGTGGTCCTAGACGAGCCGTTCCCGTGGGACCTGATGGGCTCGGTCCGTGGTGTCCAGTTGGCCGAGCTGGCCATGCTTTCCAATTCCGAGCGCCGGTGGGTCGAAATCCCGGAGCTCCCCGGGTGAACACCGACCGGCCAGGCCTGGAGCGGCTGGCCATGAACCAGGCCACGGTGCCGCGTTGGAGCGCCGAAGAAGCCATCGAGGGCTGTGCCCGGGAAGGCTATGTCGCCGTGGGGCTGTGGCGCGACCGGGTGAGCGAGTCGAGCCCTGCCCATCTCGCTCGCACCGCCCGGACCGCCGGGGTGCAGATCTCCTCGCTGTGCCGGGGCGGGTGGTTCTGCGCCGGCGATAAAGCCGGCCGGCGTGCCCGGATGGAGGACAATTTCCGTGCCGTTGAAGAGGCGGCCGCTCTGGGTGCGGGGACGCTCGTACTGGTGTGCGGCCCGGCCCCTAGCAAGGATCTGAAAGCCGGCCGCCTCCAGGTGGCGGAGGCCATCGCCGAGCTGGCGGAGTTCGCGGCCCCGGCCCGGGTCCCACTTGCCATCGAGCCGATGCACCCCCTTTACTGCGCCGACCGGTCCGTCGTCGTCACCTTGGCGCAGGCGCTGCGCCTGGCCGCCTCTGTGCCCGCCGGCCGGGTGGGCGTCATGGTCGACAGCTACCACCTCTGGTGGGACCCCCAGCTCGAAGCCGGCCTGGCCGCCGCCGGCGACCTGGTACTGGGCCTCCAACTGGCGGACTGGATCGCACCGCCCCCGGACCCGCTCAACGGGCGAGGGATGCTCGGCGACGGGACCATCGACCTACGTGCCTTCCGCGCCAGCGTGGACGCCACGGGCTACGCCGGCCCGGTCGAAGTCGAGATCTTCAACCCGGACGTTTGGGCGCAGGAACCCACACAGATCCTGCGTCTGGTCGCCGAGCGGTACCTCGAGCACGTGGCATGACCATGCCCGGGCTGCCGTCATGTCCCCGTCTTTTCGAGGCCCGTTGACGCGATGGAGGTCAACTCGGCGCTCCGTCCCTCGGACCTGGCCGCGCAGCTGGCGCATTTCTGGGACCTGTCGGCCCAGAAGATCGAGTCCATGGCTGCCCGCTATGACGAGCCTGGGAGCCCGCCAGTCTGCACCGTAGAGGGCAAGTACACCGGCCGGGCGTGGACCGATTGGACGCGCGGCTTTCACTATGGCTCGGCGATATTGCAGTACGACGCCACTGGCGACGAGCGTTGCCTGATATTGGGCCGCAAAGCGACGGTGGCGCGCATGACCCCCTATCTCACGGACTTCGGGGTCCACGACCACGGCTTCAACGTCGTCAGCACGTACGGCAACCTGTGGCGGCTGATGAAAGAGGGCCGGACGCCGTCGGAAGGGCGAGAGCTCGGGCTGTACGAGCTGGCGCTCAAAGTGAGCGGGGCAGTGCAGGCCAAACGCTGGACCGATATCGCCGGAGGGCTCGGGTTCATCTATTCCTTCAACGGCGCCCACTCGCTTTTTGTCGACACCGTCCGCTCGCTACGGTCCCTGGCCCTGGCCCACGTGCTCGGGCAGGGCCTCCGCGACGAAACCGAGCGCCAGGTCTCCCTGCTCGACCGTCTTAAGCGGCACGCCGTCACCACCGCTCGCTTCTGCGTCTATTACGGCGAGGGACGGGACATTTACGACGTCCGGGGCCGGGTCGCCCATGAAGGGCTGTTCAACCTGGCGGACGGCAGTTACCGGTGCCCGAGCACGCAGCAGGGCTACTCGCCGTTCTCCACGTGGACCAGGGGCCTGGCTTGGGCCATGTGCGGCTTTGCCGAACAGCTGGAGTTGTTGCGCGCCCTGGACGATAACGAGGTGACGCCGGTCTTGCTCGAGGCGGCCCGGGCCACCTGCGACTTCTACATCGACGGGGCTACGGGCCAGGACGGGGTGCCTTATTGGGACACCGGCGCCCCCGGCCTTGCCCTGCTCGGCGACTGGCGGGCGGTACGGGCCGATCCCTTCAACGCCCACGAGCCGGTGGACAGCTCGGCCGCCGCCATCGCCGCTCAAGGGCTCCTGCGCCTAGGCGTCTACCTGGACGACCGGCGCTACCTGAGCGCCGGCCTCACCGTCGCCTCTGTCCTGTTCGGCCCCCCGTACCTGAGCGAGGACCCCGAGCACCAGGGCCTGCTCCTCCACAGTGTCTACCACCGGCCCAAGGGCTGGGACCGGGCCTCTGCCGGGCAGTCGGTGCCCTGTGGCGAGTCGAGCATGTGGGGCGACTATCACGGGCGCGAGCTGGCCCTGCTCATCGGGAGGCTGGCCGGGAGCGGGCCGTACCCCACCTTCTTTGCCGGGGGCCAGGTCGGGTGAGGGTGGCGCTGGTGACCGGTGGTGCCAGAGGCATCGGTTTGGGGATCGCCCGCCGATTGGCGGCGAGCGAGTTCGACCTCGCCATATGCGGGAGGCGCCCCGAACCGGAGGCCCGGCCGCAGCTGGACGAGTTGCGCCGATCAGGGCGCCGGGCGTTCTACGTGGTCGCCGACGTTGGCGACAGCAATGATAGGCGCCGCCTGGTCGGGGCCGTGCGTTCCGAGTTCGGGCGCCTCGACGTCCTGGTCAACAACGCCGGGATCGCTCCTCGCCAGCGTGTGGACGTGCTCCAGGCAACCGAGGAGAGCTTCGACGAAGTGATGCGGACCAACCTGAAGGGCCCTTATTTCCTTACTCAAGCGTGCGCCGCATGGATGGTCGACCAACGCGCCGCGGACGCTTCGTGGAGCGGCTGCATTATCAACATCTCGTCGATGTCGGCGTCAGTCGTTTCTACCAACCGCGGTGAGTACTGCCTGTCGAAAGCGGCGCTGAGCATGGCGACAAAACTGTGGGCCACCCGGCTGGGCGAGTTCGAAATCCCGGTTTACGAAGTCCGTCCCGGTGTCATCCGCACCGCCATGACCGAAGGTGTGGCCGCCAAGTACAGCGAGCTGCTCGAAGGTGGCCTCACCATCCAGAGGCGTTGGGGCACGCCCGATGACGTGGGCACCGCCGTGGCCACGCTGGCCCGTGGGGATGTGCCTTATGCGACCGGCCAGGTCCTTTTCGTCGACGGAGGGCTCACCGTCCAACGGCTGTGACACCGTTGTTCAGTTGCCGGGGCACTCGGCGGGGAGCGTCTGCCACCCGTTCGCGTAGTAAATGCGGTCGGAAAAGCACAGTGGCGCCATCGTGCCCCAGCTCTCCGCGCTAGTCATCCACGTCGGGTCGCCGCTAAGGGTAGCCGTTTGGACCATAGTCCAGGTGCCGTTCAACAGAGCTTCGTCCCCGTACCAGTCCGCCGAGCGGGCGATATCAACGCTCAGCGATGTGCCCGGAGCGAGGGCGGGGCCGATGGTGAACGTGCCGCCGGCCCCTAAGTCGTCCCCGTTGCCCTGGTTGACGCTGGTGTAGGCGAACAGGTACGGCGACCCCGTGGGCACAGCCAGACCGTTGACGCTCAGGCCGGTCCCGGCGGCGAACCATACCCATCCCACCTGGGTGAACATCGTCCCGGCGTTCTCGGCCATCACCCACGCGTACTCGGCCGAGTTCGTGGGTTCCGTGGCGGGGACGGCGAGGGTGGCGGCGAACTGTGTCGAACTGCTCGGCGCCGTGTCACAGCAGCAAGCGAAGCAGTGCGCGCCCAAAAAGGCCGCGGCGAAGACACAATTGATGATCACTGGGGTTTCTTTTGATGGCTCAAGGACGTCACGGGGGACGGCCAACCCCTCCTTCGGCCTCTGTGAGCGAACGTGATAGAGGAGAAGGGCCCTATTTCCCGGTTGCCGGACGACCAGGGCCGGCCGTACCCGACGCCTGGGGGCGCCGGCGCCTGACCATGGTCTGGGCCGCCTCCGAGTCCCGTACCGAGAGCGAACCGATGGTGGCGCACAAGCTGAAGGCGGCGGAGACGAGGAAAGCCGCCCGGTAGGCCGGGAAGTGCGGGACCACGTGGCCACCGACGACGCGGGTGGGCCCGACAACGACGATGGCGGTGGTGAGCAGGGCCACGCCCACGGCCCCCCCGAGCTGGCGGACGGCGTTGAACAGGGTCGAGGCTCGTCCCGTCGCCTCGGGCGAGATGGTGGCGAACGATGCCGCCTGGGTGGGGACGAACACCTGGCCCATGCCGAGCCCCAGGGCGAACATCAACGTCCGGGCCCACCAAAGGCTGGCTGAGGCGCCCAGGAGGGAGATCAAGGCGGTGACGACGGACACGGTGACCAGGCCGATGGTGATGTGGAGCCTGGGGCCTAGGCGGGCGTAGAGGAAACGGCTGGCCAGCTGGGCGCCGACCATCACACCGATGGCCTCGGGGAAGGTGCTCAGGCCCGAGCCCAGAGCGCTCAGGCCCCGCCCGTCCTGGTAGTACAACGAGATGGCGAACAGGGTGCCAAAGAACGAGACCGACACCAGGGCCATCACCACATTGCCACTCCGGAACAGGCGGTTGCCCATCAGGCGCAGGGCAATGATGGGCTCGCTGGTGCGCAGCTCGACGGCCACCATGGCCCCGAGCAGGAGGAGGCCGGCCACGATGGTGGCCAGCACGTAGCGCGAGCCCCAGCCGAGGTTGGGCCCTTCGGACACCCCGTACATGAGCGAGCCCAGGCCCGTGCCCGAGAGCAGGAACCCGCGCCGGTCGAACGGTCCCGGCCTCCTCTCGGGCAGGTGTTCGAGGAACAAGGCGCCAAAGGCGATGGCGGCCACGCCTATGGGCACGTTCACGTAAAAGACCCAGCGCCAGGACAGGTCGGTGACCAGGAGGCCGCCCACTATGGGGCCGAGGGCGGGGGCGAAGGTGGTGGGCACGGTAAGGATGGCCGAGGCGCGGACACGTTCGCGGGGCGGGAAGGCCCGGAACAGCATGGCCAGGCCCACCGGGGCCAACATGCCGCCGCCCACGCCTTGGAGGACCCGGAACCCCACCAGTTCAGCCAGGCTCGTCGCCGTCCCGCACAGCGCCGATGCCGCCGTGAACACGGCGATGGCCCCGAGCAGGATCCTCTTGGCCCCGAACCGGTCTCCCAACCATCCCGACGCAGGGATGAACGTGGCCAGGCTGACCAGGAAGGCGATTGAGATGGTACCCACCGCGGTCGGCGTGACGCGGAACTCCCGGCCGATGGTGGGCAGGGCGACGTTGACAATGGTGGCGTCCATGATCGACATGAACATGGCGGCCACGAAGACGACGCTCACGGCCACCTTCGGGTTCATGCGTGGCGACAAAGTGCTCGGCTCCTCCCCGGCGGGCCGGGTCATCTTTTGCCTCCAGTACACCTAGCATGAAACGTGGGGAGAGGCGGACGTGCCCTCCGAGGAGGCAGACACGATGACGACTGAGACCGCCGTCCTGGCTGGCGGGTGCTTTTGGGGAGCACAGGAGTTGTTGCGCAAGCGCCCCGGGGTGATCTCGTCCCGGGTCGGTTACTCCGGGGGGGCCACGCCCAACGCCACCTACCACAACCATGGCGACCACGCCGAGGCGGTCGAGATCGTCTTCGACCCCGATGTGATCTCGTTCCGTGACCTGCTGGAGTTTTTCTTCCAGATCCACGACCCGTCGACGCGCGACCGCCAGGGTAACGATGTCGGGCGTAGCTACCGCTCCGCCATCTTTTACACGACCGATGAGCAGCGGCGGGTGGCGCTTGACACGGTCGCCGACGTGGACGCCTCGGGCCTGTGGCCGGGCCGCGTGGTCACCGAGGTAACGGCGGCGGGGCCGTTCTGGCCCGCCGAGGAGGAGCACCAGGACTACCTACAAAAGCACCCGCACGGCTACACCTGCCACTATGTGCGGCCGGGCTGGAAGCTCCCGCACCGCCAGGCCCAAGCCGCCAGCTAGCTGGGCCAGGTTCAGGCGGCTTGGTCAGCCTTGTCGGGCACCGGCGCCAGGAGCAGGCTCGACAGCGGGTGGCGGGCCCGGGAAGCCGTCTCCCGGGTGGCGTACGGCTCAGGCAGCAGGTTGACGTCGTCCCGACGGCCGACGGCCAGTACGACGACCGGGCTGAGCGAGGCGTCCAGGCCGAACTGGCGGCTGGCCGCGGCGGCGTCGAAACCTCCCATCTGGTGGGTGCTGAGCCCGCTCGCTTCTGCTTGGAGACTGAGGGCAGCCACGGCCTGGCCGGTGTCGTAATGGGCCCACGGCCGGGCTTGGCCCTCCTCGTCGACGACCTTTACGGCCACGAGCACGAGGGCGCTGGCCCGCTCCGCCCACGGCCGGTTGCCGGGGGAGAGGATGGCCAGCAACTGCTGAAAGGCGGGTTCGTGGCGGCGGGCCACCAAGAACCGCCAGGGTTGGGTGTTGGCGGCCGAGGGGGCCCAACGGGCGGCCTCGAGCAGCGCCAGCACCGTCTGGTCATCGATGTGGTGAGCCGGGTCAAAACCACGCGGGCTCCAGCGCTGGGCGAGCAGCGGGTGGATGGGCACCGATGTTTGTGCGTGCTTGGGCACTTTCAGCTGGACCTCCGTCGGCGAGAAATTGATGACATATCAACCAACGCCCATGGCCCACCATCTGTTCCCGGGCTCGCGTCAGGTCAAGAAAACCACATGCCCCCGTCGACGACGATCGACTGGCCGGTCACATACCCGGCGTCGGGCGAGGCCAGGAAAGACACGACGGCGGCGACGTCTTCGGGCGCCTCCAGCCGACCAAGCGCGATCTGTTCGACCATGCCGGCCATGGCCGAGCCCACAGGGGCCCCGGTTCGAGCCGTGATGGCCCGGTCGATCGACAGCCACATCGGGGTGTCGACGACCCCGGGGCTGTACACATTGACGGTGATGCCGTGCTCGCCTAGCTCCTGAGCGACGGACTGGCTGAGCCCCCGTACGGCGAACTTGGAAGCCGAGTAAGCGCCCTGCCACTTACCACCGCGATGAGAAGCGACCGAAGCCGCCCCGATCAGGCGGCCGCCACGGCCCTGAGCGACCATCTGCCTCGCCGCCGCCCGGTAACAGTTGAAAACCCCTCGCAAGTTGACCTCGATGGTCCTCTGCCATTGTTCGTCGGTGGTCTCGAGCAAAGGTGCCGTGACTGCGGTCCCGGCGTTGGCCACCATTACGTCGAGCCCACCGTAGGTCTCGACGTGGCTGGCCACCGCCGCCTCCACCTCTGGGGCCCTAGAAACGTCGGCGGCCACCGCCGAGCACCGGGCACCGGCGTTAGTCAGCTGCGTGACCAGGGTTTCCAGGTCCGCGGCTGCGCTCGGGAGGTCGACGACGGTCACGTCTAACCCGTCCCCGGCCAGGCGCACGGCGATGGCCCGCCCGATGCCGCTGGCGGCACCCGTGATGATGGCGGTACGACGAGGGCTTCCACTATTTTCCCGCACGACTTCTCCTCGGCAATATTTTGGCAGGATCTCACCGTGGTCGATGAAACTGCCCCGGCTCCGCGCGTCATCGGCATGCTCGGTGGGATGAGCTGGGAGTCCAGTGCGGAGTACTACCGGTTGGCGAACGAGCTGGTCCGTGAGCGCCTTGGTGGCCTGCACTCGGCCCGCTTGGTCCTGGCTTCAGTGGATTTTGCGGACATCGAACGCCTGCAGGTCAGCGGGGAGTGGGAGAGGGCGGGGGAGCTGCTTGCCGGTTTGGCCAAGCAGTTGGAGGCCGCCGGGGCCGAGCTGCTGGTCCTATGCACCAACACGATGCACAAAGTGGCTGACCAGATCGAGGCCGCGGTGTCGGTCCCCCTGGTCCACCTGGCCGATGCGACGGCCGCTGCCGTGCGCCGGGCTGGGCTCAAAGCCGTGGGGCTGCTGGGTACCGCGTTCACCATGGAGCAGGATTTCTACCGTGACCGGCTCGCCGGGCACGGGCTCACGGTGCTCGTGCCGCCGGCCGACGACCGGGCTGAAGTGCACCGCATCATTTACGACGAGCTCTGCCTGGGCGAGGTGAAAGAGGCGTCCCGACAGATCTACCGGGACGTCATCGCCCGGCTGGCGCAACAAGGCGCGGAAGGCGTGGTCCTTGGTTGCACTGAGATCGAGCTACTGGTCGGGCCCGAGGACAGCCCCGTGCCGGTGTTCCCCACCACGCGCCTGCACGTGGAAGCGGCCGTCGACCGCTCGCTGGCCCCTCGGGGTCACGCCGTCCAGGCCGTCCCGGCGCCCTGATGGCCCCGTGGTCGCGCTCGGCCCAGACGGTCGGCGGCCCGGGCCAGCCGCGCTAGGGCATCGTCCAACTGCTCGGGCGCCAAGGCCAGGGGAAGACGCAGCCAGCCGTCATGTGTGCCTCTCACGGTGAACCGCGGCCCGGGGGTGACCCGGACACCCTCGTCGCGGGCGTGCCGGGCCAGAAGGGTGCTCGAACCGCCGCCGAGCTCGACCCATGCGGCCAAGCCTCCGGCCGGGGGCGTCACCGACCACGTGGGGCAGTGCCGCGCGATGGCCGCTAACAGCGCGTCCCGGCGTTGCCCGGCCATACGGCGACGCTCCGGGAGGATCGCACTTTTTCCTAACAGCAGACGAGTGGTCATGAGCTGTTCCAGCACCGGCGGCGCTAGGTCTTGGCCGGCCCGCTCCACCGCCAGCCTCCTTATGAGGGACGCCGGGGCGCGGATCCAGCCGACGCGCAAACCCGCCCAGAACGACTTGCTGGCGGACCCGACAGCCAGCACCGTTTGGCTCGGGCCGCCGGCCCGTGGGGTGGGCACGGTGACGGGCGCGGTGTGCGGGAACTCGGCCATGGTCTCGTCGGAGACGATGATCGTGGAAGGGTCAAAGGCGGCCAAGAGCCGCCGCCGGGCGTCGTCGTCGGCCCAGCTGCCGGTCGGGTTGTGCCCGTCGAGGGTCAGGTGGGCGAGCACAGGGGCATGACCGGCGGCCAGCTCGTCGGGGTGCCAACCGTCGGCGTCCACAGGTAGCGGGCGCACCCGGGTGCGGTGGGCCAGGGCGGCGTCGATAACGGCCGGGTAGGTCGGCTGTTCGATGACGACACTGGCACCCGGGCGGGCGAACGTGCGCAGGACGAGGTCCCAGGCGTGGAGCGCGCCCGAGGTGATGAGGACTTCTACGGGCCGGGTCGGGAGCCCGCGCTCGGTGTAGTCGTCGGCTATGGCGGCCCGCAGTTCTGGCAAGCCCTCGGGACCGAGGCCGTGCCCAGCCAGCTGAACGGGCAACGAAGCCGCCGCCTCAACGGCCACGTCGGCGAGCACGGCCGGTGCCGGCAGCGCGGCCATAGTCAGGTCCACCAGGTCGGTCGGTCCACCACCCGGACCGTCATCGAGGCGCGAACCGCTGGACGACGAAGGGATCTCGGCGAACGTGCCGGCGCCGCGGCGGCTGTTGAGGAAACCTTCGCCCCGCAGCTGCTGGTAGGCCGCCGTCACGGTGGAGCGCGATAAGCCCAGCGACTCGGCCAAGGCCCGCTCGGTCGGCAAACGGGCCCCGGCCACCAATCGGCCTTCGAGGATCAAGGAGCGCAGCCCGGCTTCCAAGGTCTTGGTCTTGGCCTGCCCCGTCAGCGCCGCAGAGAGAAGGACAACCAGACGTGAGCTCTCCATCCAGCCAAGATACTGGCATTGGCCTGGTAGGAACCAGGCCAATAAGGGGCAAGCTGCTTTCATCATGTGGCTCGCGCCGGTCCCGAGCGATCACCGTGCCCGGCGCGCCGCGCAGCTGATCGCCGGGCTGACGCTGTACGGGACGAGCGATGGCTTGCTGCTGCGTGCCCGCCTCGGCGTGGATCCCTGGGACGTACTGCACCAAGGGCTCAGCCGGACCTTCGGGTTACAGGTCGGGACCTGGAGCATCCTCGTCGGTGCCATCGTGCTCGTCGGGTGGGCCCCGCTGCGTCAACGCCTGGGCGTGGGGACGTTGTGCAACGTCGTCTTGATCGGGGTGGTGGTCAATGTCACCCTCAGCGTCTTCCCGCCTCTCACGGAGATGGCGGAGCGGGTGCCGGTCCTCGTCGCCGCCGTGTTCCTCAACGGGGTGGCCACGGGCCTTTATATTGGCGCCGGACTGGGCCCGGGACCTCGCGATGGCCTGATGACCGGGATCTCCAAGCGGGGGCACTCGCTGCGCGCCACCCGCACCGTCATCGAGCTGATGGCCCTGGCGGCGGGATGGGCGCTCGGCGGGAATGTCGGCGCAGGCACCATCCTGTACGCCCTCTCGATCGGCCCCATCGTGCACCTGACGCTCCCCGCCCTGAGGATGGGCGGGCCACGGCCTCGGCTCGATGAACGGGCACAGGTGGCGGGCTGAGCCATGTTGCCGTGGGGCTGGGCCGAGCGCCATGTCAGGCAGCACGCCGCCGAGGCCGGGGCCATCGCAGAGCACCACCGGCTCGTCCGAGAGGCGGTGGCGGACGCGGCCAGACGACCGGTGCGCAGTTCCCTCCGGGGCCGCCTGGCGTGGGCGCTGATCGGCATCGGTACCCGGCTTCTTTGCCGCGGTGGAGCGCCGGGGCGCGCCACGCCGCCCTAGTCCGAGTTCGTCAACGGCTCGTCTAGCCTTGCCCTGACCTCGAGGAAGGAGAGCCACATGAAGGTTTCCCCAAAACGCTTTGCATGCGCAGGCGTCGTCAGCTTGGCGATGTTGTCCACCTACCAAGGCCCCCCCCAACTGGCTACGTTCAAGCCCGCCCCGTTGCCGCCCACGCCCCTCGCCGCCAGGTCCGAAGAGAGGCCCGCCACCGGCGCTGCCGCGTCGGCGAAGACTTATACAGAAGCTGAGATCGTCATGGCCCACACTCTTGGGGTGGGCAGTTCTCTTTCGGGTGGCCCCGACGGCGCCAGCTACGGTTTCGGGGTGACCGCCAACGGCATCACCAACCATTGGTCAGTGTGCCGTTCCTGCAGCTTCGACTTTGCCATCTTCGTGTTCACCAGCCTGGACGGGCAAGCGGACACGGTTGACTTCAAGATGGTGTCGCCGAGCGGAGGCACCGTCTACCGCTATACGTGGACGGACCAGAAGATCTACTACTCCACTTGGTTCACCGTAGAGGCAAAAGGTAACTACGGCGCCGTTGGTACTTACTTTGCCGAGGTTTACGTGGACAATAACCTGGACGGCTGGGTCCCGGTGATCGTGTCCCCGTCTTCGTCATAGCCGCCACCGGCCAGTTCAACCGAGCCGGCTAGGGTCTTACCAATGGCAGGGCCCAAGGGACGGCTAAGAAGGTGGAGACGACTGCGGTGGGCCCTGTGGCGAGTGGGCTGGGCCTTGCTGCTGACGGGCTTCTGGTCTTCTGGGAAGGTGCGCCTGAGCACGATCGGCGACCTTGTCGTGGCCGTAGTCGTCGTCGCCGTCTTCTCCCTGTTGTTGTGGCACGTGAAGCGCCTCTACGCCGCCGCCAAGCAAGCCTGCCGGAGAGCGTGGCGAGAGGGGCACCGTCAGGCCATGCGCCAGGTTTCCCGAGCCCTCACCCACCTGAAGGATTGATGCCGGACGAGTTATCGGCCGGGCAGGTGCGGGGGGCTGGCTTTCGGTTGGACAGTTCCCGGTTGGGCCTGGTGGCCGGCGGCGGTGATGGGTGGCTTGGCCCTGTGCGAACCATGGCTCATGGCGGGGCGGAACGCGCTCGCATAGACCGAGCCCACATTTGCCCATGGGACCGCCATTACCACCGCGGCCACCACGAGGCAACGCGCTAACCTCGGCTCCCGTCCCACCCGGCTTTCCCGGCCCTTTGTCCGTGGTGCCAACATGTTGTCCGTCCAGGTAAATCGAAATCTCTCTTGGTATTAGCTTTACAGGGTAGGTGGTTGGCGGCCAGCCGTGCTGAAGTCTTTGGTGAGTTCTTGATTTTCTCGGCGGTGCCCGTCCGGTAGCCACCGCTGCGGCCTCCGGCCTACATGGTGTGCCGTGGGCTATCAGGCAAGCGGGGGGCGCGAGGGCGTGAGCATAGGGATGTACCGGGGTAAACCCTGAGTTGTCCAGCGCCTGGGGCGCGCTACGGTGAGGCTGTTGCTAGCCGAGCGAGGAGCTGAGCCGTGGAAGACAACTTCGAGGACCGAGCCGAAAAAACGGCCGGTACCGCTGGGTCAGTGGCCGGGGGCATTAGCGGTGCGGTGCTGGCCCGGTCCCTTGTCCCGGTCCCGTTCGTGGGGCCGGTCATAGGTGCAGTTGTGGGTGCCGCCTTGGGGAGCGAGGTAGGGCGCCGTCTGGGCCGGGCCACGATAAATGGTGGCACCGCCTTCTTCAAGACCTTTACGTCGCCCAGGCCGTAGCCGAGGGCGGCGGCCGGACCGCAAACCGGTAGCGCGGCGACGACCGGCTACCCGGCTCCGGGCTGCGCCGAGGTCGTGACGCCCATGAGGACGGTGAGGACCTGCGAGCAGACCGTCGTCGTGCTGTTCGTCAGGAACGTGCTGAACGGCACGGTGGCTGGCCGCCGTCGGCGAGCCAGCCGCAGTGGCCGACCGTAGACAGTTCCGGTTCACCGCCAGGTGGCGGGGCCCTGTGCGGCCTGGCGTCCCCGCCCGGAGGTAAGGGCCTCTACTTCGTCGATGACGCTACGAACACCTTGGACATCTTCAAGTAGGCCTCGGCCAACCTGTCCTGGGCCGTGCGGGCCCGGTGTTCGGCGTCGCCGAGCTCCTTCTCTGCTTCTCGTAGGTGACGCTCCGCCTGTTGTCCGGCGGCGCGGAGCTCACGCAACCGTTGTTCCAGGTCGGCGCTTTCTTGATGGCAACGGTCCCGCTCCTGCCGCGCTTCCTGCACGCGGCGCTGGCAGTCCTGTGCGTCTTGCTCGGACCGGGCGGCGGCCGCCTCCGCCTGTCTCAATGCCTCGCCGGCGGCCACGTGGCGCTCTCGCTCGGCTTTGTCTGCGGTCTCGGCGTCCTCTGTCTTCTCTGCCTCGACGCTGGCCTTGGTCCGCTCGGGATTGGGAAGAGCCGGTCCCACCGTCTCGTCCTCGGCCCCGCCGGGGGCCATGTCGACCGGCCCCGACCACCCGAGGCCCATGTAACGGAGCCCGGCGGCCAAACGGCCCGAGGCCAACGCCTGGGCGGCGCCGGTGTCGAGAAGAGCCGCCTCCAGTGTGCCCTCCAGTTCCCGGACGGTGGCGCTGCTGACGGGCTGGCCAAGGTCACGGGCCAGCCCGAGCGCCTCGTCCACCAGGCCAGCAACCAGGCGGCGGCGCTCTTTCGACAATTTGCGCACGTCGTCATGGGCCAGGCGAGCCTGGGCATCGCGCAGGGCGGTGCCGAGGTTGAGCAAGTCCGAAACCTGCTCGTGACGCTGGCGCACCAGAAGGTTGGCCAGCCAGGCGCCGGCGCTGGGCCGGCGTAGCTTCTTGATCGCGTCCGCCAGGTCCCGGTCGCCCGCCCGCCGCGCTTCGGCGGCGCGCCCGTCGCGCCGGGCAATGAAGTCGGCCGGCGCCAGCCCGTAAAGCTCATCAGCCACAGTGCCCGGGCCCACGCGCCCATTCTGGCCCCGCCCTGGGCCGGCCCGTCCGCCCATCCGGCCGTGGGCCGTGCGTCGTGTGCCGTTGGCCGTGCAAAGCGTGCCGTTGACTGCGCTTAATGTGAGGCAACGGCTCCGGGAGAGCGACCACGACCGTGACCTCGACTGGTGCGGGGTGGCGGCTCCGCCGGGACGACCGCTCAGGTGAGGAGGACGTTGGTGGCCGATTTTGACCTCTTGGTGATCGGGTGTGGCCCGGGCGGCCAGCGGGCGGCCATTGCCGCCGCCAAGCTCGGGCGGCGCGCCGCCGTGGTCGAGAAGCGGGACGTGGTCGGGGGGGTGTGCGTCAACACCGGGACCATCCCGTCCAAGTCCCTCCGGGAGGCTGCCCTGTACCTCACCGGCCTTTCCCAGCGCGACCTCTACGGCCAGAGCTACCGGGTCAAAGAGGACATCACCATGGAAGACCTCACCCGGCGTACCCATCACGTCGTCGCCCGGGAGATAGAAGTGGTCCGCGACCAGTTGGCCCGCAACCGCGTGGCATTGCACCAGGGCACGGCTCAGTTCATCGACGAGCACACCGTGGCCGTCCGCACCGGGGCCGGGGAGCAGCGGTTGAGCGCAGAAAAGGTCATCATCGCATCGGGCACACGCCCGGCTCGACCGCCCACCGTAGAGTTCGACGACCTCCACGTTTTCGACTCCGACGGCATACTCGGCCTGCGCGAGATCCCTCGCTCGATGGTCGTCGTCGGGGCCGGTGTAATCGGCATCGAGTACGCGTCGATCTTTGCCGCCCTTGGCACCAAGGTCACGGTCATCGAGCAGCGGGACCGTATGCTCGATTTTTGCGACGAGGAAGTAGTCGAAGCGTTGCAGTTCCACCTCCGCGACCTGGCGGTGACCTTCCGGTTCCGCGAGGTGGTCGAGGCCGTCGAGGTCCATGACGCAGGTTCGGTCACCCTTCTGGCCAGCGGCAAAGTGGTGGCCGCAGACGTCGTCATGTACTCGGCGGGCCGCCAGGGGGCGACCGACAGTCTTGACCTGGAAGCGATCGGGATCACGCCCGACAAACGCGGCCGCGTACCTGTTGACGAGCACTATCGCACCAACCTGGGCCACATTTACGCCGTCGGCGACGTCATCGGCTTCCCTGCCCTCGCCTCCACATCGATGGAACAGGGACGGTTGGCCGCTTACCACGCCTTTGGCGAACCGGCGGCGGCGATAGGCGGGACCATGCCGATCGGCATCTACACGATCCCTGAAGTGAGCTACGTGGGGCGGACGGAGGCGGAACTAACCGCCCAATCGGTCCCCTACGAAGTAGGGATCTCGCGCTACCGGGAGCTGGCGCGAGGCCAGATCTGTGGTGACTCGACGGGGATGCTCAAACTCCTGGTCTCCCCCGTGGACCGCAAGCTCCTCGGCGTGCACCTTTTCGGCACGGGCGCCACTGAGATCGTACATATCGGCCAAGCGGTCATGGGCTGTGGAGGGACGGTGGACTACCTGCTGGACGCCGTGTTCAACTACCCGACCCTGGCCGAGGCGTACAAGGTGGCGGCCCTCGACGTGGCCAACAAGCTGAGGACGGTGGCGCGCTTGCGCCGCTGACCCAGGTCCTCGTCGTTGCGCGGTCTCGCCTCTGTGTGGCATAGTCATGTATGGATGTCTATACAAAGCGAAGGCTACGGGTGGGGCACCGTCCGAGGACCGTTGTACGAGGCGGGAATTGAGCCATAGCCCCTCCGTCGCCCAAATGGTCCTCCACACCCTCGGTAATGCCGGGTCGGGGACCGTGTTCGGCTTGCCCGGGACGCACAACCTGGCTTTTTGGCGTCCCTCGGCCGGTTTGGCCACACCTCGTTTGGTGAACGTCCGCCACGAGCAGACCGCCGTTTATGCGGCGGACGGGTGGGCACGGTCGACGGGACGCCTGGGGGCGGCCGTTGTCACGACGGGGCCGGGCGCCGCAAATACTTTGGCCGCCTTTGGCGAGGCGTCGATGTCGGGCTCGCCCCTGGTCCTGGTGGCCAGCGAGGTGCCCCTGCAGGCGCGCCGGGCCGGCCTGCGCCGGACGTTGCACCAGTCTAAAGATCAGGCCGGCATGTTCGCGCCCTTGGCCAAGGCCATTTTCACGCCCCGGTCGGCTCCCCAAGTCGCCCAGGATCTCGATAATGCCATTGCCACGGCCCTGGCCCCGCCCCGGGGGCCGGTCTATATGGACGTCCCGGCGGATGTCCTCAGAGCACCGGCGGTCTGGGCTCGCTTCCCGCCCCGGGCCGCCCCCCGTCCCATTGACGGCACCGCTCTGGCCGAAGCGGCCCGCTTGGTCAACTCCGCTCGATCGGTCGCCATCTGGGCCGGTGGGGGAGTCGTGGACGCCGACGCCGCCGACGACCTGGCGGCACTGGCCGCACAACTTAAGGCCCCGGTGTTCGCCACCTTCAGTTCCCGGGGCCTGCTCGGTCCGGACGACCCGGCCAACGTGGGCCTGCCCCCGCACGAGCCTGAGATCGAGGAACTGCTCGCCCGCGCCGACCTGCTCGTGGCCATCGGGACAGACTTCGACGGGATGATGACCAAGAACGCCCGGCTCCGGCTCCCGCCCACGATCGTCGACATCAATGTCGACATGGAGCGCACGAGCTTCGGCTATGAGGGCGTGGTGCCCGTGTTCGGGGATGCCCGGAGCGCCCTCGAAGGACTGCTCGAGGCCACCGACAAGCGTGATGATGGGCTGATGACCGGCCTGGCCGACTTGAAGGCGCGGGTGTGGGCGCGGTTGCGGTCCGACCCCCGTACCCGGGACGCCTGCACCTTGGTGGCATCGGTCGAGCGCACCGCGGCAGGCACCGCCGTGGTGGTCAACGACATGACCGTACCGGGCTACTGGCTGGGCAACTACTACCAGCCGCACCAGGGCCGCACCGTCCAGTACCCGCTCGGTTGGGGCACCCTCGGCTATGCCTTGCCGGCGTCGGTGGGTGCTGCGTTCGGGAGCGGTGGGCCGGTGCTGGCCGTGTGCGGGGACGGCGGGCTGATGTTCGCCCTGGGCGAACTGGCCACCATCGCTCAGGAGCAGTTGCCGGTGACGGTGCTCGTGGTCAACGACGGAGGGTACGGGATGCTGCGTTATGACCCCAGGCACACGGGCGAGGCGCAGCCCGGAGCAGATCTGCTCGGGCCGGATTTCCTCCAACTGGCCTCAGCCTTCGGGATCGCCGCCACCCATGTCAGCGGGGTGGGCGCCCAACTCGAACAGGCCCTGGCTGAGGGGCTGGGGAGCCGGGCGCCGCGGATGGTGGTCTGCGACGCGTCGCTGTTCCCGCCCAAGACCACCTCGCCGCGCTGGGACGAACCGGACTGAACCCGCTGCCTAGGGTTCCATGTAGCCGGTGGCGGCCAAAGCGGGATCCGGGTTGGGGTAAAAGTTGCGCTCCCAGCTGTGTTCTTTCAGCGCCGCCAGGATCCCGGGGCTGAGCCTGCGCCCGTCGGAGACCGCCATGTTGGCCACGACGTTCTTGGTCTTCCGCATCCCGGGGACGACGGCCGAAACTTCGTCGAAACTCAATGGGTAGCGCAGGGCCAGTTCGGGCAGGGTCTGCGCCTCACTGTCCAGCAGTTCCTTGAGCCCGTCGATGTGCTGGGCCAGTTGAGCCAACCGGTCATCTTTGAAGTACATCGGGCGGAAGTCCCCGTCGTTGGCTACCGTCCCCGGTGTGATGTTGCCCGTCAGACCACCCTCGTCGAACACGACGCGGGCGATGAGCCCGGTGCCGTGCTCACGGGCGAAGGGCAGGAGCTTATCGGCCGGCCTTTGGTGAAAGATATTGAAGATGAACTGTACTGTCGAGATCAGGCCCGTGCCCAGAGCCTTGAGGCAATTGGTGGGCTGGTAGTCGTTGACAGATATCCCCCAGAACTTGACCTTGCCCTGCTCTGTCAGCCTGACGACGGTTTCCTTCCACTCATCGCGTTCGGCGTACTCGTCCTGCCAGACGTGGAACTGTACTACGTCGATGGTACCGAGGCCCAGGCTCCGCAACGAGTCCTCCACACACCGCACTATGTGCTCGGGCGGGAACACTTCATCTATGGGGACGCCTTTCCGGGCCGGCATAAACCCGTTCTTGGCCGGGACTTTTGTGGACACCACCATGTCGCGTCTGGCCGTTTGCTTCAGGAACTTACCGACAAGCTCCTCCGAGGGGTGGCGGTCTGGGTGCGCCTTGTCGTAGCCGTACAACCAGGCCGTGTCCAGGTAGTTACCGCCAAGCTCGGCAAACTTGTGAAGGCTCCTCAGGCTCTCGTCGAGATCGGCGCCCACCCAAAGGTTGCGGTTGTTGGCTATCATCCACGTGCCGTAGCCAATTTCTGATACTTTCAGCCCCGTCTTTCCTAACTGCCTGTACTGCATGGCCCGACCGTACCATGGAGAAGGGTGCGCGGACAGTCCTCGTCACGTGGTTGGATGGACGAATGGCCCCTGGACCTGAAGCGACGGGCGTGAGCCCGGGTTGGTTGTCCTTGCAACGACATGGGGTGATGGTGGTGCTCGACGTCAGCGGGCCGCACCTCCCCCGGGTGCTGTACTGGGGGGCTGACCTCGGGCCGCTCGCCGACGTCGAGGTAGCCGCCCTCCCCCTGGTGGCCGAGCAGATGCACGGGCCCCGGCCGGCGGACAGAGGAGTACCGTTCACGCTCTCGCCCACGCGCGCCCAGGGCTGGCCGGGCTGGCCCGGCTTGACCGGTAGCCGCCATGGTCGTGCCAGCCAGCCCCTGTTCTGCCTGGAGAGCGTGACCACCGGGGAGCGCGACGGCGGTGACCTTTTGTCTTACCGGGGGGTGGACACCTTTGCCGAGCTCACCCTGGAGGGAGAGCTGGAGCTGACCCCGGAGGGAGTCCTCAAGCACCGCCAAGTACTGACCAGTACTGCGCCGGCGACGTCGGCACCTTACATGGTCCAAGACCTTATGACCCTGCTGCCTGTCCCCGAGGACACCGTCGAGGTGGCCGACTTCGCCGGGCGCTGGTGCGACGAGGCGCAGCCACAACGCCACGCCCTCAACCAGGGGACCTGGCTACGCGAGCAACGTCGGGGCCGCACCGGCCCCGACACGCCCCTCGTGCTGTTCGCCGGCCGGAGCGGGTTCGGGGCCCGCACGGGAGAGGTCTGGGGGGTGCACCTGGGATGGTCCGGGGACCAGCGTTACCTGGTGCAGCGGCTCAACACCGGGACAACTCTGATGGGGGCGGGGGAGATCCTGGCCGCCGGCGAGGTCAGCCTCGGCCCCGCGGAGTCGGTGACGACCCCGTGGGTCTATGCCGTCTACTCCGCCACCGGCATCGACGGCGCCTCGGCCCGGTTGCACTCCATGTTGCGACGGCGCCCCGGGCACCCGGTAAGGCCGAGGCCTATCGTGCTCAACACCTGGGAGGCGGTGACCTTCGATATGTCCTTTAGCCGGTTGGCGCGCCTGGCCGAGGTCGCCGCCGAGATCGGCGTGGAGCGCTTCGTCATCGATGACGGCTGGTTCGGGTCCCGCCGCGACGACTCTGCGGGCCTCGGGGACTGGAGCGTGGCCCTAGACGTGTGGCCCGACGGGCTGGGGCCCATCATTGACCACGTCCGGTCCTTGGGCATGGACTTCGGGCTCTGGTTCGAGCCGGAAATGGTGAACCTGGACTCCGACGTGGCCCGGGCGCACCCGGACTGGGTCCTCGGGACAGAAGGCCGGATGCCACCCACGTGGCGGAACCAGCAGGTGCTGGACGTCGCCCACCCGGACGCCTTTGCCTACCTCCTGGGGAAAATGGACGGCCTGGTGAGCGAGTACGGCATCGACTTCATCAAGTGGGACCACAACCGGGACCTGGCCGACCCGGTCCACCGCTCCGGGCCCCGGCGCGGGCTCCCGGCGGTGCGGGACCAGACCTTGGCGACTTACCGGCTTATGGACGAGCTGCGCCGGCGGCACCCGGCGCTGGAGATCGAGTCCTGCTCTTCGGGGGGCGCCCGGATCGACCTCGGGGTGTTGGCGCGGACGGACCGTGTCTGGCCGAGCGACTGCATCGACCCCATCGAGCGGGTGCGCATTGTCTCGGGTGTCTCCACCCTGTTGCCGCTCGAGCTCATCGGCACCCACGTCGCCTCGGGCCGCTCGAGGACGACGGGCCGCCAACACGACCTGGCCCTGCGCCTGGCGGTGGCGCTCTTCGGCCACCAGGGCATCGAATGGGACATAACCACCGCCACCCAGGACGAGAGGTTGGCGCTGGCCCAATGGGTTTCGCAGGCCAAATCCCTTCGACCGCTGCTCCACAGGGGTGAACTGGTCCGCCTGGAGCGCCCCAACGACCCCGGCACGGCCGCCTTTGGCGTCGTGGCTCAAGACCGCTCGGAGGCACTGTTCGCATTGGTAAGGGCCCAGACCGTCCCTGTCTCGGAGGCCCCGCCGTTACGCTTTGACGGCCTGGACCCGGAGGCGCGGTACTCGTTGGAGCGCCTTCATTTGCCGGGGGAGCGTCCGCGGGTACCCGGGGAGGGACGTTCCCGCCGCGGCGCCGAAGAGGTCACCGTTCCCGGTTCCCTGCTTATGAGCGCGGGCGTGCTGGCACCGTTCTTGTGCCCGGACGAGGCAGCCCTGTTTTACCTGAGCCGGCAGGCCGGGTAGCAGGCGTAGTCCCGGTGCCCCGTGCCCGGTGCCGAGTTTCAGGCTGTGGTAGCCGGCACCTAGGCACGCCAGGTGTGCTGCGGCTCGTAGCCGAGCAACCGGCGGGCCTTGTCGATGGAGAACATTGTGTCATGGGGCCCCACCGGGCGGCGCCAGGGGACGTCGGGGAAGAACTGTGCCACCAGCTCAGTGATGGGCTTGCTCATCACCGTGTCCGGGCTGGCGATGATAAAGACCTCCGCCCCCCTTATGGGAGCTTCGAGCGCCTTGCGAACCGCTTGCGCGGCGTCCCTGGCATCTATGTAGGACCAGAGGTTCCACTTCCGCAAAGCCGGGTCGTTGTCGAAGCCCGGGAAGGCGGCGTACTCGTTGGCCAGCATGACGTTCGAGAAACGCAAGCTGATTATCTTCATCTCGGGCTCCCACCGGCAAAAATGCCTCGCCATCTCCTCGCCCATGGTTTTGGCCAGCGCGTACGACGACTGTGGCCGCGGTGGGTACTCCTCGTCGACGGGCACGTAGGGAGGTGGCACGGTGAAGGGCAACCCGAGAACCGTCTCGCTGGAGGCCGAAACTATGTTGCGGACGCCTAGGTGGTGGGCGGCGGCGAACACGTTGTAGGTGCTTACCGTGTTGTTGCGGAACAGCTCCGAGCCCGGGGCCCAACCAGGCGCCGGCACGGCCGCTAGGTGGACCACCGCGTCCACACCACGGTGACGGTCGTCCACCTGGTGCAGGACCTCCATCGTCTGGCCCATGTCGGTGAGGTCGGCCCGGACAAAAGGGCAGGGGTCGTCGTGGGGCCTCACAAGGTCCACGTTGGTCACCGAGTAGCCGTGCTCGAGGAGCTCGGCCAGACAGGCACGACCGAGCTTGCCGGTGCCGCCCGTCAACACTACTTGCGTCATGCTTTCCTCCCTCGCTTACGGCTCCGGCTCTGCCCCGGACAACGAAATGCTAACAAACATATGTTTGTTCTCATCGAGAGTGGACCTCGACCTCGAAACGGAAGCTGTCGCCCCTGTAGTGGGCGACAAAATGTTCGAACACGGTGCCGTCGCTCGAGCGGGTGACGCTGTGCAGGCGCAGGCCGGGGGCCCCCTTGGGCACTCCGAGATAGTCGGAGTCCGGCCGCGACAGCGCCACCGCCTCTATGGCGCGAACCCCGGTGGCCGGTCGGACGCCAAACGAATCACGTAACACCTGGTAGAGCGACCGGTCCGACATGTCCAGGTTGACCAGGCCAGGGAAGAGCCGGGCCGGCATAAATGCCCGGACCACCTGGACGGGCCGGTTGTCCAGGCTCCGGACCCGGTCGAAGCGGATGACCTGGTCGCCTACGCCGACCTCGAGGAGCCGGGCCACATCGACGCCGCACGGCTCGGTGGCCAGCTTTAGGACCTGGCTCTGCACGACGTGCCCGGCCTGCGACAGGGACTCGTAGAAGCCCAGGGTCTCCTGGATCAACCTCGTGTCCACCCCGCGCCCGGTCACGAAAGTCCCCTTGCCCTTGACCTTTAGTACGAGCCCCTCTTTCTCCAGTTCCGCCAGCGCCTGGCGCACGACAGTCCGGCTCACGGAGTACTGGGCACATAGCCCGGCTTCGGACGGCAAGAGGTTGCCTTCGGCCCCGTCAGCCTCGAGGTCCTTCAGCAGGATGCGCTTCAGCTGCACGTAGTAGGGCTCGAACGAGCGGAAGTCGATAGCCGAACGGGCGATATCAGCCATGGCCGCTCAGGGGTGGTCCGGCCGTACCTGCCATCCTGTCATCCTCAGATATTGACATCCTGTCATAGTGGCCTTAGCATAGCCACGTAGTAGCACCTAGTAAAGGGTGCACCTGATCTCGAGCGCTAGGTCGGAAGGGCCTGACTTGGCGCAGTTCTGTGCCGGTCCGTCGGCTCGCCCACAACAGCCACAACAAAAAGGAGGAGACACATGGGTTTAGGTCCACGGTCGCTTTTCGGGAGACGCCCCAAGCACCGAGCGCGTACCGCCGTACCGCTGGTTGCGGCGGTGACGCTGACGTCGGGCTTCGCCGCGCTCGGCCCCGCCCCGTTGGCGTCGGCCAGCTCGGCACCTACGGTTCATCTTACCTATTCGCTCTGGGACCCGGTGCAAGAGGTCGGGTACAAGGAATCGATCGCGCTGTTCGAGAAGTTGCACCCGAACATTAGCGTGACTGTCGAACAGATCCCTTACCCGGACTACGAGTCCAAGCTCACTGCAGAGTTCACCGCCGGTGGGGGCCCCGACGTCTTCTGGGTCAATACGCCCTTCCTGGCCCAGTTCGAGGCCGCGGGGGTCATGGAGAACCTGGTCCCGCTAATCAAGAAGTACCACGTCAACATGTCGATGTACCGGCCCGCCCTCGTCGCCCTGCATTCCCATGACGGCGCCATCTACGGGCTCCCCAAGGACTGGGACACCGAGGGGATCTTTTATAACAAGAACTATTTCGCTGAGCACCACATAGCCATCCCCGCCCACCTCAGCTGGAACCCCACCAACGGAGGCAATTTCCTCACCCTGGCGAAGGAGGCCACGATCGACACCAACGGCAACAACGCGCTGTCGCCGAAGTTCGACCCGAGCTCCATAGCCACCTACGGCCTGGCGATCGTCAACCAGCCGGACATTGGCTACGGCCCCTTCCTGGGCGGTAACGGGGCGTACGTCTTCGCCCAGTCGCCGGGACCGTTCGGCGGCCGGTGCTCCTGCTACCCGAAGTCCATCACCTTCGACAACTCAGCCGGGACCGCCGCCTTCCAGTTCCTCGTCAACCTCGAGAACAAATGGCACGTCGCCGCGCCGGCTAGCGAGTACGGGGCCAACGGGACCGCACCGACCAACCAGGACGTGACCCTGTTCGCCCGCGGAAAGGTGGCCATGGACGTCGAAGGTGACTGGTTCACCGACACCATCGCCTCCTCCGCCAACTTCAAGTTCGGGGTCCTGCCCATCCCGGCTGGTCCCGACGGGGGCTTCAGCTTCACCAACGGCCTCATCGACGGCCTCAACGTTCACAGCCCCAACCAGGCTGCGGCCTGGGAACTCGAGCAGTGGCTGGGGTCGCCAGCCTCGGAGCGGGTCATGGGCTCGGGCGGCTACATCTGGCCCGGCATCGGCTCGCTCGACTACCTCTTCGAGAACTACTGGAAGGCCAAGGGCGTAGATGTGAGCGCCTTCCTTGGTGAGGCTAAGAACTCGAGCCACCTCGAGACCCTGCCGGTTGCCCCCGAGGCCGGGCAGGTCATAACCACTCTAGGCAACGACCTCGGCCCAATGTGGCTGGGGACCGAGCCGGTGGCCAAGGCCGTCGCCCAAGCCACCAAGGACGGGAACGCCTTGTTGCAGATGTCGTCCTGATACCGTCTCGGACCGGCCTAACTGCCCGTCCACCGCTTTCCCCCCCGCTGCCCCGGGGGCGCCCGTCTCCCAGTGGGAGGCGCCCCCGGGGGCCGGGCGCAGCGCCAGCCCGGTGCCCGGCGCGCCCGGAGACCAGCAAGACCGACGACGCCGAGGAGCAAGACTATTGAGCACATCACCCGCGGCCGCTCCGCCGACGGTACCGGTGGCAACGGGAGCCAGGCGCCTCATCAGCCCCCAGTCCGGCGGGGCCGGCGTCGGGCGGTCCGGTCTCCGGTCGTTCTTGCTGGCCCTCCCCTTCATCACCCCGAGCCTGCTGGGCGTGGTGTTGTTCCTGCTCATCCCCGTGGTGCTGGTCTTCGTCATCAGTTTCTTGAACTGGAACGAGCTGTCACCGGCCACCTGGGCGGGGTTTACCAATTACCTCAACATCTTCCGGGTCGACGCCGCCGCCCACTCCTTAGGGGTCACGGCGTACTACGTGCTGCTGAACATCCCCTTACAGACTGTCCTGGCCCTGGGCATGGCGGTGATGCTCCACCGCCGGCGGAGGGGCACGGGGATTTACCGGGCGATCTTCGTGGCCCCCTACCTCTCGACGCCTGTGGCGATGGCGGTCATCTGGTACTGGGTCTTCGACCCCCAGCTCGGCGCCGTCAACACCGCCCTGTCCCATATCGGCATCCACGGGCCGCAGTACTTGTCGTCGTCGCTCTGGGCCATGCCCGTGGTGGCCTTTGTCAACATCTGGCAGTACGTCGGCTACAACATGCTTTTCTTCCTGGCGGGCTTGGACGCCATCCCGGTGGAGCTCTACGAGGCGGCCGACATCGACGGGGCGAGCAGGCTCCGCCAGTTCTTCCGCATCAGCCTCCCGCTGCTGAACCCCACCATGCTGTTCGTCCTCGTGACCGGTGTCATTGGCTCGTTCCAGGTCTTCGACACCCTCTTCGTCTTGACCCAGGGTGGCCCCGGCGACTCGACCCAGGTGCTCAACTACCAGATCTATGAGCTCGGCTTTGTCGACTTCAGGCTGGGGGAGGCGGCGGCCATGTCCGTGCTGCTGTTCGGCGTGATCCTTCTGTTCAGCATCGGCCAGTTCTGGTTCTTCAGGAGCCGGACCACCTACGAGTACCAGATATGACCACGGCCACCGGGGGAGCCGAGGGCGCCGCGGCGCTACGCACGGCCCCGCCCAAGAAACAGGGAAGGAGGGGCCCGGCCAGGAACGTAAGGCTTGTCGTCTTCTACCTGGTCCTGACGGCCATGGCGTTCATCTTCGTGTTCCCTTACGTCCTGACCCTCTTCGCCTCCTTCAAGCCCATCAACCAGATCTTCAGCCGGCCCGCTTGGGATCCCCCTACCAGCTTGTACCTCCACAACTTCTCTTACGACTTCTCGGCCACCGTGGGGTTCGGGCGTTACCTGGCCAACACGTTCCTGGTGACGGCGGTGCTGACCTCCGGCCAGGTGTTTTTCGGCATACTCGGCGCCTACGCCTTTGCCCGGCTCAACTTCCCCGGCCGCGACAAGATCTTCTGGTTGTACCTCATCACGCTGATGGTACCGAACGCGGTGACGATCGTCCCGCTGTACACCATCATGAGAGAGGCCCACCTGCTCAACACGTACTGGGCCATCTTCCTGCCCTATGTGCTGGGTTCGCCATATACCATTTTCCTCATGCGGCAGTTCTTCAGGAACATCCCTCAGGCGGTCATCGACGCCGCCCGGGTGGACGGGGCGTCTGAGGGCCGCGTCCTGTTCCGCATCATCGTGCCATTGTCAAGGCCGGTCATCATCACCGCCACCTTGATCGCGCTGATCTTCAGTTGGAACAACTTCTTGTGGCCGTTGATCGTCAGCGATACACAGGACCATTACGTCCTTACCACCGGCCTCGCCCTCTTCCAGACCAACATGAGCGCGCAGTGGAACTATTCACTGGCCGGGTCGGTCATAACTCTGGTACCTCTCGCCGTGCTCTTCGTGGTCTTCCAACGCCACCTCATCCGCTCGATCTCGATAACGCAGATCCGCTGACCCAGAAAGGAACAGACGATGAACTACCGCACTTTGGGCAGGACCGGCCTGCGGGTGTCCGAGCTTGGTTACGGCGCCTGGGGGATCGGGAAGACCAACTGGATCGGGGCCGACGACGCCGGCTCCTTGCAGGCGCTGCACCGGGCGATCGAAGGAGGGGTGAACTTCATAGACACGGCCCTCCTCTATGGCGATGGTCATAGCGAGCAGTTGGTGGGCCGGGTGGTGCGAGAAGCCAAGGGGACCGTCTATGTCTCGTCGAAGGTCCCTCCTAAGAACATGAAGTTGCCCGCCCCCCTGGGGGTCCCGGCCGACGATGCGTTCCCGGCTGACTGGGTGGTGGAGTGCACCGAGCGCAGCCTGGCCAACCTCGGGCTGGAAACCATAGACGTGCAGCAGTTCCACGTGTGGTCGGACGAATGGATAGGCCAGGGGAGCTGGATGGACGGCGTCGAGCAGCTCCGTGCGCAGGGCAAGATCCGCTACTTCGGCATCTCCGTCAACGACCACCAACCGGCCAGCGCCGTGAGCCTTGTCAAGTCCGGAGCAGTGGACAGTGTGCAGGTCATCTACAACGTCTTCGACCAAAGCCCGGCGGACGGGCTGTTCCCGGCGGTCGAGGTCGAGGACGTGGGGGTCATTGTCAGGGTGCCCCTGGACGAAGGCGCCTTGACGGGCAGGATCGGCCCGGAAACGGAGTTCCCCCCCGGCGACTGGCGCAACCGGTACTTTGGTGGCGACCGACGGGAGCAAGTTCGGGACCACGTCCAGGGCATCGCCAAGGATCTCGGCGTGGCGGTCGAGCGCCTCCCCGAAATAGCGCTGCGGTTTTGCCTTTCGCACCCCGCCGTCTCGACGGTTATCCCCGGTATGCGTTCTGTGGGCAATGTTGACGCCAACGTCAAGGCAGTCGAACTAGGCCCTCTAACCTCCGAGGAACTAGAAGTCCTCCGGCGCCACCGCTGGGTGAGGAACTTCTACCAAGCCCCTTAGTTGTTGTGCCCCGGGGACGGCGGCCCCGGTAATGAGCGGCCACCCTGAACACGGGTAGGAGGGCAAATAACGTATCTGGTGAACTCGTCGTGACAAAATGGGTTTGTGCCGAGTGACACGCTGTACGAAGTCCTCAATGTCGAGCCTAACGCCAGCGCGGACGAGATCCGGGCGGCGTTCCGCCGCCTCGGTGCAAAAGTTCACCCGGACCGGGGTGGATCCAATGCGCTTTTCCGCCGCGTGAAAGATGCCTATGACATTCTGTCCGACCCGCGGCGGCGCGCCGAGTACGACATGTGGCTTATGGCGCTGTCTGGTGCCAGGCCGTCGGCGGGCCACGAGGCCCCGGTCTGGGTGCTGATGGACGGCGAGCCGGGAGATGGGTGGGGGACCTGGCCCTACGCCGCCCGGACCGCAGGTGCCGTTCGCGTGCAGTCGGGGCCGTCTTTTGTTTCGCAGCATTTCGGGCCGGCGGTGGCCGCTCTTGGTGCTTTGGTGATCGCCATATTCATTGTGGTGTACGCCGTCGCCGGTCCCGTGGTGTTCATTGCCCCCTGCCTGCTTATCGTCCTGACGGGTGTCGTAGCGCTGGTCGCCGTGCGCAACACCGACGTAACTGGCCGCCGGCACCCCCCGGTCCGTCGCCGCTAGCCAAGCCCGGCGGGGGCGAAGGGCGGCTAGGTTCCGGTTTGGCTTCCCTCAACACTTACAGCGGTTATGCGGCTACAATTTGACCAGGTACGAGCTACCCGGTCCGGGCCCCGCCGAGTCGTTGACAACGGCCTGGCCAGCTGGTTTATCGGTGCCCGTACCCTCCCGGCCGGGCGGCGGACGTTCGCCGCGCCAGAAAACGAGAAGAGCCGGAACTAGTAGAGCCGAACAAGCGGAGGAGGTCTCGGCGAGCCATGAAGACCCTGTTGCGGGCGCCCCCGTCCTGGGCTGTCCTATCTGTCAGCGTTTTGGTCGCGGTCGGCCTGTCCCTGGTCCCCGCACCGGCTGCCGGTGCCTCCCCGTCTGGGCCCGGCAGCGCCTCCCGGTCCGGGCCTGACGCGTACGTGGCCGTGCCCACCGGGTTGAGCGTCTCCTCAGTTCCTGGCGCCGTCGCCTTTGGTACGACACCGCCAGGCACGCCCGAGACGGTGTCGTTCGTCCTCGACGAGCAGGACCTTCCGCAGCTGGAGGCCAGCGTCGAACAGGGGGTGAGCAACTACCTCTCGGTCAGCCAGTTCGCCCAGGCATACGGCCAGAGCCAGGACAACGTCACCGGGCTGGTGGGCTACCTGGCCCCGTTCGGCATCACCGCCGAGGTCTACCCCGACAACATCGACGTGGTGGCGAGCGGAACGGCTGGCCAGTTCGACAGCGCCCTGGCCACCCAGCAGGAGCAGTACTACGTGCCCGCACGGGCCGGCCGGCCCGAGACGCCGGGCGCCCCGGCCCAGACTGTGCACGGCAACGTGGCCCCGCCAGAGCTGCCGCGCCGCATCGCCCAGTACGTGGTTGCCATCCTCGGGCTTTCCAACTATGACGCCTTTGTCAGCAACGCCGTCCGTATGGACACCGCCGTCAACGTCTCGGTGCCGGCGAACGCCAACGCCTGTGCCGCCTTGACCACCCTGCCCGACGCCTGCAACACCCCCCAGAGCTTCGCCGACGACTACGGCCTGTCGCCTCTTTACCGGCAGGGGGCCGTCGGGTCAGGCCAGACGGTTGGCATCGTCACCTTGGCCGCCCTCGACGTCGGCGCCCCGGAGTACTTCTGGTCCAACGTCGTCGGCTTGCCCACCGGCAAGCGGACGGTGACGGTCGACAATGTCGACGGCGGTCCCGGCGCGGCCAGCATCAGCGCCGGCTCGCAGGAGACAGACCTTGACGTCGAGCAGGCCGGAGGGGTCGCCCCTGGTGCCGACGTCATTGTGTACCAGGCGCCCCCCACGGACTTCGGGTTCGTCGACGCCTTTATGACTGCCGCCAGCCAGGACGTGGCCGGCAGCGTCTCTACTGGTTGGGGCTATTCGGAGACGGCTGTGCAGTCTTCGGTGGCCACCGGCTCGGAGTCCCCCGGTTTCCAGGCCGCCTTCGACGAGGCTTTCCTGGAGATGGCCGTCCAAGGCCAGTCGAGCTTCGTGGCCACGGGGGACGCGGGGGCCTACCTGGCCAGTGAAGATATCCAGACGACCAACCTTTCCGTAGGCTCGCCGGCTGACAGCCCGTTCACCACGGCGGCGGGCGGTACCACCCTGCCCTGGACGGCCACCGTCACCGGACCGGACGGCAACGCCGTGGTGGACGTGCCCGCCCAGCGGACGTGGGGCTGGGACTACCTATGGCAACCGATCGCCACTGTCACCGGGGTGGCTGAAGCCACGGCGGCGCAGCAAGCCATAGGCGGCAGCACGGGTGGTTACAGCAGTCTGGAACCCAAGCCGTCGTACCAACAGGGCGTGAGCGGTACCGACTTCTTCAGTGCTGTCCCTTACCTGACGCCGACCGGCTACCAGGAAGTAGCCGGGTTAGTACTGCCGACACAGTGGGACTTCGACGGGACGCCTCCGGTCATCCATGGCTCGGGTGGGGGCCGAGCCGTCCCGGACGTCTCGACCGATGCCGACCCCGAGACGGGTTTCCTGGTGTACGTGCCCTCGTTCGCCGCCGTCGGCCAGCCCGTCCTGCAGGGCGGCTACGGCGGTACCAGCTTCGTCGCCCCCGACCTGAGCGGTTCCACGGCCGTCATCGACTCGCTGCTCGGGCACCGTGTGGGCCTGTGGGGCCCGGCCATTTACCCTTTGGCCACCCAACCGGTTTCGCCGTTCACCGCGCTTGACCAGAGCGGTACGGGCAGCGACAACCTCTTCTACACGGGCACGCCTGGCACCGTCTACAACCCCGGCAGCGGTCTCGGCTATCCCGACCTGAGCGCCCTAGCTACCGACTTCTCCCGGCTCGGTTAGCACCGGGCGGCGGCTGGACGCGGGGACGTGGTCAGCCGTAGAAGGGCCAACGGTCCCAGGCCGCCAGGACCGGCGCCAGGGCCATTTCTTCGAACGCCAGGTGCTCGAGAAGATGGTCGGACAGCTCCTCGAGCGCCCCTACCAGGTGGCGCCGGGCCGGCCTCTCGTCCGGGTCGCCGAGCTGACTGGCGGCATCTTCGACGGTGTCGAGCAAGTCGGAGACCCGGCGGTGGTCGGCTTCGAGCTTGTCGACCACCGCACTGAGCCCGGGAGAGTACGTCCGCACCGCCGGGAAGAGCAGGACGTCCTCGTGGCCGTGGTGAGCGTGGACGAACCGGCAGTAACGCAAGCAGTTCACTCGCAGTTGCCACAACGGCCCGCGCGTCTGCAGCGCCTCGAGGCGCGCCCGCACCTCGTCGGCGGGAGCCCCACCGGTGATGTCCGCGGCCAGCGCCCGGCATTTTTCCAGCTCGCCGCGCAGAAGGTCGTGCACCCACTTCAGTTCTGCCAGCAGCACGTTGCCGGCTTCGTCCGTGCTTGTCATCGTATTGTCCGGCCCTTCAGGTCCCGGGCCGGGGACCGAACCGACGAGGTAAACTGGGGTTATGGAGTGCTGGGCAGCACGGTGTGCGCTCATGCTCTCGCCCTCGTGGCCGCCGTGGGCGGGCGAGCGGGAACGGAGGCACCCGGTCGAGGGCCATGCTCATAAGCTGCCCCGGCGGACGGGGCGGTGCCACTGGCGGCGTCACCAGGAGCCACCGCCGCGTTCCGAGCTGTTCGACCCTAAGGCACAGCTCCGCCTCTAATTGCCTCAGCTCCAGAACTCGTCCGCCGCGTACGGGTCCAAGGTGAGGTTCCAGAACTCGGTGGCCTTGCCGTTGCTCAAGTGCCATACGTGGCACCCCAGGGCGTCGAAGGCCTTGCCCGCCCGCGCCGCCGTGGACCGGACCAGCACCACGCCATGCTCGTCGTCGGCGAGGATGTCGTGGATCTCATTTGCGAAGGTCCCCCCGGACATTTCGAAGATCTTGCCGAAGAACTCAGTGACCTGTTGGTGGCCGTGGAAATCTCCCGCCAGCTCGCTGCGCCCCGGTGAGTGCCAGACGATGTCCTCGTCGAAGATCGACATGACTGTGGCGAGGTCTCCTTTGTTGAAGGCTTCGTAGCCCCGCCGCAATAGTCCCTCGTTCGGATGTGCCACCCTGTCCACCCCTTCTTCGTCGACGTCGGGACCGTCCCGCGTCCTGGCACAGCGTAGGGACCGGGCCCGCCGAAGTAAATGGGCAATCCCGCCGGCGCCAGACGTTGGCCCCCCGTCCGGGTTGGCGTCATGACCGATGGTGCTCGGCCAGTTCCCTGAACTCGTCGGGGACCCGGGCGGCGCCCGAGAACACGACGGTGGCGTAGCCGACGGCGCCGCGCCCGAACCGGGCCCGGACGGCGTCCACCGAGCGGTCGACGCCCCAGCGGGCGGCGTCGGCGCCCGCGGCTAAGTCGCCGCCGTCGTGGCCACCCGGTGCGGCGAGGGGGAGGGGGAGCTGGAGGGCGGGGACGACGATGTTCGAAACCGAGAGCGCCAGGAGCGTGACTTCGCGCTCGGCCCGGTGTTCGGCCAGGGCGGCGCCGGCCAGGCTGGTGGCGATCTCGGTCAGGGTCAGCGTGGCGCACACCGGTGCCCTTACCGTCGTGGACCGGGTAACCGAGCGCAGGCCGGGGAAACGCACCCGTACGGTGACGGTGCGAGCGGCTCGGCCGGCGGCTCGCAAACGCGATGCCACCCGGTCGGCAAGGTAACCGAGGGTCGAGCGGAGCAGTTCGGGCGTGGCCTGTCGCCGTCCCAGCGCCGCCTGGGCGCCCATGGACGATGCCGGGCGCGCCGGCCCGGTCCGTCGCGGGTCGACGTTGGCGGCCAGCGCGGCCAGCTTCTCCCCGATGGCCCGCCCTAGAAGATGGTCCAGGAGCGCCCCGGGGGCGGCGGCCAGTTCGCCGATGGTGCGGATCCCGGCCTTGGCCAGCTCGGCGTTGGTGACCGGCCCCACACCCCATATCAGCCCGACGGGGAGACGCTGGAGGAACTCGGCTTCCCGCGGCGGCGCCACCACGACCAACCCATCGGGCTTGGCCACCTGGGAGGCCACCTTGGCCAAGTGCTTCGTGCGGGCCACCCCGATCGAAAGGGGCAGCCCGATCTCGTCGCGGACGCGCCGGCGGATGGCGGCGGCGATGGCGGGCGGGGGGCCGAACAGGCGCAGGGCGCCGGCCACGTCAAGGAACGCCTCGTCGATGGAGACCCGCTCGACCAGCGGGGTAAAGGCGCCCAGGACGTCCATCACCTCGTCGCCGAGGCGCTGGTACTCACGGAAATGGCCGGGTACGAAGGCCAGGTCTGGGCACAGCTGGTGCGCCCGCCAGGCCGGCATGCCGGCCGAGACGCCGCACGCCCTCGCCTCGTAGGACGCTGCCAGCACCACCCCGCTGCCCACGGCGATGGGCCGTTGCCGCAGCGAGGGGTCGAGCAGTTGCTCGACCGAAGCGTAGAACGCGTCGAGGTCGGCGTGAAGCACGGTGGCCGCTCCCAGCAGGGCCATGTTGGGAGTGTACTCGAACAGACGTTCGAGTTCCACAAGCGAAGGCGAGCCGGCCCCCCGGTTTCGGCCCGGCTCAGGGCGGGTACTCAAGGCCGGGAGCAACAACCTGTCCATCGGCTATTGGGGCCGGCGGACGAGAAGGGCCCATAAAAAAACCCATAGGAAAGAAGGAAAAATGAAGATCCCCAAGTACCTCGCCGCGGCTGCTGCTCTGTCCGTCGCTCTGGCCGCAACCGGGGTCTCCGCCTCCGCTCAGACAACGACGACCACCACGCCGACGACCACCACGCCGACGACGACCACGCCGACGACGACCACGCCGACGACCACCACGTCCGTGACCATCGCTCCGACGAGCAGCACCACCACGCCCACCACCACCGCCCCCGTCCCGGCCAACCTGGGCCCGGACCAGCTGGTGCTGAGCGGGACGTGCATCCCGGCGTCCACGATCGTCCAGACGGCGGAAGACGCCATGGCCCTCTACGTGGCCTTTGGCCCGCCGGCCGGGGTCTACGTCGACGGCAACTGGGTCCCTGCGGCCTACCTGGCGGGTACCGCGTCGGGCAACTACGTTGTGGGCCCGGCGGCCTGCCTCAACCCCGTCCTACCGCCTCCGGTGGTCACGACCACCACGGCGAGCACGACCACGACCGCTCCCTAATACCGGGCCGAGCAGCGCCCCGTTAGAGCCAGCCCTCTCTCGTCGCTCGCAGGGCGGCCTCAACTCGGTTGTGGACCTCCAGCTTGCGAAAGATCTCCTGCACGTGGGACTTGACCGTGTTCTCGCTCAGGTAGACGCGCGACGCGATCTCCCGGTTGGTACAGCCCTCGGCCACCAGTCGCAGGATCTCACGTTGCGAACGGCTGAGTTGTGCCCCGCTCGAGGGTGGGCTGGCCGGCGCCACTCGGAGCCGGCCGAAGACC
>JBKQUU010000124.1:0-5733 GCA_052325485.1 Acidimicrobiales bacterium | reverse complement strand
CTGCCCAGCGGGTTCAGCGCCGGTGAGCCCGAGGAGGCACTTGACTGCGCGTGCGGCCTGTACCTCGGTGACCCCACGGCCTGGCTGCCTAGCGATCCACCGACGAACTAACGGCCACGCCTACTAGCGGGCCTAGTAGCGACCGGACGGCAGCTTGCGCACGCTACCGAAATGACGGCGACCGGTCATGGGCGGGAACGTCAGCCGATCACGCACGCAGCGCGCACGACAGAACCTGCGAAGGTGCCGGGAGCGCAGTTACACCGCCGCTGAGCTGCTTATTTGCTGAGCCCGGGAGGAGAATCGAACTCCTATCGCCTGATTACAAGGCAGGTGCTCTACCATTGAGCTACCCAGGCCGGCTTGAATGGGGACCGACAAGATCATGCCTTACCCGGCCCTACGGCGTCATCCTTAAGCCGGCGGCAACGCTCTGACCAGGGTGCTTGATCGCGTCGCCGCCAGGTGGCAGGGTTGGGCCTGATGGGACTGCGTGAACGCGAGGGGCTAATGCCCGGCCCGCCGGTCGTGGGCGGGCTCAAGCGGGCGCGTGAGCGGCGGCGGTGGGCATCGATCGGTGCCCGGCGGGCAAGCGGCCGGCGGCGGCGTTGAGCGCGTCCGGACCGGGCTCGGGCGACCTGCTTCCGGGGCCACCGGGGCATCACCCTCGGCCCTTTCAACCCCTTAGGGCGGCCCTGGTCATAGTTCTAGCTGTAGTCGTCGGTGTGTTCGTGCTGGACCGTACGGGCGGCACGCCTACCACGGCGGCGACCCACTTGCCGCCGACGTCGGCCCGCACGACCGTTCCGCACACCCCCGTCACAACGCCGAAAGTGGTAACGACCTCAACCACCACGACGACGACGACGCCGACCACCACTTTGCCCCCCTCCAAAGTTACGGTGCTGGTCCTCAACGGTTGGAACGTTCGCCACGCGGCGTTGTTCTTCCAGCACAAGCTGGCGGCCGACGGTTATGACACACTGGCCCCGACCAATGCCACGAGCGAGACCAACAAGACTTCACAGTTATTCGTTATCAGTCCCGGCGACGGTGCCAACGCCCTGGCTATAGCCGCATTTCTCGGTCTGCCGTCGTCTACGGTCATAACCCCCACGCCCGCCAATGACTCCGCCATACCGGCGACGATGCTGCACCAGGCCGACTTGGTGCTGGTCGTGGGGGGTGACATCTCCAAGGAGGTGCCCAACGGGTACAACGGCTGAGGGTGGGGCAGGGGGCGATGGGAGCAGGGCAGTAGCCCGGGAGGGCGCGGTCGCGGCCGGGGGGCATTAGCCCCATTGTCGTGACGGTCAGTTTTCGCCGGCTCGAACGGGACGATTTCCCGCGTCTGTCATGGTGGCTCTCGCGGCCCCATGTCAAGGCTTGGTGGCCCGAAGAAGCGGGATTGGGCCCCATCGAGCTCCGCTACGGACCGGCGGTCGACGGTACCGACGCCACGGAGCTGTTCATTGTGGAAGTCGACGGGCAACCAGCCGGCATGGCGCAGCGCTACCGGCTTGAGGACAACGCCGATTGGCAGAAGTCGCTCGAGCCGTCGGGGAGGCACGAACATGCCGTTGGCATCGATTACCTGATCGGTGAAGAGACGTTCGTCGGTATCGGCGTCGGGCCCGTGATGATAGCGGGCTTGGCCGCCGCCACCTGGGAGCACTACCCGGACACCGGCGAGATAGTGGTCGCTGTCCAGCAAGGCAATCGCCCGTCATGGCGGGCGTTGGAAAAGGCGGGCTTTGAACGTACGTGGGCCGGCACCATCGTTTCGGACGATCCGGGCGATGCCGGTCCCAGCTACGTCTACGTAAAGCGGCGCCCCTAGCCAGGCCCTTTTGGGCATCATGAAGTCGTGCCTCGTCTGCTCGCCGCCCCGGACAAGTTCCGGGGCACCCTCACTGCCCCCGAGGCGGCCCACGCCGTAGCCCTGGCGGCGGCGCAAGCCGGCTGGGACTGCGATCTGGCGCCGGTATCGGACGGCGGAGAGGGGTTCCTGGATGTCTTCACCGAGCTGGGGACCTCGCGGTTGGCCCGGGTGACCGGTCCGTTGGGCCGCGAGGTCCGAGCGCGTTGGGTACTGGGACGTGACCCTGATAACCCGGCGCGGCCGGTGGCCTTCGTGGAGTCGGCATTGGCGATCGGGCTGGCCCTGGTCGGCGGCCCCGCCGGCAATGACCCTGTCCAAGCCAGCAGCGCCGGCCTTGGCCAGCTCATTGCCGCCGCCGTCCAGGCCGGCGCCCGGCAGGTGGTCATCGGCGTGGGCGGCTCGGCTACTACCGACGGCGGCCTGGGCGCGGTGGAGGCTCTGGCCCCTAATGGGCGGCCACCCAAAGCCGAGGTGGTCGTCGCTTGTGACGTCGAGACGAAGTTCCTCGACGCGGCGGCTGTTTTTGCTCCTCAGAAGGGAGCCGGGCCGGCGCAGGTCGCGCTGCTGGCCCGGCGCCTGGAAAGGGTGGCCCAGCTCTATGCCGACCGCTTCGGCGTGGACGTGCGGGACATACCGAGCGGGGGGGCGGCGGGAGGGTTGGCTGGTGGGTTGGCGGCCATCGGGGCCAAGCTGGTCCCCGGGTTCGACTTGGTGGCCGATAAGCTCTCGCTCGCCGAACGGGTGGCTGACGCCGATCTGGTGGTGACCGGCGAGGGTTACCTTGACGAGCAGAGCTTTGCCGGCAAGGCCGTCGGGGGCGTGGCCCGGCTGGCCGCCGTCGCCGGGGTGCCGGTGCTGATCGTGGCGGGCGACGGACGCAGCGTCGACGGGGCCCCCTACGTCTCTCTCGTGGAGCGCTTCGGGTACGAACGGGCGTGGTCGGACGCTGCCGGCTGCCTCAACGAGGCGGTAGCCGGCTGGCTCGCCAACGGGCAGGGTGCCTGATCTCAAACTGCTGGCAAGGCGCCAGGAGAGGCCCTAACATGGGGCCAATCATCCAGAGCGGCTGAGGGACGGGCCTGATGACGCCGCGGCAACCAGTGGTACCGACCGGCATTCCTGACCGGTCGGCACATGGTGCCAATGCCCGAGACGATGAGGAGGCGTGGAGCTCTTGAAAAAAGGACCATTCGTGCAAGGCCTGCGCTGCCGGGAGTGCGCACGCCTTTACCCGGCTGAGGCCCTCCACGTTTGCGAGTGGTGTTTCGGGCCGCTGGAGGTCGTTTACGACTACGAAGCGATCTCGGCGTCCATCTCCCGCCAGAGCGTGGCCGCCGGGCCCAAAACGATATGGCGCTACGCCGACCTGCTGCCGGCCAGTGCGGACGGCGCCGTCGACCTCGGAGCGGGCTTGACACCCTTGCTGCGGGCCGACCGGCTGGGCGCGGAGCTGGGGCTTTCGGAGCTGTGGCTGAAGAACGACACCATGAACCCGACCGGTTCCTTCAAGGACAGGGTCGTTTCCGTGGCCCTGACCCGTGCCCGGGAGCTCGGCTTCAAGGTGGCCGCCTGCGCCTCGACCGGCAACCTCGCCAACTCGGTGGCGGCGCACGCGGCGCGAGCCGGCATGCGTTCGGTCGTCTGCATCCCGGCTGACCTCGAGGTCCCCAAGGTGGTGACGACCGCCGTCTTCGGCGGCGTGCTGGTAGCGGTCAACGGCAACTACGACGAGGTCAACCGGCTGTGCGCCGAACTGGCCAGCGAGTACCCGACCTGGGCGTTCGTCAACGTCAACGTACGCAGCTACTACGCCGAAGGGTCCAAAACCTTGGCCTTCGAAGTGGCCGAGCAGCTCGGCTGGCAGGCGCCCGACCACGTGATAGTCCCTATAGCCTCCGGTAGCCAGTTGACCAAGGTGGCCAAGGGCTTCAGGGAGCTCTTCATGGTCGGCCTGCTCGACGAGGAACGCACCGTCCGGATATCAGGAGCGCAGTCCGCTGGTTGTGCCCCCGTGGCCACGGCCTTCGAGTCCGGTGCCGACTTCGTCCGCCCCGTGAGGCCCAGTGGCATCGCCAAGTCACTGGCCATCGGCAACCCCGCCGACGGTGCCTACGCCCTCGATGAGGTGCGCCGCAGCGGGGGCGCGGTGGCGGCGGTCACTGACGACGAGATCGTGGAGGGCATACGGCTGCTGGCCCGCACGGAGGGGATCTTCGCCGAGACGGCCGGCGGGGTGACCGTTGGCGTGCTGGCGAAGTTGGCGGCCTCAGGCGTGGTGAAACCCAATGAACGCGTGGTTGCCCTGATCACCGGCAACGGGCTGAAAACGCTCGATGCCGTGGCTGCCCATTGCCGGCCGACCGTGACCGTACCCCCCAAGCTCGAGGACTTCCAGGCCGCCATCGGCGTGGCAGACTGGCAATGACCGCGCTGTCCGCCTTCTGTCAATGCTAGGAGCCCGCACCTTATGAGCGTCAAAGTCCGCATACCTACCCAGCTGAGGCCACTGGCCGGAGGGGTGGGCGAGGTCGAAGTGGAGGGTGGGACCGTCGGCGACGCACTGAAGGCACTGGACGTCGCCCACCCCGGGTTCAGCGAGCGCCTCTTCGACGAAGGTGGCAACCTCAGGCGCTTCGTCAACGTCTTCATGGGCGAAGAGGACATCCGCTTCCTCTCGGGCCTGGACACCCCGGTGCCCGCGGGCTCCGTGGTGTCCGTCGTGCCGGCCGTAGCCGGCGGTTGACCCCGGCGAGGCTCGGGCGGGGTTTTCCCCGACAGCTTGCGCGCGAGTGCTCCATTGCGCTGTACTGTTAGCACTCGACGTGTGTGAGTGCTAACGACAGACCGGGACCGGCCGAACCGGTCAGCCAAACGGAGGGAGCAGGAGAACCATGCCCAAGCTGATTGCTTTTGACGAACAAGCCCGCCGGGCCCTCGAGAAGGGGATGAACCAGCTCGCTGACGCCGTGCGTGTCACCCTGGGCCCCAAGGGGCGCAACGTGGTGCTGGAGAAGAAGTGGGGGGCACCCACTATCACCAACGACGGCGTGTCCATTGCTAAGGAGATCGAGCTCGAGGACCCCTTTGAGAAGGTTGGCGCCGAGCTGGTAAAAGAGGTGGCTAAGAAGACCGACGACGTGGCCGGCGACGGCACGACGACGGCGACCGTGCTGGCCTGGGCCATGGTGCACGAAGGTCTGCGCAACGTTGCCGCCGGTGCCAACCCGACAATGCTGCGAAGGGGGATCGACGCCGCCGTCGAGACCGCCGTGAGCAGCCTCAAGGGGCTGGCTCGGGAGACGGAGACCAAGGGCCAGATCGCCCAGGTCGCAGGCATCTCCGCGGCCGACCCCGAGATCGGCGAGCTCATATCCGAGGCCATCGACAAGGTCGGCAAGGACGGCGTCGTTACGGTCGAAGAGTCCCAGACTTTCGGTATGGACCTCGAGCTGGTCGAGGGCATGCGCTTCGACAAGGGCTACATTTCGGCCCACTTCGTTACCGATCCCGAGCGGATGGAGGCGGTCCTGGAGGATCCCTACATCCTTCTCTTCGGCGCCAAGATTTCGGCCGTCCGGGACCTGCTCCCGCTATTAGAGAAGGTCATCCAGGCGGCCCGCCCGCTGGTCATCATCGCCGAGGACGTCGAGGGCGAGGCCCTGGCGACGCTCATCGTGAACAAGATCCGGGGCACCTTCAAGAGCGTGGCCGTCAAGGCCCCGGGCTTTGGCGAGCGCCGCAAGGCCATGCTCCAGGACATGGCCATACTCACCGGGGGCCAGGTAATTTCCGAAGAGGTGGGTCGCCAAAGTTCCAACTATAGGTATAACCCGCGTTTATTGTTGTGGTAG
>JBKQUU010000123.1:0-3925 GCA_052325485.1 Acidimicrobiales bacterium | reverse complement strand
CGGCAAGCTGAAGGACCGGGTCGAGGTGGGCGCCTCAGCCACTGAGGAAGAGGTCATCGCCGTCGCCCTGGCCTCCCCCAAAGTCGCCGCCGCCCTGGGCGGCCGCTCACCGGCCCGGGTGATCGCCCGGCCGCCTCAGCTCGTCAACATAGTGGTGTAGCGGCCGCGGGCAGGCCCGTCAGCAGTACCAGCACGCACGCGGGCACGGGCTGAAGCAGCCCCTCAGCGCCCCTCGCCGCGCAGGAACCGCTCAAGTTCGGCGGCCAGCTCGTCGCCCGTGGGGATGCGGTTGAAGCCGGTGGCGGACATGCCCACCTCGGCGTCGTGCTGCTCCTCGAGCTGGCGGACCATGGCCGAGTGCTCCTCGCTGGCCTCGATGAGGCCCTGGATCTGGTCGCGCGCCCGGCGGCCGGCCACGTGCAGGGCGTCGGTGTTGATGCTGACCCCGGTCAACGACGACAGCTCGTCCAGCAGGGCCGCCGCCGCTTCGGGATAGGGGGTGCCGGAGGCGTAGTGGGGGACCCGCGCCCAGACCCCCACCGAGGGTATGCCGGCCTCGCCGAAGCCCACCTCGAGCACGGCCTGGGCCCCGGCGGGCACGTCCATGGCCGCGGGCAGGAAGCCCACCTTGCCCGCCAGTTCTTCGTTGTTAGCGGTGGCGGCCAGCCGCACCCCCCGGGTGTGGGGCACGGGGGCGGGGAAGGCGCCGATGCCGATCACGAGCTCCACCCCCAGGCGCAGGCCCAGGGCCACCACCTCGCTGCTCCACTCGTGCCAGCGCAGGTCGGGCTCGGGGCCGGACAGCACCAGCAGGCTGCGCCCCCCCGTCTGCGTGCACGAGAGCAGGCGCAGTTCGGGCCAGGTCAGCGGGCCGTGGATCCCGTGCGAGATGCGCAGGGTGGGACGGCGGGAGCGGTGGTCGAGCAGGGCATCGGGGTCGAAGGTGGCCACGACCTCGTACGGGGTCGACTCGAGCAGGGCGGTGATGGCGGTGGTCGCCGCGTACCCAGCGTCGACCCAGCCCTCGAGGCCGAGCACGAGCGCCGGGTGTTCGAGGCGGGGCCAGTTGTTGATCGAAGCGAGGGTCATCGTGCTCTCCGAGGAGCGAACGTCGGGAATGTCACGTTAGCTGGGACGCCATAGCGACAGAGCCTAAGCGACGGTTCAGGCACCCTCCGGCACCGGCCGTGAATAGGGGAAACGCCAGGCGCTACTCGGCGATGGCACGGAGTAGGGCTCTGCCACGCGGTGGCGGCGGCAGTGGTCCAGGCTTAGAAGTGGTCCAGGCTTAACGGCCTCCTCGACCGGTCGGGCCGGCACCCCGTCGGTTGCCAGGACCTGGGTGCCCGGCGGCAATGTATCAGGAAGGCTGTTGGTACCTCCTCCAGATCGAGGGACAGGGTCTCGCCGCGGCTGCCTTTGACCTTCACACTCCGACCGAGCGATGGAGGACAGGCACATGAGGAATCTCCTCGCTGTCGGGAGACGGGGGACAAAAGCGCTCGTCCTCGCCACAGTTCTCGTTTGCTGTTACCTGGAGGTGTACACGCCGCCAGAAGCCCTCGCCGCGAGCACCTCCGATAACTTTGCCCGCGCCGACGGCCCGCTGGGCCCCAACTGGACGGACATGACCGACGGCGGTTTGACGATCGCATCGCAAGTCGTCGAGGGCGGCAACTCGTCCAACACCGGAGACATGTGGACGGCTGAGACCTTCGGCAGCGACCAGTTCTCCGAAGTCCAGACCACCGCCACGCCCCTCACCGGCGACGAGTGGATCGGGCCTTCGGTGCGGTCCCAGGATGGCGGGGCGAGCGACTATGTCGGGATCTACTACTGGAACTCGGGCAGCCCGGTTCTGATGCTCTTCCTTCGGTTGTCCGACGCCTGGGAGCAACTCGGCGCAACGTACAACAGCGGCGTCCTGGCTGCCGGCACGACGCTCGAGGTGATGGCGACCGGCACGACTATCACTTTCCTGGAAGACGGCGTTCCGTGCATCACGGCCTCCGACAGCAGCTTGACCGGTGGAGCCCCCGGCATTATGGCGTACGGGACCGGGGAGGCCGCCGACTGGTCAGGCGGCGACGTAGAGGTGGGCGCGCCTCAATCGATTGGGGGCACCATCTCCGGGCTCTCCGGGACCGTGGTCCTGGCAGACAACAGCTCGGACCAACTCAGTCTTAGTGCAAACGGGCCCTTCACCTTCGCATCACAGGTGCCCTCGGGCTCTCAGTACCAAGTCACCGTGCAAACGAACCCCACGGGCCAGACCTGCAGTGTCGCGAACGGGGCCGGCACCGTCGGGACCACTGGCGTCACCGACGTCACCGTCTCCTGCGTGACCGAGGGGAACGGCAGTGCCACGGACAACTTTGACCGTGCCAACGGGCCGCTGGGCCCCGACTGGACCGATGCCACTGAAGGTGGCCTTGCGATCTCATCCGATGAGGTTGTCGGGACCAATGCCAACGGCACCTCTGGGGATATCCGGACCGCTGAGAACTACAACAGCAACCAGTATTCCGAGATACAGGTCACCTCGACGCAGCTCAGCGGTACCGAGTGGATCGGTGCGTCCGTGCGCGTCCAGGACGGTGGCCAGGAGGGCTATGTCGGGATCTACTACTGGAACAATGGCAGCCCGGAGCTCGAGGTGTTCAATCGCACGGGGAGCACGTGGGACCAGATCGGCCCTGCCTTCAATTGTGGGCCCCTGCCGGCGGGCACCACGCTGAAACTGATGGTCGTTGGTAGCACGCTGTCGTTCCTGGAGAACGGCGTCGAGCGGAGCGCGGGTTACGACCCCACCTACACAGGCGGGGATCCCGGCATCATGGTGTACGGCGACGGCGAGGTCGGGACCTGGTCCGGTGGCACGGCTGGCTTCGAGGTCCACTACCTGAGCACTGACGCGAACGGAGTCGAGTCCTACGACATGATCTCGGCCAACAACGGGTACGGGCCTCAAGTGCTCCGGGTGCTGAACCCCACGGATCCCGCTGCGGGCGTTCCTCACAACTTCATCTACACGCTGCCCGTACAACCAGGTGCGGACAACACTACCTATGGCGACGGCCTCGACACCCTTGAATCGTTGAATGCTCAGAACCAGTACAACCTGACGATCGTTGAACCCTCGTTCGGGATCGATCCTTGGTACGCGGACAATCCCCTCGATGCCAACGAGCAAGAGGAAACGTTCATGACGACGGAGCTCGTCCCGTGGGTGATGGCAAACCTCTCGACCACGGGCACGGAGCAGAACTGGCTGATCGGGTTCTCGAAGTCCGGGTACGGCGGGATGGACCTCCTGCTAAAGCATCCCAACCTGTTCGCATTGGGAGCATTTTGGGACTTCCCGGCAGATATGTCCTCTTACGACGAGCTGGGCAGCGATCCCGCCGCGTCATATGGGACCGATGCCAATTTCCAGGCGAACTACAGGTTGACGCAGGCGTTCGTGGATGCCCGAAAGGCACCGTTCCTAAGCAGCAACCGCATTTGGCTCGGAGGCTACAGCCTCTATGAAACGGACGTTACAGATTTCGACGCCCTCCTGACCGCTGAAGGCATCCCCCACACACTCGGGCCGATGCAGGACGTTGTACACGCTTGGACCAGCGGGTGGGTGCCCGCGGCGCTGACGGCACTCTCTCAGGACAGTGCCGCCATGGGTACCGGCGGCCTTAGCCCCCAGGCCATCTCCTTCACGGCCCCGAGCAGCGGCACCCCCGGCGGGTCCGCCACCCTGAACGCCACCGGTGGCGCCTCGGGCAACCCGGTGGTCTTCTCGGTGGGCCCCTCCAGCGGCACCGGGGTGTGCACCGTGAGCGGCACCAACGGCACCACTGTCAACTACGCGGCGGCGGGCACCTGCGTCATCGACGCCAACCAGGCCGGCAACGCCACCTACGCCGCCGCC
>JBKQUU010000122.1:0-15395 GCA_052325485.1 Acidimicrobiales bacterium | reverse complement strand
TACACCCTACACGTAACGAACGCGAGCCTTTGACCAGGACAAACGCGCTGGTAGTGGGCCTATTTCAGAAATTCTTCGCGGAGGGTGATCAAGTGTCGCGATCCGCTAGCCAGGAAGCTCCCGCTAGGTCCTCTGGGCTCGCCGCCGAGCTGAACTCCAGCGGCTGGCGCAAGCCGTGCGCCGAGGCCTACCCGGCCCCCGCCCTGCTTGCCCGGTTCTACGAGTATGGGGTCCCCATAACGACGACGGCTGATGGCCACCACCTCGACGACGTGGCCTGGCGGGTCAGCGACCTGACCAAGATGGCACGAGCCGCCGGGTACGACGAGGTGAGCGCGTTCCGGGCACGGAAACGAACGCCGTTTCCGCTTTGAGCAGTTAGAGGAGGTCGGCGGCATCGGGCAAGTTCCGATCGGGCCGAGGCCCGCCGAGACCCCGTCGAGGCGTACTGACCCGGAGGGCGCGTACTGACGCCCGGAGGGCAACAGCTCCTGCATTGGGTTGGGTGTGGCGGCCCGTCTGAGTGCGGCGTATGGCAACTCGAGGAGGGCCACTTCGTCGCCGGTCATGGTGAGCTCCAATGCGGCAATCGCCTCGTCGAGGTGATGCGCTCTGGTGGCGCCAACGATCGGCGCGGTCACGCCGGGCTTGGCGAGCAGCCATGCCAGGTCTGGATGGCTGGCGCGCTCGGTAAGCGGCCGTGATAACCGATCGACTCCTGCCCGGGCTCGCTCGCGCACATCGGTATCGTCCCGGTGCTCGGTGACGTGATTTAGAGGGAGGTTGCGGGACGCGGCGCTAGGCTGCGAGCGGGGCCGACCACCTTCTGTCGACTGCCGCATTGACCGCCGGGAGTTCCCGGCCCAGTGGGCCACCAGGGGCCCTAACCCCGCGCTGGCGTTGCGTCGTGAGCCCGGGCGGCTCGCCGCGGTCGCGGCGTAGCCCCATCCGTCGCCGGGCTGGGGACGAATGTGAAACGAAGCATGGACCGCACCGCCACCTTTAACGGTCGTCGCTCGGGCGCCCGGTCTCGCGAAGGGGGCGACCGCGGCCTCGTACCGTTGCACCTGTATGACATCCGGCGCCGCACCGTCAACATCGTCACCGTGGCCTGCGGCGCTTTCACCGTGTTCACGCTGCTACCAATATGGTGGATATTCGTCTCGTCGACGAAGACGGCGCCCAACGTCGACTCGACTTTCGGCTTCTGGTTCGCACGGCCGTTCGTCCTTTTCTCCAACCTGAAGGACGTCTTCACGGACAAGGAGGGTGGGTCGTTCTCGCGGTGGGTCATGAACACCGCCATATACGCGGGCAGCGGAGCCTTCGGGGCGACGGTATTGTCGGCCATGGCTGGCTACGGCTTCGCGCGTTTTACTTCCGAGGCAAGAGGGCCCTCTTCCTTTTCGTGATGATTGCCCTGCTCATACCGATCACAGCATTTGCCGTCCCGCTGTACATCGTCTATGCCAAAGTCCATCTGGATAGCACGATGCCAGGCATATTCATATCGTTCATGGTGAGCCCGGTCAGCGTCTACTTGATGCGCGTTTACGTCGGGGGCTCTGTGCCTCCTGAGCTCCTGGAGGCCGCTCGGGTCGACGGCGCCGGGGAGGCGAGGCTCTTCCTGCGCATCGCCGTGCCCCTCATGGTGCCAGCACTCGTCACAGTGTTCCTGCTCAACCTCGTAAGCTCCTGGAACAACTACTTCCTTCCCTTTATCGTCAACAACAGCGCCAAGCTCTACCCGTTGACCCAGGGCTTGGCGATCTGGATGAACTCCGGCAACATCGCCGGGAGCAGCGCGGACTACACCGTGTTGACAATTACGGCTGGGATGCTCACCATCACACCGCTTATCGTCATGTTCCTCGTCCTCCAGCACTACTGGCGCGGCGGCTTGCTGCTGGGCGGCTTGACCGCTAGAGGGCTCCTCGTAGTGCTGCCTCCTGGGGCGTTCGCCCGTGGCCGCTTGTAAAAGGACCGGTCACCGGACCCAAATTTGGACAGGCAACTTAGTCCCCGGCGCGGGCCAGACGAGCTTGGCTGTTCGCAGCCGCTGTCGAGCTCGCAGCTGGATGGTTCGCCTAGCCGCTCGTCACCCAACCCGGTGCGGCCCTCATAGGCACCGCGGGAGCGCCGTCGTTCTCGGCGGTCACCGCAATGTAGGTCGTCGCTGTGGCGCTCGCCGTCGCGCTCGTGGCCAGGCTCGTCCCGTCCATCCGGACTGGCCGCGGCCCAGTCGCGGCTCCGGGCCCCACTGCTGGACCGCAACCGACAAACTGCCACGCTGATGCCACTGGTACTGAACGGTACGGGTTGTGGTGTTTGCCGCCTCGCCTTGTCAGGGACCGACCAGGGTCACCTACGGGTGCGACCGAGCGCCGAACGGCGCGATCGTCCTTTCGAGGCCACCAAGGAGAAGCGCCCCCATGTCGCCCAGCAACCCAACATCGCCATCGCCGTTGGGGGCCAGCGCAGACCCCAGGGCTGCCCCGCCCGACAACCAGGTACCGGCATCGCGACCGAGCCCGAGCCCGAGACGACTGTTCGCTATAGCGGTGGTCGCGGCCGTGGTGGCGCTAGGGATCACCCTGTCGTTCGGCTATGCCGAGCATGACCCCAAGCCGCACGAGGTCCGGGTTGCCGTCGCCGCTGCACCCGCGGTACGCGCCAAGGTGGCGGCCGGCCTCCAGCGGGCCGAACCGGGTGGCTTCGATGTGGTGAGCGACCCCAGCGGCCGGGCCGCGACTCAGAGCGTGCGCTCGCAGACGACCGCCGGGGCGCTGGTCGTACCCCCGAGCGGCGCAGTCAAGATCGTGACGGCCGGTGCCGCGGGCGTCCTGCAGCAGCAGGTGATCACGGCCGCGCTCACCGCGGCTTCGCAGTCGATGCGTCGTCCCGCGGAACTGCTCGACGTCGCCCCGCTGTCAAGCGGCGACCACAGCGGCTTGTCGAGCTTCGTTTTCGGTCTCGGGCTGCTCATCCCCAGCGTGATCGGCGGCGTCGGCATCTTCCTGTTCGGCATGCGCCTGCGGCTGTGGTGGCGCGTCGCCGCCGCCACCTTGTTCGCGCTGCTCGCTGCCTGCGGCGGCGTTTTGGCCATCGATACGGTTCTTGGGGCCCTCACCGGCGCCAGCGGGGCGCTGATCGGCATCGGGTTCCTCGGGGCGCTCTCCTTCGTGCTGTTCGTGGCGGCGTTGCAAGCGGTCGTCGGCCTGCCCGGCACCGCCCTGGCAGCCCTGGCGTTCATTTTCGTCGGCAACGCCATCTCCGGTGGACCAGTGCCGATCGGTTTCCTGCCGGGCGGCTTCCGTCAGATCGCACCTTGGCTCCCAAACAATGCGATCGTCCGCGGCGCCCGTGACGTCGTCTACTTCCATGGGCATGACCTTGCCCACCCACTGCTCGTGCTCGGCCTGTGGACAGCTGTTGCACTGAGCGTGATCGCGGCCGTCGATCTCGTACATCTGTCGGAGCGGCGCCTTCAACCGCACAACAGGCACGAGATCTACCGCACCCCCGCGGTTGTACACCTGAGCCGACGGTTTGGGACGCGACGCCTCGGGGTGACCGAGACGCCCGCCATGGCCGCCTCCGACGGCGGACGCCCATCCTGAGCTTGCCGTCAGGCTCGTACCTGTCACCGCCGTTGCCACGGTCGGCCTGCTCGACATGGACCGCTCGGTGGTCGCGACCAGCACAGCCAGCCAAAGTGGCGGGGATGTGCCAAAGCTCGTACTGGCACGATGCCCGGGACACCGGCTGGCCCCTTTGTCAGGGCCGACAGCAAGACCAAGCTGTGGGGGAACGCCCCGAAAACACTCGGTGGTCCCCAGCAGTCGCCGGCGAGATCCCGGCGGCCCCAATGAGGAGGTCGATATGCGAGTAGCCAAGGTGACCCTGATCGCCGCCGTGCTTGGGGACCTTATGTTCGGCAGCACCCCCGCCTTCGCCGCCGCGGCTGCGAGCCCGCCCGTCGGCGGTCCGGTCAAAGTCTTTGTGGCGCCCGCCTCAGGCGGCGGGGGGAGGATTTTCATCGCTGGCGCCATTGGTGATTACGGCAGGACGCTCAATATAAACAAGAACGGCACCGCTGACCCTAACGGGAACTACGTCAAGGTCACGCTGCAAAAGGGCACGTTCGAAGTCAACAAGACAGCACTGAACACAAAGATGGGCGAGGCCCAGCCGGTAGTCAATAACCTGAAGACGTGCTCCGCGGTTATTTATGGCACCGCGCCGGTGACCCTTTTCGACGGTACCGGTCTTTACGCGGGGATCTCAGGGACAGTGGACGTCAGCATCACCCAGGTGTTCGTCCTACCCTTCTACGCGGCCGGCCAGCACAAGGGCCAGTGCAACGAGGGCAACAGCGCGCAGCCGGTAGCTTCTTACGAATCGGTCACGGGCTCGGGGACCGTTTCGTTCAGTATGTGAACGGCGCGTTCGCCGCCCTGTTCCGGACGGGCGACCGCCATGTTGGAGCACTTGTGGCCCGGCTTACTCGGCCCTCAGCACCAGGGCAGCTGGGGTCCGGGCGGCGTAGGCCCCGGGGAAGGTAGCCACGGCATTGGCCAGGACGAAAGCGGCCCCGACCACCAGGAGCAGGGATAGAGCAGGTACGGGGGCATCGGGTACGGCATCGATACTGCGGGCGAACAGGTCCCACAACCATCGGCCCAAGGCCGTGCCCGCGGGCACGCCGGCCAGCACGCCAATGGCCACGGCGATGGAGGATTGCCAGGCCACTGTCCAAGCCAGTTGGGCCCGGGTAAAGCCCAAGGCTTTGAGCAGGGCCAGGTCGCGCCGTCGACGCCGCACTGATGCCACCAGGGACAGGCCCAGAGCGACCACGGCCCCTAGGGCCAGGCTGCCGGCCAGCAGGTCCGGGGCGGCGCCCGAAGAGCGGTAGTTCTCGATCTGGGTGGGGAACTGGACGCTCAGGACGTCCACGTTCTGACCGTCGTAGTACTGCGCGGGCAGGTCCTCGAAGGCCTCCGTGCCCACGTTTGCGATATGACGGAGCGACGCCAGCCCAGCCACCATGCTGGCCCCGGCCCGCAGGCGGACGAACACCTCAGACGGGCCGTTGAGCGTGGCCACCGGCTGATCGAGGGCCTTTCGTAAAGCGAGCGGTTCCACGGAGCTGGCGATGATGGCGCCTGTCCCCATGGACGTATGCAGGGCTTGGGGTTCCCCGACGGTAGGCAGGGTGGCGGTGCCCACGATGACCAGGGACGTCGGGGGCACGTAGTAGGGGGCATCGGCCCGGTCCCCGTAGCTCACCGATACCCTCTGGCCCACCCGCTCGTGCAGCGCGGCCAGGGTGGCACCGCCCAAGACGACCTGGCCACCGGCGTCCAGGGCGTGGCCACTGAGCACGGGTGGGCTGACCCTGGCGCGGGGCGTCGATATCAATGCGGGCACGGTCTGGCCGTCGATCTCTACGTCGGCGAAACGCACGCCGCTCCACGCCGCCACCAAGGGGTCCTTGGTCAATAGGGACAGGGACTGGGGTGGCACGGGGTAGCCCTGAAGGGCATAGTCCCAGTTCCAGCCGTAAAGGCGAGGGTGGGAGACCAACGTGCTGAGACCGCTGCCAAAATTGAAGGTAGCGGTCACGATGGCCACCGCCAGCACGTTGGCCAGCAGTACCGATCGCACGGGCACGGCCGTACGGCCCCGGCCCGGCTCAAGGGCAAAGCGGGCGCCCGTGAGCACGGGTGAGGGGGCTCCCGTGCGAGCGAGCAGCCGGGCCATGGCCGAGGGCAGTGCCCGGTCCCCCGTTGCCCGCTGCCGCCGAGTAGAGCGTATGGCCCTGGCGGCCAGGGCCAAAGCCACCCCCCCGGTGCACACGACCAGCAATGCCGCCCCGGGGCCGAGAACCGTAAGGTCAACGGCCGGCCCCCGGCCCGGGTAAACCGGGCGGACCGGGCCTAAAGGAGAAAGGGGCGAGACGGCTACCGCTACACCTACGGCCAGGGCGGCCCCGGCCACGATGGCCATCATGGTCCCGGAAAGGCTGTCCAGCACCACTGCCCCGGGGCCGGCGCCCAGCGCCCGGAGCACAGCCGCTTCGCTCTCGTTTTGGGCCAGCTGGCGCCCGACGGCTTGCCCGGCGACGAGCAGGCTGGCGAGCAGGGCGATGGCCCCAAAGACGCCAAGAGCCGTTGTCTCGGGCTCTATGCTCTGATTGACCTGGTCCTGGACCACCGAGGTGACGTGGAACGTGTAGCCCGGCCCCCCGGGTAGTTCGGTAATTATCTCGCGTTCGACCGCCGGTACACCCTCCGCTCCGTCCACCAGTTTGAGGCCGTAGAGGAAGTCTTGCGGTCCCTGGTCAACGGCCCGGGCCAGGGCCGGGGAGAAGAGAAAAAAGGTCGGGTAGCGGTCCACGGCGTCCACTACCACCTCATTGTTGAAAATGACAAACCCGGTCAGCTTCATATTGAGCTCGAGGTGGGGCCGGGCCGAAGGGGCCTGCGAGTTGAGGTAAAACCCCATGGGGACGACCTCGCCCAGGTGCCAGCCCAGGAGCCGGGCGGCCAGAGCGGTGGTGACAAATTCGTCTTGCCGGCCCGGGGAGGCCATACGGCCCCGGGTGACGGTGACCTTGTCCTGGCTGAAGAACTCGCCGGCCAGGCCGGCGATGGGGCTAACCTCGCCCTCGGCCAGGGCGGTCGGGATGACGGCGTGCCCGCTAGGGGAGAGGGGGAAGGCGTTGAGGTTGAACAGGGAAGTGGCGACCTTGGCCACTCCGGGAAGCCTGGACAACTCGGTGCTTATGTCCGGACCGACGTCGATGTTGAGGCTGAGGTCGGAGGGGTTGGTACTGGCCAGGAACGTCGTGTACGACGACGCCGTACGTCGTGCGGCGGCCAACGCCCCCAGGCCGGCCCCGCCCGCCAGCCCGATTATCAGCACTAGGCCGAGGTAGGCACCCCACCGGCGACGGGCTGTGGCACGGAAGCGGTACCAGGCAAGGCTTGATGCTTGTCCTCCCACGGTACCGGCAACCTCCTCAACGGGTCTAAGAGCTGTTCGCTCTACCAAACTCTGGCCTGTCGGGAAGGCCACGCCAATGTGGGCAGCCTCCTTTATCGCCCCCTGCCAGTACCACCGGGCCCAGTCGGGCCCAGTCGGGGCCGGGCGGGCCGCCGGACGACGCCCCTCGGGGCCCCCGGGGCCGGTTTGGCGGGTGCCGACGGCTTGACGGACGCCCCGACCACCGATCGACTGGCTGCGCGGCCCGGTGCTCGGTGGCTTAGGTCAGGTCCTGACGGCCCTGGGCCTGCCGCCCGAAAACCGGGCGGCGCGAGTTGACAGCTGAGAGCCTGACACCTCTTGAGGCGGACGAAGGCCGGGCCAGGCTGAACCGGCTCGGTCCGCGGCGGTCGCCCGAGCCTCAAGTTCGGCTCTCGACGCCGCCTTTTAGCCTCGGTCTGGTTACGCCGTCTTTTTATGCTGCTAATTCGACGTCGTACTTATCTTTGGACCGTACTGTACGGAGATTATCCTACGTACCAAAAAGGGCGCACCACGGTGAGTAACGGGAGTTCGCGCTCAAAGTAATCCTGCTCTCAACGTATGCGGCGACCCGCCGATCATCGCTATCAGGAAGTCAGTTCGACGGAGGCCCTAAAACGTCGGAGAACGCCAGGACATCGCTATCGCAGCGTTTTATGTGCCCGGGCACGGGCACGAGCTTCCATATGCCCGCTCCCCTCGTGCTTGTCGCTCAGTGAACATGTCCGGCCAAGTTCAGGCGCCCTTCCGAGAAATGCGGACGCTAAAGACAGGGTGGTCCCTGGCCGAGACCAGATGCGTGGTAAGCAGGTTCCTCAAGGAGAAAATATGTTCCAAGCAATCCGGGCACGTTCCGTACATATGCTGTCTGGAGTAAAATGGTGAAAAAGACGCAATACCAGAAGAAGCCCACCTGGGCGATGCGGATCATCTATTCAACCCTTGGTTTGTCGCTCATCGGTGGCACCGTTGCTGTTCTCGGTGCTCCGATAAAGTGGTAGCCGACTTGGTCTGAGCCCGGCCGGGCCGGCCCAGCAACCACCGGCCCGGCGTGCTCACCACGCATGGTCATGCCCAAGAAGCTCAGCCGCTTCGTTCTCCTCGTAGTTCTGGGCGCTCTCGCGGGCGTCGTCTATGACATCTTGGTTTCTGATGGCCAGCGCGTCCTTGGGCCCCGCCCCCAGGTCCTGGCCATGTTCGCGCTGTGCTGCCTGGTGACCGAGCTCCGTCCTTTGCGCTGGCTACGGCGCGAAGAAGGCGGGCAGGTGACGGCCAGCTGGACGTTCATGGTGGCGTTGTTGTTGGTCGCACCACCGATAGCCCCAATTATCATTACCGCGGGCGTCGTCCTGATCGGCGATATTGTCAACCGCAAGCCGCCCGTGAAAGTGCTCTTCAACTCGGCCCAAATGGTCATCTGCCTCAGCCTCGGGGCGGCCGTACTGGTCACTGCCGGCCAGGACGAGGTCCTGCGTTTTGGCGCCGCCCCGTCCCTCGTCTGGTTCCCCACCTTCTTGGCCGCCGGAGCAGTGGTGTTCGCGGTCAACACCAGCCTTACATGCACGGTGATCGCCTTGCACCAAGGGCTCCCGGTCGCGCCCACCCTGCGCTCTGTCGGGGCGGTCAATCTCTCCACTGACGGCGTGCTGTTATCGCTCTCTCCCATTTTCGTGGTGGTGGCGGAGCGGAGCGTGCTCCTGGTCCCGCTCCTACTGGTCACGACCTGGACCGTTTACCGGACGGCCGAGCTGGCCCTGGTGCGCCGGCACGAGGCGACCCACGACGCGCTGACGCAGCTCCCGAACCGGCGCCTCTTCGACGAGCACCTCCAAAGCGCCGTCATGTCGGCACGACGCACCGGGACGCGCGTCGGCGTCGTGCTGATCGACCTCAATGGTTTCAAAGGGATCAACGACCGCCTGGGCCACGACGTGGGCGACGAGGTCCTCCGCAGCGTCGCGGCCCGTATGAACAACGTGCGCCGGGCGCCGGACCTGCTGGCCCGCTTAGGCGGCGACGAGTTTGCCCTCGTCCTGACGAATTTGGACTCGGTGGCCACTGCGACCGCAATCGCGAACCGCGTACAGGAGACCTTCGCCAAACCATGCATGGTCGAGGGTTTCCCGGTGGCGGTGGAGGCAAGTTTGGGAGTGGCCGTGCTGCCCGACCACGCTCATGACGCTGAGACTTTGCTGCGACGGGCAGACGAGACAATGTACTCGGCGAAGCATGGCGACTGGAGCGTCTTCGTGTGCCAACCGCAGTCAGACCGTAGGGTTATTGGGCAGATCGGTTTGCTTGCCGACATCCCCGCCGCGCTCCAGGCCGACGAGTTCTACCTCGAATACCAGCCCCAGATCAGCCTGCTCAGCGGCCAGGCGATCGGGGTCGAGGCGCTGGTCAGGTGGCGCCACCCGGTGGTCGGGACCCTTTCCCCCGTCGAGTTCATCGGGCTGGCGGAGCAAACCGAGCTCATCGGGGCCATCACTGAATGGGTGCTGCGACGGGCGCTGACCCAGTGCGAGTCGTGGCAGCGGGAGGGCCGGAAACTGCGGGTGGCGGTCAATATCTCGGCCCGCAACATACACGATGTGCGTTTCCCCGAAGTCGTGGCCAGTTTGGTTCGCGAGACGGGCATAGACCCGGGCGCCGTCGAGCTCGAGATCACCGAGAACACGATCGGCCTGGACCACTCGACGACGTACTCGGTACTGAAAAGGTTGCGGACTAGCGGGCTGTCCATTTCGATCGACGACTTCGGGACCGGGTACTCGTCCATGGCCCAGTTGCGGGAACTCCCGGTCGACCGTATCAAGATCGACCGCAGCTTTGTCACCGATATGACCCGCAAGGACAGGGACGCGCTCATCGTCCGGGCCATAGTCCAGCTCGGCCAGGCTCTCGGGATGGAGACGATCGCGGAGGGCGTCGAGGATGCCGGGGTGGCCGAAATGCTCCTCGGGCTCGGTTGCACGATGGCACAGGGGTGGCTGTACGGCAAGGCCATGGCACCCGAGGCGCTCGCCCGCCGCCTCTGGGCACCAGGGGGCACCCTGGCCCGCACGGCGCCGTGGCGACCCGAGGGAGCACAACTGTGACCTTCCTTTCTATGCTCGCCGTGGCGGCCTTGTCGGTCCTGGTCTGGGGCGGGCCCCTCGGGACGGCCCCTGGACGCTGGCCGCGAACTGTTCTCGGCTCACTTTGGTCCTGACCGTTGCCCACGGGGTCGGCCCTGGCCACCGGAGCGTTCCTATCCTGCTCAGCTCACTGCTTTCTTCACGAGGGCGGCGACAGTTGCCTCTTCCGCGTCCGTCATCCCCTTCAGCGCGAAATAGATGGGCCACATAGCACCTTCGTCGAGGTTCGCCACATCATTGAAACCAAGGGTCATGTACCTCTCTTTGAACTTCTGTGCGCTGCGGAAGAAGCAAACGACCTTGCCGTCCTTGGCGTACGCGGGCATCCCGTACCAGGTTCTCGGCAACAGCGCGGGGGCGTTGGCTTTGATGATGGCATGGAGCCGCTCGCCTATTACGCGGTCTGGCCCTGGCATCAAAGCGATCGCCGCCAGCACCTCGGCCTCACCGTCCGGCTTCTTTGTTGCCCTCTTGGCCGCGTTCTTCTCAGCCATAGTCCTCTCCTTCCTTGTTGGCGTCCCGTTGCTGGAGCGCTCAGCGGAGCTCCTGGATGCGGACCATGTTGCCGGCCGGGTCGCGGAAGGCGCAGTCGCGCATCCCGTACGGCTGCTCGATCGGTTCCTGGACGACCTCGGCACCGCTGGCCTGCACCTGCCCAAAGGTGCCGTCGAGGTCCTTGGTAGCGAGCATGATCCAGCCGTAGGTGCCCTTGGCCATCATCTCGGCGATCATGCGGCGCTCGTCGTCGGTGATGCCGGGCCCAACGGCCGGCGGCGCCAGGAGGATGGAGGTGCCCGGCTGACCTTGCGGTCCGACGGTGATCCAGCGCATCTTGCCGGACCCGACGTCGGTGCGGACTTCGAAACCGAGGATGTCCCGATAAAAGGCCAGGGAGGCCTCGGGGTCCGTATGGGGGAGGGGGGTCGTATGAATGCTCAGGTCCATGGCGTCATGGTAAGAGCGGCCCGGTGACCGGCGCTTCTCGATTCCTGACCGGTCTCGACACCTGTTTCTCCATGCACGGTGGCATCCCCGCGGTGCGGGGCGCGGCGAGGCGCCGGTACGCGCTGGGCGACATGCCGACCAACTCCGTGAAACGGGTGCTGAAAGTGCCGAGAGACGAGCAGCCGACCGCGAAACAGACCTCAGTGACGCTTTGGTGGCCACCGCGTAGCAGCGCCATGGCGCGTTCGACGCGCCGCGTCATCAGGTAGCTGTACGGCGATTCGCCATAGGCGAGCTTGAACTCGCGGCTTAAGTGCCCAGCCGACATGTGCACGCCACGGGCGAGCGCCTCGACGTCGAGCGGCTGCGCGTACTCCCGGTCGATCCGGTCGCGGACGCGGCGTAGCCACACCAGGTTGCGCACGTGCTGCGCCGCGCCGGGCGGTCCGGGCCTAACCGCAAGAGATGACCGGCCAGGTGGGCGTGCCTTTGGTTTGACCGGGATGACCTCGTCGCGCTCGGCGCGCAGGTGCTCGCAGCAGAGCACCCGGCCGCTGGCGCAGCCGAGGGCATGGGTGAGGCCGCGCTCGACGGCCTCGAGGGCCTGGATCCGGGCGCGCACTTCGGCCTGCTTGGCTCGCACCAAGTCGCCCCAGCCCGGTGTGCCCCCGGTGGCGAGCAGTTCGGCGATCTCCTGGAGCCGGAACCCGGCCCGCTGGCAGAGCACTATTAGCGCCAGGCGGTCGATGGTGCCGGGCTCGTACTGGCGGCGCAGCCCAGCGCGCTCGACGCTTCGGACAAGCCCGTGGCGCTCGTAGAAGTGCAGGGTGGAGGCGGGCAGCCCGGTGTGGGAGCGGACCGCGCCAATATCGAGCAGGTCACTTCTCATCGACCTCAACTTTAGTTGAGGTTGCTCCCTGGTGGGAAGGTGTTCTCGGAGCCACCGATAGGCTTGGGCGTCTCTGACGGGGGCCTTGGGTCGCATTGCAAGCCGGAGGTCGGGGCCGGTCCGCGAGGGCGGGTTGTTGGGATTTCGTCCCAGCTCAAGACGCTGGCGGTCGAGGATATGTGCCGCCCGTTCGGCAAAATTGATGATCCGCGACACCATCCCTTTGGGATGGGGCGCCAGTCGCAGCTCACCCGCTTATGGGTACTTGAGCCGGGCGTGGAACCTCGCGGCCGCGTGGCGGGTAACCTCGGTATGGAGGTCCAGGGAGGTGACAAAGGCGGGAAGGGCACCACACCGCCGGCCGCCATAAAGAAGAAGTGGTCGGTCCGACCGCACGAGCCACTGATCGGGATGGTCATCCTGTCGGTGGCATTTATTGTCGGGTCGCTCTCGGTGGACGCTGGGCTCCGGAGCCGGAACCAACTGCCACAGAACGATCAGATCACTGTCACCGGTTCTGCCGAGCAAACGGTCACCGCCGACACCTTCGAATGGGACGCCTCGGTGGCGAGCACGCAGCCGACTACGTCGGCGGCGCTGAGGCAGCTAGACGGCTGGACCTCCCGGATCCGGGCCGCGCTCGACGGAGCTGGCGCCCACAACTCTGAGATCACGTTCGGCTCGGTGGAAGTGCAACCCAATACCGACCAAACGGGCGATGTCACCAGTTTCACTGAAAGCCTGACGATCGTCGTTCAATCCCGTCGCCTGTCGGCCGTGGGCCGGGTCCTAGGCGTAAGCAACCAGCTTCTCGCCAAGAACGTCCCGTTCATCGCTCAGGAGCCGGAGTACATCTTCAGCGGTCTGAAACGTCTACGACCGGTGCTTACGGCTGAGGCGACCGCAGACGCACGAGTACGCGCCCGAGCCGCCCTGGGCCGCAATGGCCATTTGGGGCGGTCCATCTCGATCTCGGTGGGCCAGTTCTCCGTTGATGCGCCAGGGTCGGTAAATATCGGCAGTGGCGACTACAACACCAGTACGGTCCAACAGGTCGTGTCAGTGCCGGTGACAGCCACGTACTCGACGTCGTCGTAGGCAAGCCTGGCAGGCAAGACCCTCGCTGTCTGTCGCCCGAACGCGCTCGGGCCCGGTCCCACCTAGCGGTGCCCGGTGCCCACCAGGGCATCGGTCAGCGGCCGACATAGGCCGCCAGGTGCTCAGCGGTGAGGGTGGAGCGGGAGGCGACTAAGTCGGCGGGCGTGCCCTCGAAGACGATCCGGCCGCCGTCGTGCCCCGCACCGGGGCCGAGGTCGATGATCCAGTCGGCGTGCGCCATGACCGCCTGGTGGTGCTCGACGACGATGACCGACTTGCCGGAGTCGACGAGCCGGTCGAGCAGGCCGAGCAGTTGCTCGACGTCGGCGAGGTGGAGGCCGGCGGTCGGCTCGTCAAGGACGTAGATGCGGGCCTTCTCAGCCATGTGGGCGGCCAGCTTGAGCCGCTGCCGCTCGCCGCCGGACAGCGTGGTAAGCGGCTGGCCGAGGCTGAGGTAGCCGAGCCCGACGTCGGCGAGCCGGTGGAGGATGACGTGGGCGGCCGGCGTGCGCGCCTCGCCCGCGCCGAAGAACCCCTCAGCTTCGCTCACCGACATCGCCAGCACCTCGCTGATGTCGCGACCGCCGAGGTGGTGGTCCAGCACCGACGCCTGGAACCGCTTCCCCCCGCACTCCTCGCACGCGGTGGCGACGCCCGCCATCATCGCCAGGTCGACGTAGATGACGCCGGTGCCGTTGCAGTTGGGGCAGGCGCCCTCGGAGTTGGCGCTGAACAGCGCCGGCTTCACGCCGTTGGCCTTGGCGAAGGCCGTGCGGACCGGGTCGAGCAGCCCGGTGTACGTCGCCGGGTTGCTCCGTCGCGAGCCCCGGATGGCGCCCTGGTCGATCGACACCACACCCGCGCCGGTGGGGACCGACCCGTGCACGAGCGAGCTCTTGCCCGAGCCGGCGACCCCGGTGACGACCACAAGCACCCCCAGCGGGACGTCGACGTCGACGTTGCGCAGGTTGTGGGCCGTCGCCCCGCGGATCTCCAGCGTGCCGGTGGGCGTCCGCACCGTTTTCTTGAGGCTGGCCCGGTCATCGAGATGGCGGCCGGTCAGGGTACCGCTGGCCCGCAGGCCCTCTACAGTGCCCTCGAAGCAGACGGTGCCGCCCGCCGTACCGGCGCCGGGGCCGAGGTCGATGACGTGGTCGGCGATGGCGATGGCCGACCACGGCTTGTGCTCCACGACGAGCACTGTGTTGCCCTTGTCCCGCAGCCGCAGCAGCAGGTCGTTCATTCGCTGGACGTCATGGGGGTGCAGGCCCGTGGCCGGCTCGTCGAAGACGTAGGTGACGTCGGTGAGCGAGGAGCCGAGGTGGCGGATCATCTTGACGCGTTGCGCTTCGCCGCCCGACAATGTGCCCGACGGCCGATCGAGCGAGAGGTAACCGAGCCCGATCTCCGCGAACGAGTCGAGAGCGTGCTGGAGCGTAGCCAGCAGCGGCGCCACCGACGGCTCGTCGAGGCCGCGGGCCCACTCGGCCAGGTCGCTGATCTGCATGGCGCAGGCCTCGGCGATGTTGGTCCCCTTTATCGTCGACGACCGGGCCGCCTCGCTGAGCCGGGTGCCAGCACAGTCGGGGCAGGCGGTGAACGTGACGGCGCGCTCAACGAACTCACGGATGTGCGGTTGCAGGGCCTCGGGGTCCTTGGAGAGGATCGAGTTCTGGACCTTCGGTACCAGCCCCTCGTAGGTGACGTTGACGCCGTTGACCTTTACCCTGGTCGGCTCGTGGTGCAGGAAGTCCTGCAGCTCCTTCTTGCTGTACTTCCGGATGGGCTTGTCTGGGTCGAGGATGCCGGACTCGATGTAGGGCCTCACCCTGAAGAAGTCGTTCACGGTGTACCCGGGGATGATGATGGCGCCCTCGTTGAGCGACTTGGAGTCGTCGTAGAGCTGGGCTAGGTCGATGTCGCTCACGCTGCCCAAGCCCTCGCAGCGCGGGCACATACCGCCGGTGCGGGTGAAGGTCTTTCTCACAGTCTTGCCGCTACCGCGCTCGACCGTGACCGATCCGCTGGCCCTGACCGAGGGGACGTTGAACGAGAACGCGTTGGGCGAGCCGATGTGCGGCCGCCCGATCCGGCTGAAGAGGATGCGCAGCATGGCGTTGGCGTCGGTGGCGGTGCCGACCGTGGAGCGGGCGTCGCCACCCATCCGGCGCTGGTCGACGATGATCGCGGTCGTCAGCCCTTCGAGCACGTCGACCTCGGGCCGCGCCAGCGTTGGCATGAACCCCTGCACGAAGGCGCTGTACGTCTCGTTGATCAGCCGCTGCGACTCCGCGGCG
>JBKQUU010000121.1:0-14503 GCA_052325485.1 Acidimicrobiales bacterium | reverse complement strand
GGTCCGCGGGGGGCCAGCGGCGGCGACCCGACGGCGCCGAGCAATGTTGCGCCGCCGGCTACGGGCGCCGTCGTCCCACCCCTGACGGCCCCACCCCTGACGGCCCGGGTACCGCCTGCCGCGGTCCCTGACGACCCCGGCTTCAACTGACCATGCTCCCCGGCGACCAGGAAGGGCCGCAAGCGGGAGACGGCGCCGGTGCGGGGGCTGAACACCTGGCCACGGTACTGGGCGCCGACGCCAGCGCCGTTGGCACCCTGGGCGTTGGCACGGTGGGCGCAGGTGCCACAGGCGCGGATGCCATAGGCGTAGAGGCGACGGGCACGGCGGCGCTAGGCAACGGGACCGGGGCCGGCCCGACGCTGGAGGACGGAGCGCCTCCGAACCTCAACGGCCACACCGCCGGCGCGGAACCGCCCGACGAGGGCGACGGCGCCCGCATGACACTGTTCGAGCACCTGGCCGAGCTGCGGCGGCGGGTGCTCTACTGCGCCATCGCCATCATCGTGACGTCGATCGCGGGCTGGTTCTTGTACAACCCGGTGCTGCACTTCATGACCGAGCCGTACCGCACCTTCTACGCCCACCACAAGCACCTCGTCACCCCGGACCTGGTCATATCGAGCCCGACGGAGGGTTTTACGACCCGCCTGAAGGTGTCCATGTACATCGGGCTGGCCTTGGCCGCGCCGGTTTGGCTGTTCCAGGCGTGGATGTTCATCACCCCGGGCCTGAAGCAGAACGAGAAGCGCTATGTCATCCCGTTCGTCCTCTCCGCCCTGACCCTGTTCTCGATGGGTGTGACCACGGCCATCCTGGTGTGGCCCAAGGCCCTCAACTGGCTGATCGGCGCCAGCGGCAACGGCGTAGCCCCGCTGTTCAGCCCGGCGGGGTACGTGAGCCTTTACGTTTTGGTCTGCCTGGTGTTCGGAGGAGTGTTCCTTTACCCGATCATCGTGGTTTTCTTGATGATCGCCCGGGTGGTCCCCTCTACCAAGTGGCGGAAATGGCGCCGGCCGGCCATCGTGGTCCTATGCGGAGTGGCGGCCGTGGTCACGCCCTCCAACGACCCGTTCACCTTCCTCGGTATGGCGGTACCCATGGTGCTGTTCTACGAAATATCGATCATCGTGGGCCGGGTGCTCAAGAGATGACGGGATAGGCGGGCCGCCGTTGGGGACGACGCGCCACGATGGCGTGTTGGTACGCGACGCCGTCGCCGACGACGTTGGCCACCTGGTCGACCTGGTCCGCCAGCTGGCTCGCTACGAGCGCGCCGAGGACGCCGTCCAGGCCACCGAGGAGGATTTCCGGCGTGCCCTTTTCTGTGCCCACCCGCAGGTGTTCGCCCTGGTAGCAGAGGCAGACGACAAGATAATCGGCATCGCCGTGTACTTTGTGTCGTTCTCGACCTGGACAGGCCGCCACGGCCTGTACCTGGAGGACCTTTTTGTTGTCCCTGAGCACCGTTCCCGGGGCGTGGGCCGGGCCCTGCTCGGGTCTCTGGCCGCCCGGGCACTGGACCGTGGTTGCACCCGGCTCGAATGGGCCGTGCTCGACTGGAACCAGCCGGCTATCGACTTTTACCGGTCGCTCGGAGCAACGGCCAACGACGACTGGACGACGTTCCGCCTGGCGGGCGCCGCCTTGTCCGATCTCGGCCACGGCCGCGAGCCTTGACCACCTGAGCGCGGCCGGGCCCGGGCCGGCACTAGGGCCCCGGCGTACGTCCGGCGAAGACCTCCATCAGCGTGGCGGCGTCGACATTGCCACCGGTGTGGACCACGGCGACCCTTTTGCCCGCCGCCCACGCCCGTTCCTGGAGCAGCCCGGCCAGTGCCAGGGACCCGGCCGGCTCAGCCACATTGTGGGTGGCGGCGTAAAGGGCCCGCATGGCGCTGGCGGCGTCGTCCTCGTTGACCGTCAGGACCCGAGCGGCTCCCGAACAGATCACCGCTATGGCATCCCCGTCGGGGGCTCGGCACGCCACCCCGTCGACGAACGTGCTCGCCGTGCCCGTGGTCACCACCCGGCCGGCCGCTACGGACAGCGCCGTCGCCGGAGCCGCCGCGGCCACGACCCCGACCACTTCGGTGCGCAGGCCGAGCAGGTCGCGTACCCCGATGAGGCCGCTGATGCCCGAGCCCATGCCCACCGGTACGTAAACGGCATCAAGCTCCCCGGCGGCGGCGAAGAGCTCTCGGGCGTACGTGGCTACGCCCAGCACGAGGTCCGGGTGGTAAGAGGGCACGACCTCGAGCCCCCGCTCGGCCCCGAGGGTGGCGGCGTGCTCGCGTGAGGCCTGGAAGTCGTGGCCGTGCACGACCAGCTCGGCCCCGAAGGCGCGCATGGCGGCGTTCTTGTCCGGGCTGTTGCCTTGGGGGACCACGATGGTGACGGCGGTCCCCACCGCCCGGCCGGCGAAGGCCAGGCTCTGGCCATGGTTACCCCGCGTGGCGGTGACAAGCCCTTTCACCGTGGGGCGGCGCTCGCGGAGGCGGCGGGCATAGACCAGCCCCCCACGGACCTTGAACGCGCCGGTGGGCGTGTGGTTCTCGTGCTTTACCCACACCTCAGCGCCCATGTCCTGGGCCAGTAGGGGCCACACGAACTGCGGCGTGGGCGGTACCCACCGCCTTACGACCTCGGTGGCCCAATCGAGCTCTTCGGGACTGATCCGCACGCCTACAGCATGGCACCCGGGCTCACCTGCCCATCTCGATTTACGGTTCGGGCACGACGTGCGGTTGGGCGCTTGGGCGACCGCGGCCCCAGCCACTACACTCCTGGTCCACACGCATAGTGCAATCTTGGAGGTACCCATGCGCAGCACCATGACTGTCGGCGCCAAGCGCGCCTTAGTCGCCACTGCCGGCTCGTTGCTGGCTACGGCGGTTGTCGGCGCCGGTGCCCTCAGCGCCAGCGCCGCCGTCAGCCCCATAAAGGTCCCCGCCAGGTACGCCTCGGGCATCCGGATGGCCATGGACGCCAGCTACCCGCCGGACGAGTTCGTGCAGGGCACCCACATAGTTGGCTTCGACGCCGACTTGGGCATGGCCCTGGGTAAGGCGATGGGGGTCAAAGTTACCCTCGTCAATGCCACTTTCGATACCATCATCCCCGGGATCGAGGACGGGAAGTTCGACGTCGGCAACTCCTCCTTCACGGACACCAAGGCCCGGGAGCAGCAGGTCACCTTCATCGATTACTTCAAGGCCGGTGAAGGCTTTTATGAGAAGGCCACCAGCAAGGCGACCTTCAACGGCCTCAAGTCGCTTTGCGGCCATTCGGTAGCGGTCGAAACCGGTACCACCGAGCAGACCGATGCCCAGAGCCAGGCCAAGCGGTGCCAGGTCAATGTCCTTAGCTACGCAGACCAAAACCAGGCCAACCTGGCCGTCTCCGATGGTCGTGCTGACCTCGGTTTCGCCGACTCCCAGGTGGCGGCGTACATCGTCCACCTCTCGGACGGGCAGTTCAAGCTGACGGGCACGCCGTTCGAAACCGCTCCTTACGGCTTCATAGTGGCCAAGAACAGCGGCCTGGCCCAACCATTGTTGGCCGCCGTCAAGGCCATCATGGCCAACGGGCAGTACAAGGCGATACTCGCCAAATGGGGGGTCCAACAAGGTGCCGTCAGCAATCCCGGGTTCGACGAAGTCGGCAGCTAGGGGTTAGTGGCCGGTCGGGGCGAAACCAATAAGGGGTAAGAAAACGGCTCAGGCTGCCCCTGCTCCCGACCTGCCCCGTAATGAACTGCAGGTGGTCCCCCTTCGTCACCCCGGACGTTGGGTGGCGGCCTTGGTGGTGCTCGTCCTTACAGCGATGCTGGTCCACACGCTGTTCTTTTCCCACGTCTACCTCAACGGGCAAAGACGGGAACGCTTCGAGTGGAACGTCATCGACCACTATTTCCTTTCGAGCGAGGTCATCAAGGGCTTGGGCCTAACGGTCGCCCTGACGGTGGTGGCCATGGCGGGAGGGATTTCCATAGGCGTCGTCCTGGCCATCATGCGACTGTCGCCCAACCCCATCGTGACGGGTAGCGCCTGGGTCTACATCTGGTTCTTCCGCGGGACGCCGGTCCTGGTACAACTCCTCTTCTGGTACAGCGCCTCCTACTTGTTCCCGAGCTTCACCATCGGCATCCCGTTCGGTCCCGCGTTCGTCCATATCGACCTGAACACCTGGCTGACCCCGTTCGTGGCGGCGAGCATCGGCCTTGCCCTCAACGAGGGCGCCTACATGTCTGAGATCGTCCGGGCCGGCCTGATCTCGGTCGACGAAGGCCAGACGGAGGCGGCCCAATCAATAGGGATGACCCGCCTCATGGCGCTGCGCCTCGTCGTCATCCCCCAGGCCATGCGGGTGATCATCCCCCCCACCGGCAACGAGACGATATCGATGCTCAAAACGACTTCCCTGGCCTCGGTTGTGACGGTCGGGGAACTGACCTTCTCGGTGGAGCAGATATATGCCGCCAACTACAGGGTGATCCCCCTCTTGATGGTGGCTGCCTTCCAGTACCTGTGGGTGACGACCGTCCTCATGGTGGGCCAGTACTACCTCGAACGCCACTACGCCCGCGGCTCGGTGCGCCAGCTACCTCCTACCCCCCTTCAGAGGCTGCGACGAGGGCTGCTCATCCGGCCCGGACGGGCCGGGTACGGTCGTTTTGCCGACGTGGAGGGTATCCCGTTCGTCCAGGGCACCGATGAGTGACGTGATGGTGCGGGCCGAAGGTGTCCGAAAGCGCTTCGGCCGCCTGGAAGTCCTGCGGGGCATCGACCTCGAGGTGCGTAAAGGCGAGGTCATGTGCATAATCGGCCCCTCGGGCTCAGGCAAGTCCACGTTCCTGCGGTGCATAAACCATCTGGAAAAGGTGGACGGCGGGCGTCTCACCGTCGACGGCCAGATGGTCGGCTACCGGGAAAGTGGGGGCCGGTTGTACGAGTTACGCGATCGCGAAGTGTGCCAACGGCGGGCCGAAGTCGGCATGGTTTTCCAACACTTCAACCTGTTCCCGCACATGACGGTCCTGGACAACGTGACCATCGGCCCCATCCGGGTCAAGGGCGAAGCCAAGACCAGCGCCCTCAGGCGTGCCGGCGAACTGCTGGACCAGGTCGGGCTGGGCGAGAAGTCGGGCGCCTACCCGCGACAACTTTCCGGAGGCCAGCAGCAGCGAGTGGCCATCGCCCGGGCCCTGGCCATGCAGCCCAAGCTGATGCTGTTCGACGAGCCCACTTCCGCCCTGGACCCCGAACTGGTGGGCGACGTGTTGGACGTGATGCGCTCGCTGGCCGAGCACGGCATGACCATGATCGTGGTTACCCACGAGATGGGCTTCGCCCGGGAGGTCGGCGACAACCTGGTGTTCATGGACCAAGGGGTCATCGTGGAGTCCGGCCCCCCCCGGCAGGTGCTGAGCAACCCCACCCAGGAGCGCACCCAGGCGTTCCTTTCCCGTATCCTTTAGCCACCGGTACCGCAAAGGCCCCCGGGACGGCAAGGGCCCGGGACGGCAATGACCACTGGCACCGCAAAGGAGAACTGACGTGACTTGGCTGCCGGCCGGCGAACGGTACGACACCATGCTCTACCGCCGTTGCGGGCGGAGCGGGTTGCAGTTGCCGGCCATATCTCTGGGGCTGTGGCAGAACTTCGGCGCCACGCGCCCGCTCGAGCAGTCCAGGGCTGTCCTGCGCCGGGCCTTCGACCTTGGCATCACCCATTTCGACCTGGCCAACAACTATGGCCCCCCGTACGGGTCGGCCGAGCAGACCTTCGGGCAGGTGCTGGCCACGGACTTCCGGGATCTACGGGACGAGCTCGTCATATCCACCAAGGCCGGTTACGACATGTGGCCCGGCCCCTATGGCCAATGGGGATCGCGCAAGTACCTCTTGGCCAGTTTGGACCAGAGCTTGAAGCGGATGGGCGTGGACTACGTGGACATTTTCTACTCGCACCGCTTCGACCCCGCCACGCCGCTCGAGGAGACCCTCGGGGCCTTGGAGACCGCCGTCCGCCAGGGAAAGGCGCTTTACGCCGGTATCTCGTCCTATTCCGCCGCCAAGACCCGGGAAGCAGCCGCCATCCTGAGCCGGTCGGGGGCCCCGCTGCTCATCCACCAGCCTTCCTACTCCATGCTCAACCGCTGGATAGAGGCCGAGCTCCTCGATGTGCTCGGCGACGAAGGCGTCGGCTGCATCGTGTTCTCGCCCCTGGCCCAGGGCCTGCTGACGGACCGCTACCTCGACGGCGTGCCGGAGGGTTCACGGGCCAGCCAGGCAGGGTCGTTCGGGCCCGGCATGCTGAGCCCGGACAACCTGGCCAAGGTCCGGGGCCTGGCCGGCATAGCCGCCCGCCGGGGCCAAACACTTTCGCAGCTGGCGCTGTCGTGGGTGCTGCGCGACGAGCGGGTCACGTCGGCCCTGATCGGCGTCAGCAGCCTGGCCCAGCTCGAAGCCAACGTCGAGGCCCTGCAGAGGCTCGAGTTCACGGCCGACGAGCTGGCCGAGATCGACCGCTATGCCACCGAAGCCAACCTCAACATCTGGGCCAGGTCGAGCTCGGACGGCTGAGCGGGGGCCTGAGCCGGCGACGCCCGGCCGTTAAGATTTTTTTCACAATCTCCGCGGTGGCCGGTAGGGTCAACGAATTCTCGCCCCAAGGAGGCCCACATGCCCCGTCCGACAACCCTGCTGGCTGCGGCTGCCCTCACGCTGGCCGGCACCACTGGCGCCTTGACCGCCACCTCCATCGCCTCGGCGTCCACCTTGAAGTTGGCCCCGTCGTCGGCCAGCTCCCCGACGATAACCATCGGGTCGACCAACTTCCCCGAACAGGTCATCGTGGCCAACCTGTACAGCGATGTCCTCGAGCACGCCGGGTTCAAGACCAACGTCCGCGCCGACCTCGGCACCCGTACGGCAGTCGAGCCGGCGCTGGCCCACGGCTCGCTCGACCTCTACCCCGACTACGCCGGCAGCCTGCTCGTCTTCCTGGAGCCCAAGGACACCGCCCAGGCCACCCAGCTGAGCACCGACCTACCCGCCCTGAAGGCGGCGTTGGCGCCCCAGGGCGCCAGTGTGCTGACCCCGGCGCCGGCCACCGACGTCAACGTTTTCGCCGTGACCAAGGCGACAGCCGCCAAGTACAACCTCACCACCCTGTCCAGCCTGGCCCCCGTGGCCTCCAAGCTCTCCTTCGGGGCCCCTCCCGAGTGCCCCACCTACGCTTATTGCCTGCTCGGCCTGGAGAAGGTGTACGGCATCCATTTCAAGGCCTTTGTCTCCACCGATGAGGCCGGCCCCATCACCGTGGCCTACCTCAAGAACGGGAAGGTCGACGTGGCCGAGTTCTTTTCCAGCGACGGCGCCATCGCCGAGAACGGCTTCGTCGAGCTGACCGACAACAAGCACCTCCAGCCCGCAGACCATCTCATCCCGGTGATCCGCAAGTCGGTCGACACGGCGGCCGTGGCCAACGCCCTCGACGCCATGGACGCCAAGCTGACCGAGACGGCTTTGGCCGACCTGGACACCGATGTCAGCGTGGACCATGACGCCCCCACCACCGTGGCCGCTCAGTGGCTGAAAAGCCAGGGGCTCACCTAGGGCTGCCGGCCTCAAATAGAACGGCCTCAAATAGGACGGCGCGGCCGCAGGGTCGCTAGTGAGGCCGTCGGTCGCCAGGACCATGACGGGCCCCGCAACCCGACAGGCGTCAGGCCTCGTGCTGCCGCGGCCAGGACGACGTCGACCACCAGGGCCAGGACGGCCACCAGCAACGCCCCGCTGAAGGTCTCCACGTTGTTGCGCGTGGCCAGCCCGGTGAAGATGTAGGTCCCCAAGTCGCTGACGCCGACATAGGCCGCCAAAGTGGCTGTCGCCACCACCTCGACGGCCGCCGTCCGGATGCCGGCCATGACCAGGGGCAAGGCCAAGGGCAGTTCGACCTGGCGCAGGAGCTGGCCCGGGGTCATACCCATGGCCAGGGCGGCCGAGCGGACGGCGGGGTCGATGTCCCGGACGCCTACATAGGCGTTGGTGAGTATGGGCGGCACGGCCAGGGCGAACATCGTGATGGCCGCCGTAATGAACCCGCCCTCCTGGAGCCGCACCATGGCGGGCTGGATGGCGATCAGGGTCAGCAGGGCGAACGAGGGGACGGCGCGCGCCGCGTTGGCAGCGTTCACCACGGCAAAGCTCCCCCTGCCGCTGTGGCCCAGAAGAGACCCGGCACCCACCCCGGCGACGATGGCGGCCAGCACCGCCACCACTGATAGTTTCGCCTGTTCCAGGGACAAGGCCACGATCCCGTTCGAGCCGCTCCAGTTCGACCGGGTGCTGAAGAACGTGGCCACCTGCGAGAGGAAGCTCACCGGACGGGCACCCCGGCCACGCGGCGCCACGGCAGGACAAGGTGCTCGACGCCGACCAGGAGGGCGTCGGCCACGCCGGCCAGGAGCACCGAGAGCACCAGCCCCACGACGATGGGGGTATTGAAGTCTTCGCCGAAGCCCTGGATGATCAGCTGACCGAGCCCTCCCTGGCCGATAAAAGCGGTCACGTTCACCAGTCCGACGGTGGTGACCGTGGCCACCCGCAGCCCGGCCAGGACCGACGGGAGGGCCAGGGGCAGCTGGACCTTGAACAGCTCTTCGAGCTCGCTATAACCCATGCCCCGGGCGGCTTCGTGGGCATCGGCCGGGACCGAGCTCAAGCCGGCCACGGTGTTGCGCAGCAGGATGAGCAGGGTGTAGCTGACCAGGGCGACCTCGGCCGTGGTGACCGAGAAAAACCCGGTGAACGGGGCCAGCAACGCCATCAGGGCCACCGACGGGATGACGTAGAGCAGCCCGGTGAAACCCACCAGCGGTGAGCGCAGGGCCGGCAGCCGCCAGGCGGCCACCCCTAGAGGCAGCGATATGGCCAACCCGGTGCCCACGGCGATGGCCGTGAGCTCGATGTGCTGGACCAACAGGGAAAGGATGGTGCCAGACTGGGAGGAGATCCAGCTCCACTGGAGCAGCGGGCCGGCCGAACCGACGAGCGCCATATGCATGCGACCCTATCTGAGCTGCACCGATTCTTCGGTCCGCCAAAGTTATGCCGCCAAGGTTATGACAGCCTTTTTCGGTAGGCTGCAGCGCCCGGGGGCGCTTAGGCCAGGGCGCTAAGGAGGGCCATGATCCGCTTCGAGAAGGTTTCCAAGCGCTACGGCAACGGCGCCTATGCCGTCGACAACCTGGACCTACAGATCGATGCGGGCGAGCTGTGCGTGCTGGTCGGGCCCTCGGGCGGCGGCAAGACCACGGTGCTGCGCATGGTCAACCGTCTCGTCGAACCGACCAGCGGCAGGGTGCTGGTAGACGGGCAGGACATCGCCACCCTCGACCGGGTCGAGCTGCGCCGGCGGACGGGTTATGTCATCCAGCAGCCGGGCCTTTTCCCGCACTTGAAGGTGGCCGACAACGTGGCATCGGTGCCCCGGTTGCTCGGCTGGGACCGCGCCCGGGTGCGCGCCCGCGTGGCCGAGCTGTTGGAGCTCGTCGGCCTTGACCCGACCATTTACGCCGGCCGCTACCCCCAAGAGCTCTCAGGCGGGCAGGCGCAGCGAGTCGGAGTAGCCCGGGCCCTGGCCGGGGATCCGCCCGTCCTGTTGATGGACGAGCCCTTCGGCGCCGTGGACCCCATCGCCCGGGAACGGCTCCAGCAGGAGTTCCTCCGCCTCCAGGCGCAGCTCCACAAGACGATCATCCTGGTGACCCACGACGTCGACGAGGCAGTCACGATGGGAGACCGGATCGCCGTGCTGAGCCAGGGCGGCGTACTGCAGCAGTACGACACGCCGGCCGAGCTCCTCGGGCACCCGGCCACGCCGTTCGTCGCCGACTTCATAGGGGCCGACCGGGGCTTGCGGCGCCTAGCGGTGACCCCGATCGAGGTGACCGACCTGTACACCCCTCCCGTCGTCGGCCCTCGCACCACCATCGACCAGGCCCTGGCCGCCGTCGAAGCCGAGGGCATCCGCTGGGCGGTGGTGGTGGACGAGGACGGCCGCCTGCTCGGCTGGGTCGAGCCGGCCGGGCCGGGGGACCGTCCCCGCCCGCGGGACGGCTCGGCGGCCGTCTCCCGCTACCTGCGCCCGCTCAAGGCGCGCGTCGGCCTGGACGCGTCGCTGAAAACGGCCTTCGCCGAGATGCTGCACAACGACGCCGCTTGGGTGGCGGTGCTCGACGCCGACCGCTACCTGGGCGTGCTGACCCCGGACAGCCTGCACGCGGCGTTGCGGCGTTCGGTCGGAGGCGAGCCCGTCCGCGTCTGACGCGGCAGACTGTGCCTGTGCACCTCGACGAGCTCAGATCTCTGGTCCGCGACGGCCGCATCGACACCGTCGTCGTCGCCATCACCGACATGCAGGGCCGGCTCCAAGGCAAGCGCTGCTCGGCCCGGTACTTCCTCGAAGAGGTCGTCCCTCACGCCGTCGAGGCGTGCAACTACCTGTTGGCTGTGGACGTCGACATGAGGACTGTCGAGGGCTACTCGATGTCGTCCTGGGACAGCGGTTACGGCGACTTCGTCATGCGGCCCGACCTGTCGACGCTGCGCCGGGTGCCGTGGAACCCAGGCACGGCGCTCGTCCTGTGCGACCTGGAGTGGGCGGACGGCTCGGCCGTGGCGCCTTCCCCGCGCCAGGTCCTCAAGCAGCAGCTGGCGCGCCTGGCCGAGCTCGACCTCGTCGCCCACGTGGGCACCGAGCTCGAGTTCATCGTCTTTCAGGACTCCTACGAGGACGCCTGGCGGCTCGGTTACCGCAACCTGACGCCGGCCAACCAGTACAACGTTGATTATTCGGTCCTCGGCACCAGCCGGGTAGAGCACCTGGTCCGCCGCATCCGCAACGAGATGACCGGGGCCGATATGTACGTCGAATCGGCCAAAGGGGAGTGCAACCTCGGCCAGCACGAGATCGCCTTCCGCTTCGCCGAAGCCCTCACGACGTGCGACAACCACAGCATCTACAAGACGGGGGCCAAGGAGATCGCCCACCAGGAAGGCATGAGCCTGACCTTCATGCCTAAATGGGACGAGCGGGAAGGCAACTCCTGCCACGTCCATATCAGCCTCCGCTCCGGGGACGGGGCGGCGGTAATGGCCGGAACGGACGACCACGGTTTCTCGCCCCTAATGGGACATTTCATCGCCGGTCAATTAGCGTGCGCCCGGGAGATGACATATTTTTTCGCCCCCAACGTCAACAGCTACAAGCGTTTCGTGCCCGGCAGCTTCGCCCCCACGGCGTTGGCCTGGGGCCGCGACAACCGCACGTGCGCCTTCCGGGTGGTCGGCGCCGGGCCTTCCCTGCGAGTCGAGAGCCGGGTGCCCGGCGGTGACGTCAACCCCTACCTGGCGGTCTCCGCCCTCATCGCCGCCGGGTTGCACGGCATCGGTTCCGAACTGCCCCTGCCCCCCGAGCTGGTGGGCAACGCCTACACCTCAGGCGGTCCCCGGGCCCCGGCCTCGTTGCGGGAGGCGATGACGCTGCTCCAGGAGAGCAAGGTGGCACTGGAGGCTTTCGGCCGACCTGTTATCGACCACTACCTCAACGCGGCGCGTGTCGAGCTCGACGCCTACGACGGTACAGTCACCGACTGGGAACGGTTCCGTGGTTTCGAACGCCTCTGACCGGGCCGGGCAGTCCCCGCCCCTGATAGCTCTGTCGACCTACGTCGAAAGAGCGCGTTTTGGCGTCTGGGACGCCCCGGCCGCCCTGCTGCCTCACAGCTACGTGTCCGCCGTGACCCGGGCCGGGGGCTACCCTGTGCTGCTGCCACCGTCCCCCTCCGGTCCCGGTAACGTCCTCGCCGCCCTGGACGCCCTCGTGCTCACCGGGGGCCCGGACGTGGGCCCGGCGACGTACGGGGCCGAGCCGCACGACCAGACGGACCCGCCTCGGACCGAGCGCGACAATTGGGAAATAGCCCTCTGCCATGACGCCCTCCAACGGGACCTGCCGCTGCTGGCCATTTGCCGCGGCCTGCAGGTGCTCAACGTGGCCATGGGCGGGACGCTGCACCAGCACCTCCCCGACGTGGTGGGCCACGACGACCACCGGGCCGTGCCCGGCCGGACGACGCCCAACCGGGTGGTGCTCACGCCAGACAGCCGGGCCGGCGCCGTGCTCGGGCCAGAGACAGAAGGCCGTTGTCATCACCACCAGGCCGTGGACCGGCTGGGCGACCGGATGGAGGCCGTCGGGTTCGCCACCGACGGCACGGTGGAAGCCGTCGAGGTCCGGGGCCAAGACTTCGCACTGGGCGTGCAGTGGCACCCCGAGGACGACCCGTCCGACGACCGCTTGTTCGTGGCCCTGGTGGAGGCGGCCCGGCGTCGGCGGGACGTTCGCCGGTCCTCTCCCGGCGCGGTGGCCCGAGCGGCCCGGTAATGGCCACCACTGTTATCAACCCGGCGACGGCCCAAGCCGTGGCCGAAGTACCTCGCACCTCCCGGGAGGAAACGGACGCCGCCATCGACAATGCCCGGCGGGCGTTCGAGGAGTGGCGGCGGGTGGCCCCGGCCGACCGTGGCCGTCTGCTGCGCCGCTTCGCCGAAGCCGTGGACGCCGACGGCGACGAGCTCGCCCGGCTCGAGGTGGTCAATTCGGGTCATACCCTGGGCAACGCCCGGTGGGAGGCGGGCAACGTCCGCGACGTCCTCAACTACTACTCGGCGGCTCCGGAAAGGCTGTTCGGCCGCCAGATACCGGTACCGGGCGGGGTCGACATCACCTTCAAAGAACCTCTCGGCGTCGTGGGCGTGATCGTGCCCTGGAACTTCCCCATGCCCATCGCCGGCTGGGGCTTCGCTCCTGCCCTCGCCGCCGGCAACACCGTAGTCCTCAAACCGGCCGAGCTCACGCCCCTGACCGCCCTCCGCTTGGGCGAGCTGGCCCGGGGAGCGGGGTTGCCCGAGCACGTCTTCACGGTCCTGCCCGGCCAAGGGCCGGTAGTCGGTGACCGCTTCGTCTCTCACCCCGCCGTGCGCAAGGTCGTGTTCACGGGGTCGACCGAAGTCGGCAAAAAGATAATGGCCGGCTGTGCCGAGCAGGTGAAGCGGGTGACGCTGGAGCTCGGCGGCAAGAGCGCCAATATCGTGTTCGCCGACGCCGACATCGAGCGGGCGGCGGCCACCGCCCCCATGAGCGCCTTTGACAACGCCGGCCAGGACTGCTGCGCGCGGTCGCGGATCTTGGTCGAGCGCACCGTGTACGACCGCTTCCTCGAACTTCTAGAGCAGGCGGTCAAGGCGGTACGGGTCGAAGATCCGGCCCTGGCGTCGAGCGAGATGGGGCCCCTCATCAGTGCCCAGCACCGAGAGCGAGTCGCCGCCTACGTCCCCGAGGGGGCGCCCGTGGCCTTCCGGGGCAGTTGTCCCGAGGGGCCTGGGTACTGGTACCCGCCCACCGTCCTCGCCCCCGTCGGCCCGGACAACCGCGCTTTCCGGGAGGAAATCTTCGGTCCGGTCGTGTCCGTGGCGCCCTTCGACGACGAGGCCGGTGCCATCAGGGCGGCCAACGACACCGAGTACGGCCTGTCCGGCTCCATCTGGACCAGGGACGTAGGCCGAGCGCTGCGCGTGGCCCGGGCCATCGATGCGGGCAACCTCTCCGTTAACTCCCATTCGTCGGTGCGCTACTGGACACCTTTTGGCGGCTTCAAACAGTCCGGCCTCGGGCGCGAGCTCGGCCCGGACGCGCCTGACGCCTTTACCGACGTGAAGAACGTCTTTATCGCAACGGAGGCATAGACGGTGCAGCAACCTGTTTGTCGTCGCCTGGAGGGCAGGGTGGCCGTGGTCACCGGGGGGGGTAGCGGGATCGGCCTGGCCACGGTGCGGCGCCTGGGCTCGGAGGGGGCCACGGTCGTGGTGGCAGACGTGGACGCGGAGCCGGGCAAGTCAAGTGCCGGCGAGGTCGGCGGGCTGTTCGTCAAGACCGACGTGAGCAACGCCGCGGAAGTAGAGCGGCTGTACCGGGCGGCTCACGACGCCTACGGCCGTATCGACGTCGCCTTCAACAACGCCGGTATCTCACCTGCTGAGGACGGCTCCGTGCTCACTACCGGCATCGACGCTTGGCGCCGGGTCCAAGAAGTCAACCTCACTTCGGTGTTCTTGTGCTGTCAGGCCGTCATCCCGTACATGCAGCGGGCCGGCAAGGGCTCGATAATCAACACCGCCTCGTTCGTCGCCGTGCTCGGGTCGGCCACCTCGCAGATCTCTTACACCGCCTCCAAGGGCGGAGTGCTGGCCATGTCCCGGGAGCTCGGCGTGCAGTTCGCCCGGGAAGGCATCAGGGTCAACGCTCTTTGCCCGGGACCGGTCAACACGCCGCTATTGCAGGAGCTGTTCGCCAAGGACCCCGAACGGGCGGCCCGGCGACTGGTCCATGTCCCCATTGGGCGCTTTGCCCAACCGGAGGAAATAGCCGCCGC
>JBKQUU010000120.1:0-2529 GCA_052325485.1 Acidimicrobiales bacterium | reverse complement strand
CAGTGGTTCTCGTCCGGGTACTTCCTGGTGCTGGCGGCCGCCATGCTCCCGGCCGGCCTGCTAGGCGACCGCTACGGGCGCAAGAAGGTCCTCGTAGCCTCCCTGGCCCTGTTCGGCGCCGGGTCGGTGGCCTGCGCCTATTCGACCTCCGTGGCCGAGTTCATGGCCGCCCGGGTGCTGGTCGGCCTGGCCGGGGCCGGGCTGATAGTCATGGCCTTCTCCGCCGTCACGGTGCTGTTCGCCAAACACGAGCGGCCCAAGGCCGTGGGGTTGATGTCGGGGGCCACGTTCTTGGCCTTCCCGATCGGGCCGATCCTGGGTGGCTGGCTGCTCACCAATTACTGGTGGGGCTGGGTGTTCCTGATCAACGTGCCGGTGATCGCGCTCGGCTTGGCCGCCGTCGTCGCCCTGCTCCCGGAGTCGCGTGAGGCACAGCGCCCGAGCCTGGACCTGACCGGGGTGGCGGCCTCGGCCGCCGGCTTGGTGGCCGTCACCTACGGCCTGATCAAGGCGGGCCAGGACGGTTGGGGCAACCTGGGCGCCCTGGCCTTGATGGCGGCCGGGCTGGTGTTGTTAGTCGGCTTTTTCGCCTGGGAACGCCGCTTGACCCGCCAGCCGGGCGGCCAGCCCTTGGTCGACCTCGGCCTGTTCGCCTTACCGTCGTTCACCTGGGGCGTGGTCCTGGCCGTCGTGCCGATACTGGCCCTGCTCGGGATCTTGTTCACCATGCCCCAGTACTTCCAAGGTGTGCTCGGCACCAGTGCCATGGGCTCGGGACTGCGCCTCTTGCCCCTTGTCGCCGGGCTCATAATCGGGGCTGTCCCGGCGGCCCGGGTGGTCCAACTGGTGGGGGCCAAGGTGGCCGTCGCCGCCGGCTTCGTCTTGTTGGCCGCCGGCCTGTTCCTCGGGGCCCTGACCAGCGTCGGTCCGAGCGGCCTGTTCGTAGCGTCGTGGATGGTGGTGGCCGGGATGGGGACAGGTATCGCCATGGCCACGGCCATGTCGGCCGCACTGGTGGAACTGTCGGAGGAAAAAAGCGGCGTCGGTGCCGCCGTGCTGCAGGCCGTGAACAAGACCGGGGGCCCGTTCGGCATCGCCGTCCTCGGCAGCGTGCTCAGCGCCGGCTACCTTGGTCGTCTCGACCTGTCTGGCCTGTCGGCGACGGCGGCCGCAGCAGTGCGCCAGAGCGTTTTCGGTGGGGTGGCGGTAGCCCACGAGATCCGTTCGGCATCGTTGCTCCGCTCCGTCGACACCGCTTTTGTGCACGGCATGGACCAAGCCCTGCTCGTGTCCGCCGGTATCGCCGTGGTGGGTCTTGTGCTCACCGTGGTCTTCCTGCCCAAGGTGAACGCCCCCGCGGAACAGACGATGAAGCCCGGCCCCCCCGATCTGAGCGAGGTTGTCAGCCCCCGCCCCGCCACCATCGGGGCGGCGGCATGAGCCCGCCCTTGGCTGTAAAGAGTGACCATCGATGGGGCGTCTTGGTTGTGCTGTGTGCCGCCGCGCTGATTATCAACGTGGACAACACGATCTTGAACGTGGCCCTTCCGACCCTGGTGCGGGATCTTCACGCCACCTCCAGCCAGCTGCAGTGGATCGTCGACTCCTACTCCATGGTCTTCGCCGGGCTCTTGCTCGTCAGCGGCAGCATGGCGGACCGCTTCGGGCGCCAGAAGTTCTTCCTCCTGGGCTTAGCTGTTTTCGGAACGGGGTCGGTCGCCGCCGCCTTTTCGGGATCGGTAGCTCTCCTGGTCCCGTCCCGGGCCCTCATGGGCCTCGGCGCCGCCCTGACGATCCCGTCGTCGCTGTCCATCGTCAACGACGTCTTCCGGGACCCGAGACAGCGGGCCAAAGCCATCGGTGCCTGGGGCGGCATCATCGGGCTCGGGATCGCCATCGGCCCCATCGCCGGCGGCCTGCTGCTGGCGCATTTCTGGTGGGGGTCTGTTTTCCTGGTCAATGTCCCCATAGTGGTCGCCGGCCTCATCGGGACCTTGGTGCTGGTGCCCGACTCCAAGAACCCCGCCGTCGAGCGGCCCGATCCCGTTGGCGTGGTGCTGTCGGTAGCCGGCCTGGGCCTTTTGCTCTGGGCCATCATCGAGGGCCCCGCCCAGGGTTGGGCGTCGGCGGACGTCATCGGGGCCGGCCTCGCCAGCCTTATCGTTATCGGCGCTTTCGTGGCCTGGGAATCGCACAGTCGCCACCCGATGCTAAATCTGGGCTTGTTCAAAGATCGGCGGTTCTCTGCCGCCGCCGCCGCCGAGTGCCTGGGGGTGTTCGGGTTGCTGGGGGCTCTGTTCGTGATGACCCAGTTCCTCCAGTTTGACCTCGCTTTCTACGTCCTCAAAGACGGCTTGGTGATCGCCTCCATTGGTGTAGGCTCAGGCGTTCTGGTCGGCCTCGTCTTCGCCCGCGTCATCGGCAAATACGTCTCCGAGCTCCAACTCCCGGGTGCCCTTCCCCTAATCGCCGCAGCCGCAGTCATCTTGGTCGCCGCCGTCGTGGCCTCAGCCCTTCCAGCTCTACGCG
>JBKQUU010000119.1:0-9259 GCA_052325485.1 Acidimicrobiales bacterium | reverse complement strand
TCAACTACCGGGCGGGCGCTTATCCGGCGTAGCCCGCTGACCCGCACCTGAAGCCAGCCTTTTTGAGCCCGTTGCAGGTGCTGACTCGCACCCGGGACCAGCCGCGCGTGAGCAGCATCTGGGCCGTTACCGATGTCTTCGGTGCGGTCGGCCCGGCCGTGTTCCACGCCTTGGGTTCGTCTGAACGGTGAGGACGAGCTCGTCATCGACCTTGCGAGACTTGAAGAGGCTGCCGCTGCCGCGGGGTGACGATCCGCGGCGCGACCCCGGACCAGCAACACCATCGGTCTCACCCACACGAACGAGCAGGCTCAGCAGGGGACGACCTCTTCATCTTGCCGCAGCTTGGCGACCCGTCTGGTGTGGCCACCGCGCCTTGGCTCGGGAGGGACGTAGGTGGCCGTCATATTCCCAGAGGTATCCCTGTCGGCCGGCCGAGCTCCTGGCCGATGGTGCGTTCGGTCCCATCTGCGGCTCTGCCCGCTGCCGGTAGAGGCTACACAGGTGCAGGGACGGCCGGGCCATGCCCACCTACTGGGAGCGCCCGACGGGGGAGCCTCGTTGCCCGGGCCCCCCGGGGCCGGACATGTCCAAGACTTCCTTCGGTAACGGTCACACCCCGTCGCTATGGTGTCGCCCATCTTCGCCGAAGAGGGCACACGAGGAGCCACCCTTCCCCGGCCGGCGCCCCGGCCCGGGCCGGGCCAACGCGAAACGGTCGAGCTGGGGCCAACTGCCGGACCTGACGACCGGGGCACTATCAGCCCCATGGTCGACGAGCCGTCGCTGGTTGCCAACGAGGGCGACCCCCGGACCGTTGTCGCCTATCTGGTGGCGACCTATGCCGAAGACTACGTGGCGATCATGGACGTACTCGAGTCGTCGGTCACCGACCTCAGCCCGGCGGCGCTGACTCGGGCTCTGACGGCGAACGACCACCCGCTCGAGGCCGCGGTGGTCGAGGACCGGCTCGAGATGCTGCGCCGCTGGCACGCTGTGCATGCCACGACTGACAGCTCTCGCATACGGCGCCACGCCGACCTGCTCGCTCGCAACTGGCGCTATACCGCCACTCTGGCTGGCCGCCAGGTGCAGCGCTTCTATCGCACGGTCCTGCTACCAACGCCCGTGGTCCGAGAGATCCCCCTGGCCGGGCTGAACCGAGTCGTGCGGTCCCTGGAAGCCCTACGCGACGGCACGGCCCCGGACGTGGCCGAGGCGGTCGGCGTCATCTTCGTCAGCCACGACGACCTCGACGCCGCGCTCATCGGAGCCGAAGACACGTTGGCCACACTGGCGGACCGCTACGACCTCAACCAGACGGATGCCGCGGAGCTCCGGAGCCTGCTCGTCGACTACGCGACGCGGGTGGCCATGGTGCTCTCGGACGGGTCTGAGCTCGCCTGGGCGGTGCTCGGACAGCTCCGAGAGCGTTTCGCCGACCTGGCCGAAGCTGCGGTCACCGCCTCTGAGGCTCGTGGCCTCATCGAGCGCGGCGCCCTCCAGGCTTCCCGAGGCGGCCGCTTAGGCGACTGGGAGGGCCTCGCCAGCTGGTTCGACCCGTCGAACGGCCGGGCGGCTCGGTTCGCTATGCGGCTCATCCAGGCGCTGCCGGGGATGCACGCCAACCTCCGTCGGCTGCACACTTCCGCCGGCGCGGCAACCAGCCGGGCCCGCGCCTTGGCCTTGGCCGCCGCATGTGCCGATCCAGACCTGGGGGGCGCGATCGCCCTAGCCGCCCTGGGCGACCATCCTTGGCGGAAACTGTCCGGCGCGGCCGACGACGAGGCCATGGCGAGGAGCCCGGCATGGTCCGCCGGGCCGGCTGTGGCCATCCCCGAGCTCGTTCGCCTGAGCGGACGGAGAGGGGCACCTGGCCGGGCACCGGCGGCTCCCGACGACACCGCTGCCCGGGCAGAGGTCGAAGCCCGGCGGGAGAGGCGCCGCGAGGAACACGCGTGCGCCGTTGCCGAAGTGCTGGGCGCGGCCCCGGGCGCGATGCTCTCGGAGAAGGCGGGGCATGCCGCTCTGGCTGCCTTGCTAGTTGCCGTAAGGGGTACGGACGTCTCAGGTCGCCGGACCGGGGCCAGGGACGGTGTTGCCTGCACCCTCTTGCGTGCCAATAGCCGCCACCCGGCCGTCCGGACGGCGTCCTGGCGGGTGTGGGCACCCGGCCGGGCTGTCTTCTTCCACCGGCCCGGGGAGCTCGTGCTGGCCGCCGGCGCCTGGGCGGCCTCGGTCGTGGGCCCCGACGAGCAGGACGGGGAAGATGCCGCCGCTGCTGCTACGGCTGAGGTCGTCGAGCTGGTCGCCATGGTGGAGGGGGTGGCATGAGCTCCCTCGACGGCACGTCGCTAGCACCCGGTGACGGCATTGAGCGGCGACGCAAGGCATGGTCACCCGAGGCCGGCCTCGAGGTGGCGGCTGCGGCGAGGCTGCTTATGCGCCGGCCCTGGCTGGTGGCCGGGCGCGACGACGAGGACATTGCCGCCGTGCTACGCAACTACCCAGCACTGAGGGACCTTTTCGGACGGCTCGGCTGGCCGCTGTACGCCGACAGGGACCTGGTGCGCCTGTTCAAGACGCCTCCGGCGCGCCTCGGCGCCTTTGCGGCCGGCGGGCCTGGCCCTCAGACCCTGCAGTGGTTCTTCCTCCTAGTCGCCGGAGCGGAGACCCTCGGGCGCAAGGTCAGCCTCGGAGCTCTTGTGGGGGCAGCGCGGACAGCAGCGGCCGACGCCGGGGTCGCCTCCAGCGGCAGCCAGCCCGAACGACGCGCCATCGTCGGCGCCATCCGCATGTTGACTCAGCGCGGAGTCATCGTCGAGGTCGACGGCGACGTCGAGGACTACCTACACGACGAAGACCCCCAGGTGCTCATCGAGGTGCACCATGCGCGCTTGCTCCACGTGATCGGCCACTACGGTGCGGCCGACCCGGTGAGCGACCCCGAGGCATGGCTGGCGACGGTGACCCGCGAGCTCGACGTGGCCCGGCGCATGAGACGGCGCCTAATCGACGACACCGTGGTGCACACGGTGGACCTCGACGCCGACGAAGCCGACTGGATGAGCCGGCGCGTCCGTACCGACGACGGCGCCCCGCTGGCCGAAGCGTTCGGCCTGCACCTTGAGCGGAGGGCGGAAGGTGCGGCGTTCGTGGTCCCGGACGAGGCCTTCCGCTTCCCGTCCGAGCTCGGGCCGCTGACGTTCCCCGGCACCGGCACGGCCGCCCACGCCGCTTACCTCATCATCGAGTGGGCACAGGACAACGCAAACGAGGGGGCGGGCCCTGGTCCGGGCTGGCACCGCGCGTCGGACGTGGGCGTAGGCGCCAAGCTCACCGAGCTGGCCGATGCAGCCACAGTAGGTGCCGGCGGCTGGCGGGCAGAGCTGGTCGACGACCCCACCGGGCTGCTGAGGGACGCAGTCGTCGGCCTGTTGACGGGCCTCGACCTGGTGCGCCTCGACCCCAGCACGGGCGACTGGCTGTTTGCCCCGGTCACCGCACGCTGGCGGAGCACGGCTGGGCCGTCGCGCCCGACCAAGCGCAGGCGGACCGCGGCCGCCGTATCGCCCACTTTTGACTTTGGAGGAACCGATGAGCCTGACCCTTCCTGAAACCAAGCTCCCGCCGGGCGGCGACATTGGCCGGTTCGGCCGTCGTTGGCGCCTCGTCGGTGCCGGCCTGAGCAATGTCTGGCACTTCGGGGACCTGGAGTTGCCGGCCCGTTCTGGGCGCCTGCTGTTACGGGGCCCGAACGGCACGGGCAAGACGACCGCGCTCGAGGCATTGTGGCCTTACTTGCTCGATCTCAATGCGCGGCTCCTCACCGCGGGCAGGGGGAGGCCGACCAGCCTCCCGGGTTTGATGCGGGCCGGCGCCACCGGTAGACGCAGGACCGGCTACGCCTGGCTGACATTCGAGCCCCCGGGAGAGCAGCCCCAGTCGTGCTCGTACGGGGTACGGCTCAACTACTCGGAGCAATCGAGCCCCCAGGTAGTCGCGGACCCGTTCTTCGTCCCCGGGCGGCCGCTGCGCGACCTCGAGCTGTGGGGGCCTCAGCGCGCCAATCTGGTCAAAGCGGAGTTCCAGGCCGCAGTGGTGGCGCTGGGCGGCCAGCTCTTCGAGGGGCCCGACGACTACGTTCGCGACCTCGCCGGCCGGCTCTTTAGCGCCGGCCCCGAGGACATGTCCGACCTCGCCCAGCGGGTCCGGTTCCTGCGCAACCCTGCGCTCCTCGGAGAAGTGGGGCCCGAGGCCGCGGCGGACTTCTTGCTCGACGCCCTACCTGGCGTGGACCGCGACGTCATTGCGAGCACGGCTGAAGCCCTGTCCGCCTCGGCGGCCACGCGCGAAGCCTTCCGCACCGACGAGAACGCGGCCACGGTGATCCGCGAGTTCGCCGAGACCTGGACGGGCCACGTTGTGGACGTAGCCGGGGACCTGGTGGGCGCAGCCGGGGATGCTCTCGAGCACGTGAGCACGATGCGGTCCCAACTGGCGACGGCGGAGAACGCCTTCGTAACGGCACGCTCGGCCGCTACCGAGGCCGAACGACGGCGCGAGCAGCTGGGCCAAGAGCTCGCCAGGGCCAAAGGGGAGCTGCGGGCTATCGAGGAGCGCCCCGAGTACGAACAGGCACAGCGGCTCGACGCGCTGGCCGATGGGGTGGCGGCTAGGCAAAAGGAGGCCGACACTGCATGGTTGGCGCTGGTCGCTCAGGTAGGCAACTCGGCGGCTCTCCGGCGCAGCCATGAGAAGCAGGCGGGCTCGGTGCTAGAGGACCTGGCGGCGACGTTGGGCGACGCCGAAGGGGCTGCGCCGGGGGTCCCGGCGCCAGTCTCGCCGGTACTGAGCCGGCGGGACCGCCCTGTGGTCAGCATCGCCGCGCGCGACATCGACCCCGGCCCCGTTCTGGTGTTGAGCGCCGACCTCGGGTTGCTCGACGCTGCGGGTAAGGCCTGGGAGCAGCGGGCCAGGGCGCTCCAAGGCGAGTGCGACCGAGCCCGGCTCCACTTGAAGGGACGCGTCGAGGTCGACAGCTCTCTCTCCGCGGCCACGGCTTCCCGCCAGGAGGCGGCACGCCAGGCAGAAGAGGCCGACCGGCTGGGCCGCGAGGCCCGGGAACGGGCTGACAAGGCACGCGCGGTGGCTGCCGGCCTACGCCCTCAGGCCGCGCAGTGGTTGTCCGAGGGCGTCACCGACCCCGACCTGACGCTCGAGGAGCTGCAGGACCTGGCCTGGGACGACCCCGCCACAGTCCTCCCCGACCTCGAAGACTGGCGGGAACAAGCCGGTGACTGGGCCCAGAGGACCGCCGCCGAGCATGAGACAATTGCCCGGCAACTGCGCCAGGAAGCTGAGGGCCGCTTGGCCGAGGCCAGCCAGGCGCGCGACGAAGCCGGGCGCATCCGGTCCAGCAACGTCCTGCTCCCTCTTCCCAGGCCTGCCTGGGCGGGTGAGGCCGACGACACGGCAGCTTTCGGTTCTGCTCTGGAGTGGGCCGAGGGTACTGGCGACCAGCTACGGGACACGGTCGAAGCGGTGCTGGTGGCGTCGGGGCTGCTCGGGGCAACGCTCTCGCCCGATGGGATCAGCACGGCGTCTTGGGCCGTTTCAGCAATCGGGCCGGTGGCTTCGCCAAACCTGGGGGCGGTCCTCCGAGCCGCTCCGGGGCACCCTCTGGCCGGTCCGGCGGTCGATGTGCTGGCTCGGATCGCCTGGCAGGCAAGCCTGGGGCCCAGCTCGCAAGAGCCAAGAAACGCGTTCGTCGTATGTTCCGACGGGTCGTTCCGGGCCGGGGTGGCCACGGCAAGGGTGCCCGAGGCGAGCGACCCTTCGTTGCGCAAGCGTACGAGCTTCGTCGGCGCCCGGCGCCGGCGCGAGGCGGCCCTGGAGCGTGCCGATGAACTGGGTGCACAAGCTGCTGGCGCTGAGGCCCAGGCTGAGGGCCTCCACGCTCGCGCCGGCGCGCAGGACGACGAGGCATGCTCGGTCCGTGCCCCTGGCAGGGACTTCCCGGCGCTACACCGGCTCCGCGACGCCGAATCGAGCCGGGCAGCTGCGGTCGGCAACGCTGAGCGGGCCTCGGCCGGGACGGCCAAGGCAGAGGACCAGGCCAACCGCCTGCAGTTCGAGGCTGACCAGAAGCAACGCAAGTGGGTGGCGGCGGTGGTGGCCGACGGCTTCGCGCCGGACGTGGCCCAGCTCGACAGCCGGGCAACAGCAGCCGCCTACTCGTCCAGCGAACTACGTGGTGCCACCAAGCGGCTCATGGGCCTCGTGCCCCGGCTGGCCGGGCTCCTCGAAGACCTGGCTACACCCGACGACGACGTCTTACAGGAGCGGACCGACGCCGCCAGGCGTGCCGCGGAGGACCTTGGTGCGCTCAACGCTGAGCTCGACAAGTTGAGGGAACTGTCGGGCATGGCCGCGGCGGAGGTCGTCGAGCAGCGCCAAGCCGCCCTCTCCCGGATAGACGGTTTGGAGAAGCAACAGACCGCAGCCGGCCGGGACGTGGAGAAGGCTTCCGGCGACGTGGGCCGTACCCAAGAACGGCGCGAAACCGCCCGGCGGGACCTGGCAGAGGCCGAGCCTACCCAAGCAAAGGCGATGGGAGACCTGCGCGGCCTGCTGGCCCTACCCGGGGTGGTAGACGCCGTCCTGGGGGACCCCCCAGAAGGGGCAGACGAGGCACTGGTAGAACAGGTGACCGCAGCGGTACTCAAACGGCCGACGGCGGCACGTCGCACAGTTCGGGAGAAGGCCGACGTCGTCCGAGCAGAACTGGCGGGCGTTTGGTCCCTCGACCCAGGCGAGGAGCACCGCCTCGTCGAGACGTACGTGTTTACCTACCGCGACGCCGTGTTCGCCCCGGGGGCTGCCGCCGCCGAAGCCCTCCGGCGCGCCGAAGCAGCCGAGGCCGCCCTGCGCAGGAAGGACGAGGAGGCCCTTCAAGCCTTCGTCGTGGGGCAGTTACCCCGGGCCATCAAACGGGCCTGGGTGAGCCTGGAGGACTGGAAGGCGGCAGTGAACCGCAAGATGCGCTCGGCGGCGTCGTCGTCCGGCATCACGGTGGCTGTCCGCATCGGGGTACGTGACGACCTCTCCGAAGCTCAGCGGCTCGTTTACGAGCACGTCTGCAAGACGGGCGACGGGCTGCGCCCCGGCCCGGCCCGAGACGACGTGGGCAGGGCACTTCAGTCCTTGATCGCTGGCGCCGGCGGGGACGAAATGGTCGCCCGCGTAACCGACGCCGTTGACATCAAGGCGTGGGTACACGTCGACTACCTCGTGACGCGTCCTGGTGAAGAGCCCAGGCGCTGGAGCCCCCGTACGGGGCTTTCCAACGGCGAACGGCACCTGGTGGTCCTCAGCCCGATGCTGGCCGCGGTGGCCGCGGCATATGACCGCCTGGGCGAGTCGGCCCTCCGCTTGGCCGCCCTTGACGAGGTCCCGATCGCAGTCGACGGTACCGGCTTGGAGGGCCTCGCCCGTTACATCGCACAGCTGGACCTGGACCTGATCGCTACGTCACACGAATGGGATGGGGCCCCGGGTGCTTGGGACGGGGTCGATGCCCACGACCTCGAGGGGGCCAGCAACGGCACGGTGGTGGCGTTCCCCATGATGGTGCGGGGCCGAACATTGCTGCCGGGCGAGGGACACGAAAGTTGACCGACTGTCCTTTCTGTGACGGTTCGTGCCGTGACGCTCAGCTGCCTGTTTTCATCGAGCCGGGCACCGCGTGGTTGTGGGAGCAGCTTGCTCTTTTGGCCGACAGGCGCGGCGACCCTGACCTGACCTCAGGCCAGGCGACGGTCACCGCTCCTCCGGGCGCAATGGAGCGGGCAGCGGCGACGGCCTTGATCGGTGGCAAGCTCAGCCCAGGTGGCCGCCGTAGCATCGACCTGGCCAAGCTGGCCACGGTGACTGCGCCGGCGTCGCCGGGGGCGGTGGCGGCGCATGCAGTAGGCCGACGCCTTGCCGTTAGAGCAACGGCTCGTGCCGCTCGGGCCGAGGCCGAAACCGAACTTCGAGCCCGGTGCAAAGACGTGCTCCCTGAGGCATCCTCAGACCAAGTCTGGGTGGCTTTGCGCCAACGAGGCTGGATCACGAAGTTGCTTGTCGCACCTGAGATCCTTGAGCGCGGTGCCGCCGTCCTCGTCCGGTTACCACCGCCCGGCGGGCCCGCTGTCGATCGCCGGGTCTTGGCGCAGCAGGCCACTGGCTTTCCCCACGACCTCGACGACGGCCAACCAGTGGCCGGGTTCTGCCGGGCCTTCCTGAGTGTCACTGGGCGGGTGCCTGAGGGCGCACGGCCCCGCGCCGCCTGGGCCGCAGTGGGAGTCCTCTACGACGACATAGTCGGGGGGTTGACCACCGTCAACCTCGTGCCCCGGGGCTGGGCTGTGCCCTGCGGCGCTCCAGTGACCGTCCCGCCACGCGTGCTGGCGAACTGCGAGTGGCCTGCGGGCGATGGGACGGTCGCCTTTGTGACCGAGAACCCATCGGTACTGGGGGCGGCGGCCGCTGCCGCCCCGGGCGCGCACGTCATCTGCATGTCCGGGACGCCGTCGCGTACCGAGGTCGCAGCCTTGCGACGTCTGGCCCAATCCGGTTGGGCCCTGCGCGTGAGGGCTGACTTCGACGACGCAGGGCTGGCGCACGCGGCTGCAGTCCTTGCGGCAGCGCCCGGCTCACTGCCCTGGCGCATGGGAGCTGCCGACTACATTGCCGGCCTCAAATCGGGAGGGTCCCACGAACCGCTCCGCCGGGACCGATTGCCCGCCAGGGTGGCCTGGGATGAAGAGCTGGTACCAGCCATGCGCGACGCGGGCGTAGCGGTCTTCGAGGAGGCTTTTTGGGCCGAGCTCTTGGCGGACGTTACCGGCTGGTGCGCGGACGTTTGCCGTCCCTTGGGACTGGATGGGGCTGGTTAGGGGGCGCGAAGCTCGCCTGACGCCCAGGCTCAAGGACCAGAGCCAACCGCGATGTCAACCCAGAGACAGGACCACCCGTAGGCCTTGGTCCAGTCGGTCGATGAGCTCGGCAGGGAGCACGCCCACTCGCTCCTTGAGCCTGTCGCGGGCGAGCGTGACCGGCTTGGTGAGCTGTAGCCATGTCGGGGCCTCAAAGCCCGCGGCCCCGTCGGGGACCTCGAGGCTGAGTGGCCAGCCCGCCCGTGGAGCGGCCGGGACCAGTGGGACGACAATGACCGTTGGAGCCGAACTGTTCAAGCTGTCGGCCTGCACCACGC
>JBKQUU010000118.1:0-28319 GCA_052325485.1 Acidimicrobiales bacterium | reverse complement strand
CGGCCTCGACCGCTCCCAGCAACCTGCCCACGTCGGCGTCCGAGGTCATCGAGGCTTCGTCCAAGATGACCACGTGGCGGGGGGTAAGGGCCTCTTGTTCTAGTGAGCCCAAGTTATGGTCATCCTGGCAATTGGTGGCAATTACTGGCAATGACGGGTAATGACGGGGCACCAATGGGCAGTGAGATCGACAATTCGCTATTTCGGCTGCCGGCTCTCCACAGCATCCGACCAGTGACCCCCGCAATCGACACCGGTCTCGTGCCGGCATTCGCCAGTCTCGTCTTGCAGCCCTCTAGGACGGCCGACGGATCCTTACCAGGTGGCCACGCACGATCGTGACGCAGCCTGCAAGGTCATCGAGGTCGTGGTTCGTGGCGAAGGACTCAAACGTTGCGACTAGGGCAGGGGCTGCCTGGTCGTCGAGGCGGAACACGACGATACCTGGGTGCGATCCGGGAGGGTAGGCGCGGATGTCGGCCATGCCGCGGTCGAGGGTCATGAGCATGCGGCCTTCGCGGCCAGCCGCGGAGACGACCTGTCGGTCCGGACTACCGGCCAAGCCCTCCCCTACGACCGTCTCCACGTCATGGCCGAGTGCGCTCAAAAGGTCAGCCGCGTCAGCGGGGAGGTTCTCGTCGAGCTTGAGCCTCACCCGTTCGCAGGGCCCAACGGCACAAGGTCCTCGCGAGCCAGCGCCGCCCCGTAGGCGAGGGCAGCTCGGACCGCCCCGGCGGGGAGGCTCGGGTACTGGCGGCCGATCTCGGCTTCCGTCATGCCTGCTGCCAAGCAGTCGAGCACGACCGCCACTGGCACGCGGGTCCCCCGGATAACGGCCTGGCCGTGCATCACGGCTGGGTCGGAGACAACCATATCCAGAGCCTCCGGGGTCACACTGCCATCATGACATGGCCCCGGCCGGTCCCGCACCAAGTCACGACCCCCACCCTCGGGTCGTCGCCGTGCGCGATCCGTGCGCGAACGAGGGGTAAAACCGTGTCACCAATGGTCAACAGCTGGCACTTGATGGCAGTACCCGCCAGGGCAAGTTGCCTGGTAAGGAGGCAAAACTGCCGCTAGATGATGGAGCCCCCTGTCAGAATCGAACTGACGACACCAGCCTTACCATGGCTGTGCTCTACCGACTGAGCTAAGGGGGCAGCCCGGGTGAGGACCGGTCGCCCGCCCAATAGTAGCGGTCTGGCTCGATGGCGTGGGCAGCCGCATCTAGCCTGGCATCATGACCGCCACACCGTCCCCGCCCACCCGCTCGGTCCGTCACGACCGGCACCCCGAGCCGTCCGAGGAGAGCGCACAGGACCTCCGGGGACAGGGGCCGTTGGCGGCGCTCGTGCTGGCCCGCGCCATGCACGCCGAGGGCATCCGGGCCATCTACAACCGGGCCATAGAAACGACCACGGCGACCTTTGAGATGACCCCGAAGTCATTGCCCCAACAGCTCGAATGGATCGCCGAGCACTCGGGGGCACACCCGGCCGTGGTGGCCGTCGACGACCAGGACCGGGTCCTGGGCTTCGGCTCGCTGTCGCCGTACCGGCCCCGTCCCGCTTACAGCACGACGGTGGAGAACTCGGTGTACGTGGACGAAGCCTTCCAACGCCGAGGTATCGGCCGCGCCATCCTGGACGAGTTGCTCCGCCTGGCCGAGGCCCATGGCTTCCACGTCGTGATCGCCCGTATCGCCGGGGACAACGACGCCTCGGTGGCCCTGCACACCGCCTGCGGGTTTGAAATGGTCGGGGTCGAGCACGAGGTGGGCCGGAAGTTTGGTCGCTGGCTCGACGTGGTCTGCATGCAACACCTGCTCTGACGGCCATCCGGCCCAGACAGGCTCCCGGCCCGGACAGGCGCCCGGCTGTGACCGGCCCCGCTCCCGGGAGGAGCGTCAGGAGGTGGCGGCCAGAGCCGCCAGTTCGGCATGGGCCGCCGCCGGGGGGAGCCCCTTACCGTCGACGGTGTGCACCCGGACGAAGCGAAGGCTGGACGACAACCAGACCCCGTCGGCGACGAGCAGGTCGTCGACGGCCAGGTCCCGTCGCTCCACCTCCCACCCCGCGCCGGCCGCCACCGCGAACAACCGGGCGACGCTGATGCTGTCCAGGATGCCGACCGACGGCGGCGGGCTGGCCAGGCTCCGGCCGAAGGCGACCACCACGGCCGACGTCCCGCCTTCCCAGACCACCCCGTCCGTGCCCACAAAGATGGCGTCGTCCGCTCCCTGGGACACGGCCCAGCGCTTGGCGGCCATGTTGACGGCATAGGAGAGCGTTTTGGCTCCCAGGAGCAGCCACGGGACGTCGACCAGGCCGCTCGGGGACCCTCGGGACACGGTGACCACCGCCACTCCCTCCCGGCGTTGTCGCAAGAGGGCGGCGCTCAGCTCCTGGCCCAGCACGTAAGCCGAGGGCGGGCCGCCCGCTTCCGGGCCGCGTGTGCTGACAAGGCGCATTTCCCACTCCGCGGGACCGGTCCACGCCTTGACCCCGGCGTCCACGGCCGCCCGCCACCGGTCGGCGCCGGGGACCTCGAGCTCGGTCAATTTGGCCGAGCGGGCTAGGCGGGCCAAGTGCTCGTTCAAGTGGCGGGGCCGTCCCCCCTGCACCAGGAACCGCTCGAAGACGCCGTCCCCGCGCAGCACGCCGACGTCGTCTGCCCGCAGGAAGGCGGCGGCCGGGTCAGCCAGGACCGGGCCTCCGGCGGCTAGGCGGACGAGGACGGCGCCGGCCTTGTCCCCCGCTCCTCGGCCCTCCTCGGCCACCAGAGGCTCCTTCCCTGTCGAGACTTCCTCGCCTATGACTTCCAGCCCCCGAGGCTAGCGTTAGGACGTGGGACAGCGCCGACCTCGGGGCGCCACGGCGAGGCACTGACGCCGTGGAGCTGGCTGCGCTTCAGCAGGTCATGGCGGCCACCTACGGCGAGCGCGACGCGGCCCGCGGCCGCGAGATGGCTGTGGCCTGGCTGGCCGAGGAGCTGGGGGAGCTGGCGCAAGCGGTCCGCAAAGGCACTCCGGAGCAGCAGCTGCACGAACTGGGCGACGTCCTGGCCTGGTTGGCCTCGCTGGCCAACCAGCTCGGTCTGTCCCTGGAAGAGGCGGTAGGCCGCTACGCCGGTGGCTGTCCCACCTGCGCCCGGCTGCCCTGCGCCTGCCCAATGACCTCCTAGGCCGCGACGACGCCGCGCCGCAGGAGGGCCTCGGCGACCTGCACGGCGTTGAGCGCCGCCCCCTTGCGCAGGTTGTCCCCGGATATGAACATGGCCAGGCCCCGGCCATCGGGCTCGGACATGTCCTGGCGCAGGCGGCCCACCAGGCAGTCGTCGATCCCCGCACAATGCAGGGGGGTGGGCACTTCCACCAGGCGCACGCCCGGGGCGACGCGCAACAGCTCCTTGGCCCGCTCAGGGGACAGCGGGCGTGCGAAACGAGCCACCACGGACAGGGAATGCCCGGTGAAAACGGGCACCCGGACACAGGTAACGCCCACCGCCAGGTCCGGTATGTGCAGGATCTTGCGGCTTTCGTCCCGCAACTTGTGTTCCTCGTCGGTCTCGTCGTCGACCATCTTGCCGGCCAAGGGCAAGATGTTGAAGGCGATGGGACCGGGGAACACCTGGGGCGGCGGGTAAGTGACGGCGGTGCCGTCAAATGTCAATGCGGCCGCCTTTTCCCCGACGGCCTGGACCTGTAGGGCGAGCTCGTCCACCCCCTTGCGGCCGGCGCCCGAGGTCGCCTGGTAGGTAGAGACCACGAGCCTGGTCAGCGTGGCGTCGTCGTGCAACGGCTTGAGGACGGGCATGCAGACCATGGTGGTGCAGTTGGGGTTGGCGACTATCCCCTTGCCGATATGGGCCAGGTCGTCGTCATTGACTTCGGGGACGACCAGAGGCACGTCCGGGTCCATCCGCCACGCCCGAGAGTTGTCGATCACTATCGCCCCCGCCGCGGCCACCACGGGCGCCCACTGCTCGGAGGCGGCGGCACCCATGCTGAACAGTGCAATGTCGATGCCACCGTGGTCAGCCCGGGCCACATCCTCGACCTCGACACCATCGAGGACCTGGCCGGCCGACCGTTCCGAGGCGAAAAGCCTCAGCCGCCTCACCGGGAACCGGCGCTCGGCCAGGACCTGGCGCATGACCCCGCCCACTTGGCCGGTGGCGCCATAAACACCAACTGTCGGAGCCATTAGAGGGCCTCCTCGCCTTCCAGCCCAAAAGCCTTGTGCAGCGCCACGACCGCGCGGTCGGCCGTGCCCGCCCGGACCACGCAGGTCAGCCGTATGGCCGACGTCGAGATCATTTCGATATTTATGCCTTCCTCGGCCAGCACCTCGAACATGGTGGCCGACACTCCGGGATGGGTCCTCATCCCGGCGCCCACGATCGATACGGTGGCGATGTCGGGGTCGGCGTGGATACTGCTGGCACCGATCTCGTGCTGCAACTCGGCCACCACGTCACGGGCCGTGCTCAGGTCGTCGTGCGGCACGGTGAAGGATATGTCGGTGGTGCCGTGCATCGACACGTTCTGCTCGATCATGTCCACGTTGACCAGCCGGTCCGCCAGCGCCCGGAACAGCCGAGCGGCAATCCCGGGCCGGTCGGGTACCCCGCCGACGGTGAGCTTGGCCTCGGACTGGTCAGAAACGACGGCCGAGATGATCGCCTGCTCCATAGCACTGCCTTCCTGTTCGATCCAGGTGCCGGGTTCCCAGGTGAAGCTCGACCGTACGTGGAGGCGCACTCCGTGCGTGCGGGCGAACTCCACCGACCGCATGGCCGGCTTGGGACAACCGGCGGCGTTCATTTCCAACATCTCCTCGTAACTGACCTTGGTCAGCCGCCGCGCCCCTGGCACCACCCTGGGGTCAGCACTGAAAACGCCCGGCACGTCCGTGTACAGCTCGCAGGCGTCGGCGTCCAGGGCCTTGGCCAGGGCCACCGCGGTCGTGTCGGAGCCTCCTCGGCCCAGGAACGTGACCTCCCTGTCCAAGGACACTCCCTGGGCGCCGCCGACAACGGGGACGCGGCCAGCCTGCAGGGCGGTCCTGAGGCGGTCCGGGCGCATCTCGACGATCTTGGCCTTGGTGTGCTCGCCGTTGGTCACGATCCCGGCCTGGCTGCCGGTGAAGCTGTCGGCGGGGACACCGAGGTCGTGGAGGGCCATGCACAAAAGGGCCATCGCCTTGCGCTCGCCCGCCGTGATCAACATGTCCATTTCCCGCCCCGGCAGTGTCCGGGACACTTTGGCGGCCACGTCGATCAGGTCGTCGGTCTCGTGGCCCATGGCGGAGACCACGACGACCCGCCGGTCACCGCGCCGGTAGGCCCGGGCCACGTAATCGGCGACGCTGCGCATTCTTTCGGCGTCGGCTACGGAGGAGCCCCCGAACTTCTGGACCAGCATCGCCACGACCCCCAAGGCTACCAGCTACCCCTAGAAGGGGCGTCCGAGCAGGCTGAACAGCAACGTTGGCCCCACTTCGACTACGCTGCGGCGCCGTGCCGTCAGATAAACGCATGCAGCAGCGAGCCAACAGGCATCGCATGGAACAGCTCCGCAGGCAACAGTTGCAGAGGCGTCGCCGGCAACGCTTCTTCATCGGCGGCGGGACCGCCGCCGTCGTGATCATCGTGGTCGCCGTGCTCGCCGCCGTCCTGTCGGGCGGGTCAAAACCGAAGGTCGCCGCACCTACGACGACGACGAGCCCACCTATTTCGGTGCCCCTGGTCAACGCGCCAGCCAAGGTGGCCTGCCCCAAGCTGAACGGGGCCTCGCCCCACTACACGCACTTCGCCGCCGCCCCGCCCATGTGCATCAACCCGGCCAAGGCTTATACGGCCAAGATCGTCACCGATGCGGGGGCGATCACCGTCAAGCTCGCCGCCGCCCAGGACCCGGCCTCGGTCAACAACTTCGTGTTCCTGGCCGGGTACCACTTCTTTGACGGGACCGTGTTCCACCGTGTCTGCACCGGCTTCATCGACCAGGGCGGGGACCCCACGGGCACGGGCACGGGCGGACCGGGCTACTCGTTCAACGGAGGAGCGCCCAAGAGCTCCAAGGTGTACACCGACGGGGCCTTGGCCATGGCCAATTCGGGTGGCACCAGCACCGACGGCAGCCAGTTCTTCATTGTGGTGGGCAACAGCGGGCCCACGAGCCTGGCACCCAACTACAGCTACTTCGGCAACGTGACCGGAGGGCTCAACGTGGTCAACGCCATCAACAAGGACGGCACCACGATGGCCGCCAGCGAGTCGTGCCCGCCCAAGGTCATGCACAGGATCATCAAGGTCACCATCACTGAGTCCTAGCCGGGGGCGCAGCCCGGTCGGGCTACGCTCGGCGGCAGAGGTGTGCCGGGAAGTCTGGTCGGCGATCGGGGAACCGCGACGATGACCGACTTCACGACTGGGGCCAGCCGCAACCGGCTAAGGAGGAAGCTGCCCGGCTGGCGGTGGGAGGCCCTGAGGACGACCTTCTGGCTGGCGCCGACGGTCATGGTGGTCCTCGCCGGCTTGCTGTTCCTGGTGACCATCGAGATCGATTGGGCCGCCTACCACCAGCACCTCCATCTCCCCTTCTGGATCGAGTCCGGGAGCGCAGACGCGGCCCGCCAGGTACTCATCGCCATTGCCGCCGCCGTCATAACCGTCGTCGGTGTGGTGTTCTCCATCACCATCCTGGCCCTGACATTGGCGTCGCAGCAGTTCGGGCCGCGGATGATGCGCAATTTCGTCCGCGACCTCGGCAACCAGCTCACATTGGGCACCTTCGTGGCCACTTTCGTCTACTCGGTGCTGGCGCTGGTGGCGATCACCAGCGTCCCCCACCGACCGGACTTCGTGCCCCATCTTTCGGTCTCCATGTCCGAAGCGTTGCTGCTGGTCGACCTCGCCGTCCTCATCTACTTCATTCATCACATCGCCAAGTCGATCCAACTGCCCGAGGTGATCGCCGGCATAGCCCGGGACCTCATGGGGGCCATCGACGCCGAGTTCCCCGACCCTGTCGCCCCCGAGCTCCCCGCCACCGCCACCGCCACCGGCACCGCTGAACTGTCGCCCACCGGCGCCGTCGCCCCCGGCCCGCTGCCGAGCGGGAGCAACAAGCCCGTGAGCGAGCTGACCCGGCTGCTCGACGACCGGGGCGCTCCGGTCACCGCCGGCACGAGCGGCTACCTGCAGTTCGTCGGGTACGCGCAGCTGGTCGGCATCGCGTCACGGCTGGACGCCGTCATCCGGCTCGACCACCGGCCGGGTCACTTCGTCGTGGCCGGGGGGCCCCTGGCCACGGTCTGGCCCCGGGGAGCAGCGGAGCAGGTCAGGCTGGCCCTGTCACAAGCGCATGTGACCGGCCCCCACCGGACGCTGACGCAGGACCCCGTCTTCGCCATCGACCAGCTCGTGGAGATCGCCATCAGGGCCCTGTCCCCGGCCGTCAACGACACCTTCACCGCCCTCACCTGCATCGACTGGCTCTCCGCCGGGCTCAGCAGGCTTTCGGGACGGGCCCTGTTGGAGGCCGTCTACCGGGACGATTTCGGCCGTGTCCGGCTCATCTCCTCCTACCCGTCGTACGCCCACATGGTCGATCGGGCCGTCGACAAGGTGCGCCAGGCGGCGCGGGGGATGCCCGCCGTCATCATCCGTCTCCTCGACGCCCTTACGGTGGTGGCGGCGCAGACCACGTCGGCCGATCAGCGGCGCACCTTGCTCCGCCAGGGCGACATGGTGCTCCAGTCGGCCCAGGAGTCGGTGGCCGACGCCAACGACCTGGCCGATGTTCAGGCCCGCTACGAGCGGTTGCTGGGCCAGTGCCAGGAGGAGGAGTAGGGCCGACGACTAAGGAGGCCAGGACGGTAGGGTCACGTTGCCCGGGACCGGGCCGGCGCCTCCCCCAAGGCGTCCAAGCCGACGGCCTGCCCGTCGAGCCAGACGGTCACCTTACCCTCGCCGGCCGTGCGCCAACGGCCCTCCGAGCCTCGCAGCAGGGCCGTGCGCTCATCTATGGCGGCGATGCGCAGGCCCCCGGAGGCCAGCTTTACCGTGCGGTGCGTTTTTTCCTCCGACCAGTCGCCGGCGTGGGGGAGCACGGCCAGCTGGGACAGCAGACCAAGCCCGAGCGTGAGCGCTCCGCCCCGGGGGTCGACCATGGCATCGCCCAGCACCATGGCCCCCGCTGACGACCCGGCCACCACGGCTCCGTCGGTCCAGGCCCCGACTAGGGCCTCCCACACCGCCGAGGCCTTGAGGACCGACCGGAGGTGCAGGACCGAGCCTCCGGCCAGGTAGACGAAGCGGGCCGCTCGCACCGTCCCGGCATTGGCGCGGTCCTCGGCATCGGCACGACGCAGGACCATGCACGGCTTGACCGACGCCCCCAGGGGCAGGAAATAATCGGCCGCCGTCTGGACCGCCCGTTCCGGGTGCCAGTAGGCCGCCGCCGTCGGGAGCACCAAGACCTCTCGGCCACCGGCCGCTTCGAGTAGCGCAGAATCGAAGACCTCGCACCCGGCCGACCACTCCGAACCCCCTACGAGGGCCAGTTCGCCCGGGTGTGGCCCCGCCGTGCCGGACGAGGGGGGTCGTGGGTCGTAAGTCATCCGCCGGGCCAGTATTGCACGAGCAGGCCAGGCGCGGCACCACCGGGCGGGACTGCGCCCGGTGGTGCCATAGCCTCTCGAGTGGTCGGAGCCGGCATCGATCCGGCGACCTCGCACTTTTCAGGCGCGCGCTCTACCGACTGAGCTATCCGACCGCGGACCTGACGTGATTTGAACCCGCGGCCTCCGGCTTGACAGGCCGGCGTGCACTCCAAGCTGCACCACAGGTCCCAGTTGTACTGGTACACCGCCTTGTCCAACGTAGGCCTGACGGCGCGAGACAGTATAGAGCGTACCGACCGCCGCCGCTGCCGCCTGGGTCAGGGGGTCGGCACTAGGGTGGTGAGCAGACTGCAGGGGGCATGCGCGACCAGGGGACCGACAAGTGAAGATCCGTGCCCGGCGGCCGATTGAAAGAGGTGGAGCGAATCTCCGCTAGAAGGAGGCCCGCATTTCACGCCCCGGGCCTTCCAGTGGCGCGGCTGGCTTCAGCGGCCCTGCTCGGCTCCGTCGCTCTTGTGGCGTTCGCCCTGGTACCGTCGGCGGTCGCCGCCACGCCGGTCACAGTCGCCTCAGTGCCGGCGGGAGCGGACGCCCTGGTACAACTGGCGGGCACCGCCGTGCCGGCCCCGAGCCTGTACGGGGCGCAAGTGCTGGGCCGGGCGCAGCCATCGTCAGCTTTGCGGCTCGACATCTTCCTGCGGCCCGACGATGCCGCCGGCTTGCAGTCCCTGGCTGGCGCCGTGTCCTCGCCGGGCAACCCGGCGTACCACCACTTCCTGACCGTGCCGCAGTTCGCCGGCCGCTTCGGTGCTCCCGCTGCTCAGGTCGCCGCCCTGGACAAGTACCTGACGGCCCAAGGACTCCGCGTCGGCCCGCTGTCCGGCGACCACCTGGCGCAGGCAGTGACAGGCTCGGCCGCCGAACTGGACAGGGCGTTCGGGACAGCTCTGGTCAGGTTGCGCACGGCGCAGGGTGACAACGTCACCGGCTCCACCCTGGTGCCTCGGCTGCCGGCCCACCTGGCCGGGGCAGTGACCTTCGTGGACGGCCTGGAACCCTGGGCCCAACAGGTCAGCAACCTGGTGCGGTTCCCGCCCGCGCCGACCGGCGGCCACATATGGCCGGGCCGTGCGAGGGGGGGCCAGGTGGGACAGGAGCAGGCCAACGCTGACTGCAGCGGGATGGCGGCGGCCGGGCTCACTCCGTCCCAGCTGGCCTCGGCCTACGGCTTCAACGGCTTTTACGACCGGGGCGACGAAGGGCAGAGCGAGACCATAGGGCTGATCGAGTACGCCCTGCCCGACCCCCAGGCCGTTTCGGACTACGAGGCGTGCACGGGGGCGGACCTGACCATCGATTACGTACCCACAGGCTCGCCCCCCAAGCAAACGAACGCCGAAGTGGCCGCCGACATAGAGGTGGTAGCGGCGCTGGCCCCCAAAGCCACCGTCGTCGTCTACGAGTCCAACCAGGCCGGGACGGGCCTGGGGGGATGGGAACTAGCGGTTTCAGGCACGGCCAGCGGGGGCCTGCCCGACGTCATCTCCGACTCCTGGGACGCTTGTGAGCCGGACACAGGCATGGGCAGCTCCTACTACCAGACTGAAGAGGCTCTGTTCGACGAGGCCGCCACTCAGGGCCAGACCGTCCTGGTGGCGTCGGGCGACGACGGCTCAGAGGGGTGCGTGCCGGAGACGGAGAGCAAGGCCCTGGCCGTGGACGACCCTGCCTCCGCCCCCATGGTCACCGCCGTCGGCGGGACGGCCAGCGACACCGTTGCGGGCCCTCAGTACGTCTGGAACAGCCGCGGCGCCGCTGCCGCCAACTGCCTGGGCACGGGCTGTAGCGTCACCGGGGCCAGCGGAGGGGGGGCGAGCACGGTATGGCCCCGGCCCGGTTACCAGCCCGCCTCGCTGCCTCAGGCCGCCTCCTGCAACCTCGGCGTGGAGGGCTGCCGGGAAGTGCCGGACGTCTCCGCCCTGGCCGGGGACCCTTACGCCCAGTACTGCTCGGGCCGCGTCTGCGGCGGGTTCGGCGATTGGGTCGGTTTCGGGGGCACGAGCCTGGCCGCCCCGGCGTGGGGAGCGGCCGTCATGCTGTCCGAGCCGTCCTGTCCGACCAAGATCGGCTTCCTCAACCCGCTGCTTTACACCGAGCCCACGGCACTGACGGGCGCCGTCACCTCGGGGAACAATGACCTGACCGGGACCAATTCGGGCCTGTACCCGGCATCGCCTTCGGGCGGGTACTCGATGGCGGCAGGGCTCGGCTACCTCGGTGGCCAGGACCTGACCACGGGTGCCCTCTGCGGGGCCAGCGCCGGGACCGGCTCGAGCGGCAACGGTACGACGTCGCCGGGCACGACGTCCGGCGTTATGCCCACGGGCAGCCACGGCTCCCCGCTCCCCGCCCACGCCTGCTCAGGGCCGGCCGACGTGGCCACCGTCGGCCAGGTCCAGGCGCTGGCGGCCGAGGAGGGCTCGGACCGCTGCGCGGGGTACTGGGTCGTCACCGGCACCGGCCACGTGGCCGCGTTCGGCAGTGCCGTGGTTTACAGCCCCCAGGCGGCCTTCCGCCCGAAGGCGCCGATCGTGGCCATCGCCGCCACACCCGACTACCGGGGTTACTGGTTGCTGGCCTCAGACGGGTCGGTGTTCGCCTTCGGGGACGCCATGACCTACGGCTCCCGGCCAAGCCCGCACCTGAGCTCACCGGCGGTGGGGATGGCGGTCACGCCGGACGGCCTGGGCTACTGGGTGGTGTCCCGCGACGGAGGGGTGTTCGCTTTCGGCGACGCCGCTTTCTACGGTTCGATGGGCTCGACGCACCTGGACAGGCCGGTGATCGGGATAGCGGCGACGGCCACGGGCCACGGGTACTGGCTGGTGGCTTCCGACGGCGGGCTGTTCGCTTTCGGCGACGCCGTGTTCCACGGGTCTCTGGCCGCGGCCCACTTGAACCGGCCGGTGGTGGGCATCACGGCGGGCCCCTACGGGGACGGCTACCGCCTGGTGGCGACAGACGGGGGCATCTTCTCGTTCGGTGCACCCTTCTACGGCAGCTTGGGGGGAAGCCCGCCGCCGGCACCCATCACGTCCATGGCCCCCAGCGTCGACGGCCACGGCTACTACCTCCTCGATGCGGCCGGCCACGTTTATGCCTATGGCGACGCTCCCTATCTCGGGAACGTCACGCCGTAGGGCGCCCCGCCCTCCTGGTGTCAGCTCTTCGGGTCGTCTAGAAGAGCGAGCAGCTCGTCGGCGCTGATCGAGCCGGGAGCGGCCCGGTCGTGCGCCATGCGGTTGGCCGTGCCCTGCAGGAGGCCGTTGACCGGGGTAGGTACCCCATGGAGGCGACCGAGGAGGACGACCTCGCCGTTCAGGTAGTCGGTCTCGATGGTCCCCTGGCCCCGGGCCAGGCTCTGCCAAGAGGAACTGCCGCCCCGGGGGTAACCGCTGACGTCGTCGCCCGGGTGCAACTTGTCGCCCCGCCGGGCCCGGTCCTCCTCGACAGTTACGTACTCGATACCGGCGGCCTTGAAGCAGCTCTCCCCTTCCTCCCAGGCCAATTGGGCCAAGCGGGTGTCACGGTGGCCGGGGCCGCATATGGCGTCGACGGCGTTGCCCAGGTTCCGGAGCAGCTTGGTGTACTTCCATCGCATGATGTCGGGCCGGGCCACCGACTCCATGGTGCTTGACGACAGTGCCGCCGCCACCCGGTCGGCGACGTCGTCGGAACCCGATGGGTAACGGCCGATATCGAGCAGAGCGGTCACGGGCGAGGAACTGGCAACCACGACGCCGGGCTCGAGGTGGCTAGCGGGGCACATGACACAGATGCCGTACACATGGGCGAACCGCCGCAGGGCGCCAGGCTCGTTGGCCACCCCGTTCTGCACGCAGACTACGGCGACCGACCGGGGGGCGGACGCACTCAGTTGGCGCAGGGCCAGGTCGGTGTCCTGGCTCTTCACTGCCAGTAGCACCACGTCGTCTTCACGCCAGTCGACGTTGTGGACCGAGCCCTTGACCGGGACAGGCAGGACCACCACGCCCGTGGCCGACGCCAGCGTCAGACCCGCGGTCGAGATCGCCCTGCCATGCTCTCCTTGAGCGACGAGGACCACCTCGTGGCCGTGCTCGAACAGCCGGCCCCCGACCACGCCGCCTACCGCCCCTGCTCCTACTACGACAAAACGCATACCCCGACCTCGCACATCAGCGGCCTCTCACGTCAGCCGGCGACCGAATGCTCCTTGGCGAACTCAACCAGTTCGGAAACATAGCCGAAGGCCATGGCTGTCACCGTATCGGCGGCGCCGTAGTAGATGGCCAGGCGTTGCGTCGGCTCGTCACAGAGCATGGCGCAGGGGAAGACGACGTTGGGCACGTCGCCGACGCACTCGTAGGGGGTCTGGGGCGAGAGCACGTACGGCGCGGAGCGGGCCAACACCTTCCACGGCTCGTCCAGGTCGAGCAGCGCCACGCCGGCGCTGTACACGTACCCGTTGCAGGAGGTAAGGACCCCGTGATAGATGAGCAGCCAGCCCTCGGACGTCTCGATCGGGACCGGGCCTCCGCCGACCTTGGTCGCCTGCCACGAGTTGGCCACAGGGCTCATGACATGACGGTGCCGCCCCCAGAAGCACAAGTCCGGGCTCTCGCTGTAGAAGACGTCACCGAAGGGGGTGTGCCCGTTGTCGGACGGGCGGGACAGCATGGCGAAGCGGTCGTTTATCTTGCGGGGGAAGAGCACTCCGTTGCGGTTGAAGGGCAGGTAGGCGTTTTCTCGCTGGTGGAAGTGGACGAAGTCGTCGGTCCAGGCCACGCCGATGGTGGGCCCGTGGTACCAGTTGCACCAGGTCACGTAATAACGCTCACCTATGCGCACCACCCGGGGGTCGTAGCCGTAGACGAAATTACCGATCTCGGCATCGTCGGTGATGAACTCGAGGCGCTCAGGGGTGATGTCCCACTTGAGGCCGTCGCCCGAGAAACCGGTGTGCAGCTCCATGCGCCGGGTCCAGTCGTCACAGCGGAACACGCCGGCGAAACGGCCCTCGAAAGGGACGACGGCGCTGTTGAAGATGCTGTTTGACGTGGGGATGAGGTCCCTCGGGATCACCGGGTTGGCGGAGTAACGCCATAGCGGCCCGTGGGCACCGGCGGGGCGGTCTTCCCAGGGGATGTTGGGCAGCTCTTGCTGGCCGAGGATCTTGATCGTTGTCATGTGCTCGCCTTATCCTTCAACGGCCACGAAGTGGCCCTTTTCGATCTCCACGAGCTCGGGGGGGGCCTCGTCCGGGACACGCTCGTCGAGCTTTGCCGCCCGCGCGCCGCGCCGTTGCCAGGGTGCGTTCTCGATGTCCATGAGGCTTGGGCGAGGGCCCGGCCCCTCCGGGAGAACGGAGGACTTACGGGCCGGGTGCAGCGGGCTCTTCGAATAGCGCCGGCTCCCGGTACCGTCGGGGTCAGCACCGGCCGGGTCAGTGCCGGCCGCCTCCGGCCCGCCGTCCGACCCGTTGGGATGGGCGCTCTCGGGTAGCAAGTCCGACTCGACCTGCTGCCATTTGCGGTGCAGCTGGGGCACGGCGGTGAGCAGGCTCCGGGTGTACGAGTGCTGCGGGTTGCCGAACACCTTGTCCGTGACCCCCATCTCCATCACCGCCCCCTGGCGCAGGATGATGGTCCTGTCACTTATGTAGTTGCCGAGCGAGAGGTCGTGGGTTATGAACAGGACGGCCAAGCCCCGCTTCTTGAGCGACACGAGCAGGTTGAGCACGTCGACCCGGGTGGACGCGTCGAGCATGCTTATGATCTCGTCGGCAACAAGCAGCTTCACCTCCAACAACAGTGCCCGGGCCACCAATAGACGCTGTAACTGACCGCCGGAAAGCTGATGGGGGAACTTGTTGAGCGTGTCGGCCGGGTTGAGGGCGACGGTCTCGAGGGCGGAGTCCAGTTTGTGCTCCCACTCCTGTTGACCAAGGTGCGGGAAATACTCCTGCCGCAACATCTCGAACACCCGGTCCGCCTTGTAAAGGGGGTTGTAGGTGCTGAAGGGGTCCTGGAACACACCCTGGACGTTGCGGTAATACTCGTGCAAGGACTTCTTCTTCAAGGTGCTGATATCAGTGCCCTCGAAGGTGACCCGACCGCCCGAGAGCGGTATCAGGCGCAGGATCACCTTTCCCAGCGTCGACTTGCCGCTCCCGCTCTCACCGATGAGCGAGACCACCTCGCCCTTTTCGATATCGAAGCTCACCCGGCGCAGCGCGTACTTGATACCTCCTCCGAAAGTCCCGGACTTATAAACCTTGGAGACCCTCTCGATCTCCAGCATGCTCATCGGCTCGCCCCCTGGCCCTGCAAGGCCCCCTCGGTCGCGACGTCCCCGGCCGCCTTCCAGCAGGCCACCTGGTGGCCCGGGCTCAGTTCGATGAAGGGAGGATCCTCGGCGCACTTGTCGAAGGCGAAGGGGCAGCGGGCGGCGAACCGGCACCCGGTGGGCGGGTTGAGCAGCGAAGGTGGCCGCCCGGGGATCCCGACCAGGGCCGAGTCGGTGTAGCGGACGCCGACCTCCGGCAGCGAGGCCAGCAAGAGCTGGGTGTAGGGGTGCAGGGCCCGGTTGATCACCGTGTCCGCGCTCGCCTTCTCGACGAGCTTGCCCGCGTACATGATCAGGATCGTGTCGGCGATCTGGGCCAGGATGGACAGGTCGTGGGTGATCACGATCGTGCTCTTTACAAACCCGCGCTCCCTGAACTCCATGAGCATCTCGCCCACCGCCCTCTGGGTGGACACGTCCAGTGCCGAGGTCACCTCGTCGGCTATCAACAACGACGGGTTGAGCACGGTGGACAGCACCATCGTGGCCCGCTGGCGCATACCCCCGGACAGCTCGAAGGGGTACATGTCGAGGACGTCCTCGGGCAGGCCTACCAGGGCGATACGGCGTTTGAACTCCTCGAGGACGGTGTGGTACCGCACGCCCCGCGACTTGAGCAAGTCGCCTGCCATTTTGCCGATCTTCTTGGTCGGGTTGAGGGCGCTCATGGCGTACTGAGGGATCACCGAGATCTCCTTCAGCCGGAAGTCGACCATGGCCCGGCGGTCCGAAATGGGAAGAGGCTTATTATCCAGTTCGACCTGCCCGCCCACTTGCTTCATGCGCCCCTCGAGGAAGATCAGGCTGTTGCCGAGCGTCGACTTGCCACACCCCGATTCACCGGCCAGCCCCATGATCTCCCCGTCGGCGATCGAGAAGCTGACGCCGTCCACAGCCCGCACATCGCCGCGCAGGGTCCGGTAGGCAATCTGCAGGTTGTCTACCTTGAGGCTCACGTCTCCCTCAGTTTCGGGTTGAAGACTTCGTCGAGGCCGACGTTGGCCACCAGCAGGGCGGCCACGATGACAGTTATCACGGCGCCCGGAGGTATGAACCACCACCAAGTGCGTAGCTCCAGGGAGCTCCACAGCATCGCCTGGTTCATCATGGTGCCCAACGAGATCGTGTTGGTCGGCCCGAGACCCAGGAAGTCGAAGTTCGCCGCGATCAATATCGCGCTCCCGAACAGCAGGATCAGGACCAGGAACAGGTACGAGGCCATATTGGGGGCGATGTCTTTTATGACTATGCTCGCGCCCCGTTTGCCCGACAGCCGGGCCAGGTCAACGAACTCGCGCTCGCGCAGGGTAAAGGTCTGAGCTCTCACCGCCCTGGCCACCCAGGGCCAGGTCGTCAGGCCGATGAAAGCCCCCTCGAAGAGGATGCCGCGCGTCTTGAGGTACGAGGCGATGACGATGAGCAGCACCAACGACGGGATCATGACGACGATGTTGGTGACCAGCTGCAGCACCTCGTCGAGGAACCCGCCCCGGTAACCGGCGGCAAACCCGACCGTCATCCCCACCACGGCGGCGAACAGGGCGCCCAGGAAACCGACCAAGTAGCTGTCCCGCAACCCGTAGAGCAACTGGGAGAACACGTCCTGGCCGAAGTATGTGGTCCCGATCAGGTGGTGGAGCGACGGGTGGGCGTTAGCGTCCGAGGTCAGGGTGTTGGGGTTGTAGGGGGCGATAAGCGGCCCGAAGATAGCTAGCAGGATGAATATGACCTCGATGGACAGCCCGACCATGACTTTCTTGTTGCGCAGGGCGAAGTGGAGGAACTCCCAGCGCCGGCGCCCTCCGGCCAGCGCTCCCCCGCCCGCCGTCCCGCTCGGGGCGCCGACGATGCCGGCGGTCGGAGCGCCGGCCCGCGCCCCAGAGGTCTCGCTCGGGGCCACGGGGACGCTCACGCCTTTGCCCCCTGCATACTGAGGCGCGTCCGTGGGTCGACTATCACATAGACGATGTCGATGAGGAAGTTGGCCAGCAGGACGCCGATGATGATGAAGAGGAAGATGCCCTGCAGCAAAAAGTAGTCCTCGTCAATTATGGCGTGGTAGATGAGCAGGCCGAGCCCTGGGTAATTGAACACGACCTCGGTGACGATGTTGCCCCCCACTATCACACCGAGCTGCAGGGCGAGGCCCGACAGCTGGGGGAGAACGGCGTTGCGGTAGGCGTACTTGCGCACCAGCCGCTCGGATGCCCCGAGCGACCGCAGGTACCTGGCATAGTCGGTCTCAAGCTCGTAGATCACGAGGTTGCGCATCCCTATGGCCCAGCCGCCGAAGCTCACCAGGAAGACGGTGAAGAACGGCAGGAACCAGTGGTACAGGAGGCTGGCGACAAACGACCAGCTGGCGTTGGGGAGCATGCTCTCCGAATAACCGCCCCCGATCGGGAACCATTTGGCCACCGCGCCCAGGTAGTACGCCATGGCCAGCGCCAGCCAGGCATAGGGGGTGGCCTGGAAGATGTAACCGATGGGCAGGATGGTGTTGTCGAGGGACTTGCGCCGGGCGGCCAGCGCCCCCACACGGTTACCGAGGACGTAGCTCAGGACTATGGCCGGCACCAGCAGGGCGAGGGTGTAGGGGACGGCGTCCCTTATGACGTGGGTGACCGGTTCGGGGAAATCGTAGTAACTGACGCCGAAGTTCCCGTGGAGGACGCCGTCCCAGAAATGTAGGTACTGGTCCCAGGCCGGGGTGCTGAGCCCGAACGCCTGCGTGAACACTTTATTGAGCTTCTGCCACGCCCCGTTCGACTCGAGCGTGAACTTCGACAGGTAGATTTCCACAGGGTTGCCGGGCATTAGACGGGGGATGCCCCAGTCGATGGTCGTGCCGACGAAGAAAGCCACTATGTAAGTGATTATTTTCCTCGTGAAATAACGTCTCACCCCGCAAGTCCTCTTTCTGCAGCGCAGGCCCGACCGGACGCCCAGGGGCCCACCGCTCCATTGTAGAGCGGTGGGCCCGCGGGTCGATGTTTAGGGACCGCTAAATTAGCTTCGCTCTACTACGCCGGCTCGAGGTTGGCGAGGCCGTAGATGGTGGTCATCGCGCCCAGCCAGCCATGCCACATGATCGGCGTGTACTGGTCGTTGGGGTTGGTGCTGGACGGGTAGTTCTTCCAGTAGGTGGTATTGCCCTGGAACCAGGCGCCGTTGTACCACAGCGGGACCTCGGGCAGGGTCTGGAGGAAGCGGGACTCGAGCTGGGCGTAGATGGTGTCCAGCTTGGAGGTGTCTGTCGGGACGGTGCTGCCTGCTTCCTGGACGAGGGCCCAGGCCTTGTTGTCCTTGTAACGCTCCCAGTTGTTCTGGGCCACTTGCTTGGACTGGATGGGCAGGTTGTAGACCCGGTTGAAGTAGCTCCAGGGGTTGGAGTCGATGCTGGCATTGTTGTCGAGGGCCATGTCGTAGGTACCGTCGATCAGGTCGGACTCACGGGTGGCGTACTCAGGGTAGATGGCGGTGGCCTTGATGCCGACCGCGTTGAGGTCTTGAGCGATGACGTCGATGCCGGCCTGCCAGTCCGTCCAGCCTGTCGGGACCTCGATAGTGAGCTTCTGGCCCGAGTAGCCGGAAGCCTTGAGGTACGACTTGGCCATGGCCGGGTTGTAGGTGAAGCCGTACTTGCTGACAACACTGCTGCTGACGTACGGGTCGAGGTTGGGCAGGAGCCCGGTCGGGCTGGCCTCCTTGGTCATGCCCGTGTAGACGCTGCTCACGATCTGCTGCTCGTTGACGGCGTACGCCACGGCCTTGCGGAAGTTGACGTTGTTCATCGGGGCCTTGGTCGTGTTCATCTCGAGCCAGACGGTGTTGGCCGACAGCATGTAGGGCTTGGACGGGTAGTACGTCTTGATGCCGTAGCCGCTATTGCCGCCGAGGGCGCCGTTGACCAGGGCCGAGATCCCGGGGAGGAAGTTGTTGTCCCAGTCGGTCTGGTTGCTCACCAGCGACGACAGCTCCTGGTTGTTGGAGGTGTTCTCCTCGTCGCAGAGGTACTTGAACTTGAACGACAGGCCGAGCGCCGCGGTCCCCCACCAGTGGGGGTTGATGCTGTAGCAGGCCTCGGTGGAGGTCGTCGCGTCGAGGAGCATCGGGCCCGTGGCCGTGGGGGTCAGGTTGGCCGCCGTCATCTGGTCGGCCGCCGACATGGGGCTCCACACCGATTCGGGCACGATCGGGGCATTGAACAGGAAGTCCTGCCACGCGTTGTAACCGGGCGAGCTGGTGAAGTCGACCGTCACCGTCTGGCCGTACGACGTCACGCTCTTCACCGTGGCCACGTTGGCGTTATAGGGGCTGGCGGTGTTGGTCATGGCCAGCTTGATGTTGAAGGCCACGTCCGCGCCGGTGAGGCTGCCGGCGACCGTGCCGGCCGGGCTGGTGACCCAGTCGACGCCGCTGCGCACCGTGATCGTGTAGGTGTCGCCGCTCCACGAGCCGGCGCTGGCTAGCCACGGGATGAACTTGTTGTGGATGGGGTCGTACAGGAACAGCGGCTCATAGAGCAGCCCGACGGTGCCTGTATAGAGGCTGCCGATGTCGTCAGGGTTGAAGTTGTCGGGCGAGTTCCCGGCCGTACCGCTGGTGTAAAGGGTCTCGCTGCGCGGGAAGCTGGTCTGGTTGGCGATCCTGGCCGCGGTGGCCGTACCGGTGCCGACGAAAGTCAGCAACGGCAACGCCACTGCTACAGCGGTAAAGACGACGCCACAGCGGACTGTCACCTTTTTCTTACTTGTCACCATGTTGTCAGTGCTCCTTGTCTTGGTACTTGGCCCGAAGGGGACCGTTCGGCGCCTAGCCCGTCGGGCCAGTTGCCTTTCTCGCTCCAGGTGCTACTGGAATTGGCATGTGGGAGGTTGCGGGTGCGTCTGGGCTTGCGTGTAGGACGGCGGCCGGTCGGCCGAGTGAGGAGGAACAGCACATGGCGCCAGAGGGGAAGGGGATGACAGGAACTCGCGAAAGGCCGTCATCGACGGCCGCGGGCCAGCGCCGGCCACTCATTGCACCCCCTTGTGCAGTCTCTGTCGTTGAACCGGTTAAGACCGTACGGCCAGTACGCTAAGCACGGCGCCCCAAGGAGTCAAGTCACGAGGTTGCCGTTTCCGAAAAAAGCTCTCGACCTGGCCTTTTGCCCAGGGACGAGGACTCGCGGGACCTGGTGGCGCACGCATTGGGGCGGGCGCCACGGTCCGGGCCACCATCGGGGCTCAGCCAGGAGCGACCGCCGTGCTGGCCCGGGGGACCAGTGAGGTGGGCTCCTCCTCGGCCGGCGCCACCGACTGGCCTTCGAGCAGGTCGAGCAAGGCACTTGCCGCCCGCGCCCCGTACATTTCCACGTCCCGGGCGCAGGCGGTAAGAGAGGGCCTGACCACCTCGCACAGGATGGAATCGTCGAAGGAGACGACCGACAGCTCGGTGGGCACCGCTATGCCCATCTCCTGGGCCACGCCCAGGCCGGCCACGGCCATGATGTCGTTGTCGTAGATGATGGCGGTGGGCCGGGGCGTGGCCGTCAGCAGACGGCGGGTGGCCTCGGCACCGGCCGAGCTGGTGTAGTCGGTGGAAAGCACCCGCCCAGTGGCGCCCGCCGCCGCCAGTGACTCCTTGAGGACCTGGTCGCGGACCCGGGTGCAGGCGAAGGCGTTGGAGCCCGCCACCCGGTCGATCCGGCGGTGGCCCAGAGCCGCCAGGTGCTCCACGATCTGGCGGATGCCCGAGGTGTCGTTGCCGGGGAAATAGGGCACCGTGCCCGTCGCCCCGGGCCCGCCGACTATCACCGCCGGCAGGTGGAGCTGCTCGACCTGATGGACCCTAGGGTCTTCCACCCGGAGGTCCACGAGGAGCACGCCGTCCACGTGCCGCTCCGCCCACCAACGGCGCAACGCTACCGCCTCCGCCTCCACGTCCTCGACGATCTGCAGCATGAGGGCCACCTGGCGAGCCGACAGCTCAGCCTCGATGCCCGAGAGCAGCTTGGAGAAGAACGGCTCGTAGGCCAGGGTCCGGGCCGGCCGGGCCAGGGCCAGCCCGCATGCCCCCGAACGCGACGCCGACAGGGCCCGAGCGGCCCGGTTAGGCTGCCAGCCCGCTTCGGCGGCGACGGCCAGGATGCGCTGGCGAGTCGGCTCGGACAAGCCCGGGTTGCCGTTCAGGGCGTACGAAACCGAACCCTTCGAGACGCCGGCCCGTTGCGCTATGTCCGCGATGGTCGGCCTGCGTGGGCCCACCTGCCTGCGTGGCACAGCCTGATCTCTCCTAGTCCCCGGTGGCGCTCACTTTACAGAAGCGGCCCGAGCCCCTCAAAGCGACCGGCGGCGCCGGCACCGCCCAGGGCGGGCGCGGCGAGCGGTCGCCGTCCCTATTCCCACTCGATGGTGCCAGGCGGTTTGCTCGTGATGTCGAGCACGACGCGGTTTATTTCCTTCACTTCATTGGTGATCCGCGTCGAGACCCGGGCCAGGACCTCGTAGGGCAGGCGGGAGAAATCGGCCGTCATGGCGTCCTCACTGCTCACGGGCCGCAGGACCACCGGGTGACCGTAAGTGCGGCCGTCGCCCTGCACGCCCACGCTGCGCACGTCCGCCAGCAGCACGACCGGGCACTGCCAGATCTCGCCGTCCAGGCCGGCCCGGGAAAGCTCTTCCCTGGCGATGGCGTCCGCTTGGCGCAGGATGCGCAGGCGCTCCTCGGTGACGGCACCGACGATCCGTATGGCCAGGCCGGGCCCGGGGAACGGTTGGCGCCAGACGATCTCCTTGGGCAGGCCGAGCTCCTCGCCCACGGCCCGGACCTCGTCTTTGAACAACCTGCGCAGAGGCTCGACGAGCTCGAAACGCAGGTCATCGGGCAGGCCGCCCACATTGTGGTGGCTCTTGATGTTGGCTGCCCCCTCGCCGCCCCCGGACTCGACCACATCGGGGTAAAGGGTGCCCTGGACGAGGAACCTCACCTCACCGGCGTGGGCACCACCCTGGGCGCCGATTATGTCCGCCGCCGCCCCCTCGAACGCCCGGATGAACTCCCGGCCGATGGCCTTACGCTTGGCTTCCGGGCCGGTCGGGTCGGGCAGCGCCGATAGGGCGTCCAGGAACTGGCGCCGGGCGTGGACGGTGTGCAACCGGACGCCGGTCGCCTTCACGTAGTCCTGCTCGACCTGCTCGCGCTCGCCCTCGCGCAAAAGCCCGTGGTCCACAAAAACACAGGTGAGCTGCTCGCCCACGGCCCGCTGGACCAGTGCCGCGGCCACCGCCGAGTCCACGCCGCCCGACAGCCCGGCGATAACCGTGTGGCTGCCCACCAGCTCCGCGATCGATTTGACCGACGCCTCGATGATGCTGCCCGTGGTCCAAGTCGGCGCGATCGCCGCGCAGCGGTACAGGAAGTTCTCGATGATGCGCTGGCCGTTATCGGTATGGACGACCTCGGGGTGCCACTGCACGCCGTACAGGCGACGGGCCCGGTCCTCGAACGCCGCTATCGGGGCGCCGTCGGTGGACGCCGTACAGGCGAAACCCGGGGGCAGCTCCACGGCGGCGTCCCCGTGAGACATCCACACTGATTGACGGCCGGGCAGGCCCGCCAAAAGGGCAGCCCTCGAGTCGACGACGGCCTCGGTGCGGCCGAACTCGCCTTTGGCAGTGTGGCCCACCGCACCGCCCAGGGCGACGGCCATCGCCTGCAGGCCGTAACAGATGCCCAGGACCGGTACGCCGGCGCTGAACAGCGCAGGGTCAGCCTTCGGCGCTCCCGGGGCGTAGACGCTGTCGGGACCGCCGGAGAGCACCAGAGCGCTGGGCCGGCGGGCGACGATGTCGGCCACCGGAGTGGTATGAGGGATGATCTCGCTGTAAACCCGAGCTTCGCGCACCCGCCGGGCGATCAACTGGGCGTACTGCGCCCCGTAGTCGATCACCAGGACGGGGCCCGGCCGGTCGGCACCAGTACCGACGAGGCGGGCCTCGTCGGGACGGGCCGTCTCGGCGCGCCGGCTCATCCAGACAGCGTACACGGCGGGAGCTTAGGCCCGACCTGGCAGAGTTAATGCAGACCGGCCCGGCCTTCCCCGCTGTAGACCTTGAACCTGTCTTCGCGCAGGAAACCCACCAGGGTGAGCCCGAACTCGCGGGCCAGCTCCACCGCGAGACTGCTCGGCGCCGACACCGAACAGAGGGCGCCCGCCCCCGCGGCCAGCGACTTCTGTACGAGCTCGAAACTCGAGCGCCCGCTGACCACCAGCACCTGGCCGGCCAGGGGGAGCCTGCCTTCCATGAGCGCCCACCCCACCAGCTTGTCCAGGGCGTTGTGGCGCCCGACGTCCTCGCGAAGGGCAACCAGTTCGCCCCCGGTGGAGAACAGACCGGCGGCGTGCAGCCCTCCGGTCGTATCGAACAACCGCTGTGCCCGGCGCAACTTGGCCGGTAGAGAACGGAGCATGTCGGCCGACAACGACGGCCCGTCCGGCACCGGCTCGTAGCCGCGGCGGCGCAAAGCCTCCATGGTCTCCTTGCCGCACACCCCGCAGGCGCTGGTAACCGAGAAGTGCCGCTCGAGGGGGGCCAGGTCCGCCGGCGCCACCCCGGCCACCTCGACGTTGACGATGTTGTAACGCTGGTCCTCGGCTACGTCCCGCTCGACGCAGTAGCTCACCTTGCGCAACTGTTCCCTGGTCCTCAGGATGCCCTCGCTGAAAATGAAACCGACGGCCAGTTCGAAATCAGCGCCAGGGGTCCGCATGGTGACGGCCACCGGGTGGCGGGCGCCCCCGCTCAGCAGACGGATTTCGAGAGGTTCCTCGGTGGCCAAGGAATCCTCGCCCCGGTGGGCCCCTTCAGGCAGCACTTCCCAGGCCCAGGAGCGCGCCACCGGCCCCGGCCGAGCCACTGTCACCGCTCAGGCCCCCGGCCCGGCGGCGGCCCTCCCGACCTGCACGCGCACTATGGCCGTGTAGTCCGGGATGCCGGCGGACGGGTCGCGACGGCTCCGGTCCAACAGGGCCTCCCCTTCGGGCCAGTGCACCTGCAGCGTCCCCCGGGTCACGGGGGCTATGTGGGCGAGGCCCGCCATCTCGCCGCTGTCGCTCAGCAACAGCACGGGGGTGCCGTCAGCGGCCCCGAGCGCCATGGCGTCGTCGCCGTTGATCAGCACCGCGTCGCGGCCGGCACCCGTGTGGCCGTCACGGTCGCCCTGGACCATGCTGTTGAACTGGCGCCCTCGCCGGGTGGTGACCAAGAAGGCGCCCTCAGGGACATCTCTCTGCGGCAGGGCGACGGCGCTGAAGTGCGCCTTTCCGTCCGGCGTCGGGAACCTCCACCCCGCGCACAGCATCGGCCCACCGTACTGGAACTGGTCGCCTTCGGCCTCCAGGGTGTGCATGAGGGCATAGTTCGGCACGGTCCGGGAGATCTCCTCCCGGATCGCCGGCGTGCCCGAGAAATGGAGCTGTCCGGCCAGCTCCGGCCGGGCCCGGCGGGCCAGCTCGGTGAACACCTCCCATTCCGGGCGCGCCTCTGGCACCCGGGGCCCCGGGATCTCGGGGCTGTAGATGACCCGGCGCTCGGTGGAGGTCTCGGTCACGCCGCCCCTCATCTCATAGCGTGTCTGAGCAGGCAGGAGCACGACCGTGTCGGCCGGGTCGACCAGCATCTGGGCGGACAAGACGATGTCCAGGTGGACGCGGAGAGGCACGCGCTCGAGCGCTTGGCGCACATAAGCTGGCCCTGGCAGCACTTCGGTGAAATTGCCGCCCGAGGAGATGAGCACGTCGAGGCGCCCCTCGTGGGCGGCGTCGACCATCTCCGGCGCCGTAAGGCCCGGCGCCGTGGGGACGTCGAAGCCCCAGAGCTCGGACAGTTGGTGGGCGTTCTCGGCTGTGATGGGCGAACCGCCGGGAAAGGACGTGGCGTAGGCGCCCATCTCTGCGCCGCCCTGGACCCCTGAGTGGCCGCGGACCGGCATCAAACCGCATTTCTCGCGCCCCACAAAACCACGGGAGAGGGCGATATTGACGACGGCGCGCACCGCTTGTTCACCAAAGCTGTGCTGGGTCACCCCCATGCTCCATACGATCACCGCCGTGCGGGCGTTGGCGAGCATGCGGGCGAACTCCAGCATCTCGTGGCGGGTGGTGCCCGAGGCGGTCTCGAGGGCCTCCCAGCCCTGGCCGTCGAGTTGAGCGGACATCTCTGCGAAACCGGTCGTAAAACCATCGACGAAGGCGCTGTCCAACCATTCGCGTTCGATCATGTACTTCAGCGCACCGTTGAGGAAGGCGATGTCGCCACCGACGCTCACCTGAAAGAAACGGTCCGTTATCTTGGTCCCGAAAAGGGCGCTCTCGAAGTTCGACGGCACCCAGTAATGCTCCATGGCCGGTTCGCGATAGGTGTTGACCACCGCCACCTGGGTCCCGGTCTTACGGGCGTGGTAAAGGTACTTCATCATCACCGGCTGGTTCTGCGCCACGTTGGAGCCGACGAACACGACGAGGTCAGTACCGATCAAGTCCGTGTAGGAACAAGTGGTGGCCGCCACCCCGACGGCGTCCTTGAGGGCCGCCGTGCTCGGTGAATGGCACAGCCGGGCGGCGCTGTCTATGGAGTTGGTGCCCAGGGCGCGCACCGCCTTTTGGGCCGCGTAGTAGTTCTCGTTAGGTTGGCCCCGGCTGGTCATATAGACGCCGAGACGGTCGGCCGGGGTCTCCCGCAAGCGGGCGGCCACGAGCTCGAGCGCCTCTTCCCAATCGATGCGTGTGAAACCGGCTTCGCCCCGCCGGCGCAACATGGGGTAGGGCAGGCGTCCCAGGTTGTGGAGCTCCGTGCCCCTCTTTCCCCTCAGGTCCCCGACGTCGCTCAGGAGAGCGCCGTCCAGGGCCGGCGCCGTGTTCAGGCGGAGGAGCCGGAGCCGTACGTTGCACAAGTGCACCTGGTCGAGGGTCCAGTCCCGCATCCCTGTGGTACCCAGGGCGCAGCCGTCGCAGACACCGTGGTTGAGGATGCGCCAGGCATAGGCCAGGTTGTCCCGGTTGTCGCCGATGGCGTCGATGATCGACCGGTAATTGTTGGGCTTGTTCTCGCCCGCCCCGAACGGCACCAGCGACACCCATAGAGAGGGGTCGAACAATTTCTCCTTGCCCCGGTTACGAGCCACAGGCCCTGCGCTTTACCCGTGCCGTTGCGACCATAGACGGGTGATGCTACCGGCGGTGCCGCTTGAAGACCACAGGGGTGCCCGTCGACCAGGGGGCTCGTGGCCACGCCCAGGCCTCCGATGGCGCCCCAGGCGCCGGAGGCGGCGGCCCCGTCGTGGGCCCGAGGGCCGGTCCTGACCGGGGGCTTGTAGGTTTAAGCCAATGCCGGGTATGAGCAAGGTGCACTTCAGCCTTCACAGCGCCCTGACCGCCTGGCAGTGGAGCCCCTTTTCGGTGTGCGTGCCCGTGGCCCTGGTGGTCATCGGCTACTTCTACCTAAGAGGCGATTGGCGTCTGGCGTCGAGGTGCCGACGCTGGCCCGCTCGGCGGACGGTGCCGTTCCTCGCCGGCCTGGTCGCCGTCGACCTGGCCCTGCAATCCCCCGTCGCCACCTTTACGGCTTCGTACTTCCAGGCCCACGTGGCCCAGCACCTCTTGTTGATGGTCGTGGCCCCGCCCCTGTTGGCCCTCGGCGCCCCCTCCACGCTCCTGCTCCAGACGGCCAGTCGGGCCAACAAGAAGAGATGGCTGGCCGTGCTGCGGTCACGGCCCTTTGCCGTCGCCACCCACCCGGTCCTGGTCTGGTTCTTCTACTTCGGGGCCATGTTCGCCTTTTTTCTGAGCCCCCTGCTCAATTTCGCCATGGAGCACATGGCCCTCATGGACGCCATAAACCTGGCCTTCCTGCTGGGGGGTACCTTCTACTGGTGGCCCATGGTGGGGCTGGACCCGATAGTGCACTGGAAAATGGGTTATGGGGCCAGGCTCGCCAACCTGGCGATCGGCGTCCCTTTCGAAGCCTTCCTCGGCATAGCCATAATGTCCCAGCGTGCCCCCATCGCCTCCATGTACACGCTGGCCAGCACCCAGGCCGGCGGCGCCCTGCTGTGGGCAGCCACGGAAGTGGCCACTTTCACCGGCATGGTCCCCATAGTCCTGCAGTGGGTGCGGGCCGACGACCGGGCCGGCCGCAGGGCTGACGACCGGGCGGCGCGGAGGGCACCGGCTCCCCTACGGCCCCGGGCCGACCTGGCCTCGGCCGACCTGGCCTCGGGCGACCTGGCCCTGGCGGACTTGGCCCGGGCCCGAGAGCCGCGGGCGCCGGTCCCGCTCCTGGGCGAGAGGGTCAGGCCGCTGTTCCAACCGGGGAACTCGAGCTGGGAGGCGATGTGGAGGGCCAAGGCCGGCTTCGTCCCTTCGTCCCTCTCCCGGTCAGAGGACCGTGCCCGCGCCGCCGGGGACCAGGACGGGGGCCAGGGCGGGGACGGGTGAGGCATCTACGGGCACCCGCTCTTTAGGGGTCGTTGAACGGGGCCGGGCGGCGGCCTCAGGGGGAAAGGCGGTCCGGGTCGAGGACCCAAACTTCGAGCTGTTCGCCCGCCGCCACCCCTTCGCCGTCGGGTAGGAAGGCCAGGGCGTTGGCGGCCGCCAGGGCGCGTAGCTGGTGCGAGCCCTGCCCGCCCGACGGTCGCGCCTCCAGGCCGTTGGGCCCCGTCTTTACGCTCACGCGCACGAGGTGGAGCCTGCCGTCGGGCAGCCGGCGCATATCGGATGCGGCCACGGCCGGCAAACGGGGCCGCTCCAGGCTGCGCTGGCCGGCCATGAGGCGAAGCGCGGGCCGGGCGAACAGCTCGTAGGAGACAAGAGCGGAGACGGGGTTGCCCGGGAGACCGAAAACGGGCGTCGAACGCGGGGGGAAGGTGGAGAACGCGAAAGGTTTTCCCGGCCTGACCGCCACCTGCCACCAGCGGGCGTGCTGGCCTCCCAGCTCCTCCAGCACGACCTTGACTATGTCGCGGTCGCCGACACTGACCCCGCCACTGGTGAGGACGGCGTCGCAGTCCGGGACCGCCTGGACGAGGGTGCGGGCTAGGGCTCCCGGCTCGTCGCCCGCCCAACCGAGGTCTACGGCCTCGAACCCATCGGCCCGCAACCGCGCCAGCAGACCGGGGCGGTTGCTGTCGCGGATTTTGCCCGGTGCCAATGGGCCGGTGACGGACACGAGCTCGTCCCCCGTGGAGACCACGCCGACGCGCGGCCGCGGGAACACGTGCACCTGAGCGACGCCGAGGCTGGCCAGCACGCCGATGTGCGCC
>JBKQUU010000117.1:0-10583 GCA_052325485.1 Acidimicrobiales bacterium | reverse complement strand
GGCCGCCCTCGGGCGCCGCGTTGTCACGGTCTACCTGGGGGCCCGCCATGTCTCCAGCGCCATGCACGAAACCGTCATCAAGCGCCTGGCCGGCGACGACCAGTACGCCGAGAGGCTCCTGGCCCCGCTGCGCGCCGCGGCCGAGGACGCGGCCACGGCGCTCGTAGCCGGCGACATCGCCGCTTACGGAGAGGCCATGGTCACCAACACCCACGCTCAGCGCGGGCTCCACCCCGCTCTGGTCAGCGAGCCCGCCCAGGAGATCATCGAACTGGCTCGCCGCCATGGTGCCGTGGGCTGGAAGGTCAACGGGGCCGGGGGCGACGGGGGCACGGTGAGCCTGATAGGCCCGGACGACCCGGGCCCTCTGCTCGGGGCGCTCCACGAGCTCGGTGGCGTCACCGTCCTCGCCCTACAGCCCTCCGCTGAGGGAGCGCGCGTCATAGACCAAGGCTAAAGCCCGGCCGCACCCTGCTCGTGGCCAGTTGAGCGGGGGCGGGAACGGGAAGTCCGGGCCTCCGTCCGGTCACCGGCGCGCCATATCTTCCATAAGATATTCCATATGCCGCCATGGCCTCGAGAACCAACGCCTTTGACGCCACTGAAGTGAAAGCCTGGCGATGGCGGTAAGCAGAGGCAAGGGCAAGGGCACCGGCAAGGGCAAGGGCACCGGCAAGGGCAAGGGCAAGGGCACCGGCAAGGGCAAGGGCACCGGCAAGGGCACCGGCAAGGGCAAGGGCACCGGCAAGGGCAAGGGCACCGGCAAGGGCAAGGGCAAGGGCACCGGCAAGGGCGGGGTACGCCCGCTGTCGGCGACAGTGGGCTTGGCCGGCCTGCTCCTCACGGCGCTGTTGGTCTGGACGGCTTCCTCGGTCAACCACAACACCAATCAGCGACTGCTCCAGCTCCAGGTCCGTCAGGCGGCCGCCGCCGTGGGGGCGGCACTGCCTTCGGTGCAGTCGCAGCTGGCAGATGCCCTTCAGGTGGAAACGGACACCGGCCACCCGGCCTCGTTCACGCGCTTCGCCTCTAGCAAGGTGAGCGTCAAGGGGCCGTTCACATCCATTTCCTTGTGGCGGACGAGCCCGAACGGCGACCCGCGCCTGCTGGCTCTGGCCGGCGGCGAACCGCAGCTGGTGGGCGACGGCCAGGCCAAGGCCTTCTTTTCGCACCTCCGGCCCGGCGCCGAGCTCCAGGTGACCGGGATCCTGAGCGGGCGGCCGCCGCGCCTCGGTTACGCGGAGATGCCCCCGGGCGACACCGATCTCGTCGTCTACGCCGAAAGCGTGCTGCCGACCAATCGCAAGGTCGTGATGCCGAAGTCATCGGCGTTCAACGACCTGAACTTCGCTCTGTACCTGGGCCGCACCCAGGAGAGCTCGCAGCTCATCGAGGCGTCCCTGCCGACGCCCGTGAGGGGTCTTCGCTCCGTGGCCACGGTGCCTTTTGGGGACTCCGCCATAACCCTGGTGGGCACACCGACGACCCAGCTGGCCGGGGAGCTGTCCGCCGCCCTCCCCTGGATAGTCCTCGGCGTCGGGGCCCTGGTGTCCGGGCTGAGCGCGTCCACGTTCGAGTACGTCGTCCGCCGCCGCCAACTGGCCGAGGACCTGGCCAAGGAGAACGGGCGCCTTTACGTCGAGCAGCGCAACATCGCCGGCACCCTTCAACACGCGCTGCTGCCCGAGGTCCCCCGCCTGAGGAACGTCAAGGTAGCGGCCCGGTACTTCCCCGGGGTGGCCGGGATCGACGTCGGCGGCGACTGGTACGACGTCATCCCGTCCGGCGCCGACCAGTTCGTCTTTGTGGTCGGGGACGTCTCCGGTCGCGGCCTGGGCGCCGCCACCACCATGGCCTCGTTGCGGTACGCCACCCGAGCCTACGTGGCCCAGGGCGACGGCCCGGCCACCGTGCTGGCCAAGCTCGGCCAGCTGGTCGATTTCGACAGCGACCACCAGTTCGCCACGGTCATGGCGGGCACCATCGACAGCTCCCAATGCCGCCTGACGCTCGCCAGTGCCGGGCATTTCGCGCCCCTTTTGGTCACCGGCAGGGAAGCTCGCTTCCTCGAGGTGCCGGTCAACACCCCGGTCGGCATCAACGGCCACTTACCGTTCCAGGAGGCCTGCTTCACGCTCCCCGACGGCGCCATGTTGATCGGCTTCACCGACGGGTTGGTGGAAAGAAGGGGCGAGCACCTCGACGTGAGCCTGGAAAGGCTACGCCGGGCGGCCCAGAGCGCGGCCGGGCCCATCGAAGACGTGCTCGACCATCTGGCTTCGCAGCTCATCCCCGAGGGTGCGGCCGACGACGTGGTCATCCTGGGGCTGCGTTGGCCGAACTGAACCGTTCCCCGACCACGGTCTCGCTCGCCGGGGCGGACGACGGGGCCCTCCTTATCACGATGGGTGGCGAGTACGGCATTAGGGGTATTGAGAACATAGGGCCAGAGTCAGAAGCGGTCTTGGACAGGCAGGCCCGCTCAGTCATCGTCGAAATGGGCACGGTCGAGTTCATGGGCACATCCGGCATCGCGCTGCTTTTGCGCATCGCCAACAGGTTCGGCGCACTAGGAGTACGCAACGCCGGCCCCATCGTGGGCCGGGCCATCGAGGCCTTGGGCCTGGCCGGACGACGGCGCCTAGTTCGTGGCTGACATGCCGGCGCGCTCGTTCCCTCACCGAGCGACCTCGGTGTCCGACGCCCGCCAGTTCGTGGCCAAAGCGCTCAGCCGCCTGCCCCCGGACATCTGCGAGAAGGCGCGGCTCCTGGTCTCCGAGCTGGCCACCAACGCCCTGCTCTACTCGGGCGGCAACTTCAAGGTTTCCGCCACCTATTCGTCGGCGGAGCAAGTGGTGCGCATCGGTGTTACCGACGGCGGGGGCGGCGAGCCCCGCCTCGACCGACCTGGCATTACTGAAGAACACGGCCGTGGCCTGCAGCTGGTGGCCGCGTTCGCCGACCGCTGGTGGGTCGAGAAACTGGCCCGGGTACCGGGCAAGACGGTCTGGTTCGAGCTGCTGGCGGACGGGCCAGCCCCCATCAAGGTCGTTTAGGCGGGCCCCGGCCCGGTCAGGCTCGAGGAGGCAGGGCAGGCAGAGGTTTGGGCGGTCGGCGGTCCAGTTCGGGAAGGACGGGCTTGAAGCTCTCCAACGCCTCCCGGACAAGCTCAATGGCCCGCTCCAACTGGGGATCCCGGCCCGCCACGTAGTCCTGGGGCCGGATGACCACCTCCTCGTCGGGATCGGTGCCGCGGTTCTCCACCCCCCAGCCGACGTCATCGAACCAGAAGGCAAACTCCGGCTGAGTGGTTATGCTCCCGTCGACCAGGGGCTGGGTGACGTCTATCCCGATCACTCCCCCCCACGTCCGCGTCCCTACCACCGGCCCCAGCTTGAGCATCTTGAACCCGTGGGTGAATATGTCACCGTCCGACCCGGCGAACTCGTTGGTGAGAAGCACCAGAGGCCCGCGGGGAGCCTCGTCGGGATAGGAGATGGGCGCGCCACGGCGGGGGACGTCCCAACCGATGCGGCGTCGGGCCAGCTTTTCCAGCATGAGGCTCGAGACGTGCCCGCCGCCGTTGTAGCGGGCATCGACCACCAGGGCGTCCTTCTCGACCTCGGCCAGGTAGGAGCGATGGAACTCCGACCAGCCCTGAGGCATCATGTCCGGGACGTGGAGGTAACCGGCCCGCCCGCCCGTCGCCTCCCGCACCCGTTGCCGGTTGGTCACCACCCAGTCCCGGTAGCGCAGCGGCCTCTCATCGGCCAGGGTGGGCACGACGATCGTCCTCGTAACCGCCGCACCCCCAGCGGCCCCGACGGGAGGGCCGGCCACCGTCAGCTCCACCGGTAGGCCGGCCTGATTGGCCAGGAGAGCCGCCGGCCCCACCGCGGGGTCGACGGGTTGACCGTTCACGGCCAGGATGGCGGTGCCGGCGCCCACGCCCGCTCCGGGGGTCAGCAGCGGCGAGGCCTCCCGCGGTTGCCAGGTCGTCCCGGGGACGACCCGGGTGACCACCCACCTTCCCGAGGCGTCCCTGTCGATGTCGGCCCCCAGGTGAGCCTGGCCCCAGGACGGTGGGTGCCGGTACTCGCCGCCGATCTCGTAGCAGTGCGAAGTCCCCAGTTCGCCCTGCAGCTCCCATATGACGTCAGAAAGTTCGGCCCTGGGTCGCCACCCGGTCCACCAGCGGCAGGTAACGCTCCAGCACCCGGGGCCAGTCCACCCCCGAAAGGTCGGCCGTCCAGAACTGCTCGGGCTGGAGCCGCCAGGCTTCCCGGACCATCTGGGCCCACTCGGAAGCCGGGTCCACGAGCGCCCGGGCCCGGCCCAGGTCGACCATGCCGTTGCTACGTCCGGGTGGCTCCCTGTCATGCTCGTCGCCCGGCTTGGCCGTCGACGACGTCACCCGGAGACGTCGGGCCTCCCCGGCCGCTCCCGTCGTGTAGGCCAGGCGGCCCCTGTTCCCGCTGACAGCCAGCTCGGCGACGTCCGTAGCGAAGGTCTCACGTCGGTCTGTGACCAGGTCATAGCACTCGAGGATGCCATCGGCAGGAGGCGTCGTAGCGGCCCAGTCATAGTCCAGGGCGCCCTCCACCGGCCTGGACAACAGCAGGAGCTTGTCTTTCAAGGCGATGACCGCCTCGTAACGAGCCTCGGGAACGGGTACCTCGACAACGCGCTGGGCGATCCCTTCGAGGTCGACCGGGACCGGCCCGCCAGACGACGTGGCAGACGACGTGGCAGACGACGTGGCAGACGAGGTGCCAGACGAGGTGCCAAGCGAAGTGGGGGTGCCCTGCCCGTCGGCACCGACCGGGGCGGCACCGGCACCATCGGGGGCGTCCGGTGGCGCCGGCCCGGGCTCGGGACGGACCAGGAAGGGTGAGGGCTGGTCGGCTCGGAGGGTGACCAGGTAGGGACGCGCCCCCAAGGGGAAACCGAGGTCGAAAAAGAGGCTGTCATAGACGGGGTCGAACGTGCGCCGGGACAGGAAGTAGAGGTACCTCCCGGTCGGGTCGAAAGATGGGCAGCTGTCCTTGAACTCCGGCTCGGTCACCGCCACCGCCCGCTCGCCTGTGACCTCGGCCATCTTGATCTGCGACGTTTTGGCGCTGGCGGGGAAGCTATAGGCCACCCACCTGCCGTCAGGGGACCACGCCGGCCCGGCCGGCCGGCCGAAGGCGGACTCGTCGAGCACCCGGGCCTGGCCCGGGCCGGTGGGGACGACGAGCAGCTGGTGCTGGTGGTTGGTGACGGCGAGCTGAGACCCGTCCGGTGACGGCACCAGGTCGATGACCCGTCCGAGGTCGGCCACCTTCAGACGGCGGACAACGGGCGTCGGCCCACCCGGGTGGACCTCTATGGCCTCGGCGCCGGTAGCGTCGCTCACGACGACGATGTCCCTCCCCTCGCCCAGGAAGCTGGCCAGCCGGTAGCGAGCTCCCTGGCGCTCCCCGTGCTGGAGGACGGGCAGGTCGAACGCGGCGAAGCTGAGCAGCCTGCCGCGGACGTCGACCACGAGGCGATTGCCTTGCCGTCGAGGCGGAACTGCCCCATGTCGCTCTCCGCGTCAACGAAGCGAGGCTGGCGTTGGGTCCGGGGGCTACCGAGCTCGACTTCGATCCGGGCCGCCCGGTCGGTGGTCGGGTCGTAGCACCACAGTTCCCCCGCCGTCTGGTAGACGACCCTGGTGCCATCGCTGGCCGCGTGACGGGCGTAGTGCTCAGCGTGGTCGGTGTGGCGGGCGATATCGGTCCCCGCCAGAGAGCACGAGTACAGGTTGCCAATGCCCTGGTGGTCCGAGAGGAAGTAGATCCGCTTGCCCACCCACATGGGCGAGGCGAGGTTCCCGTCGAGCTGGTCGGGGCGCAGCAGTAGCTCGAAGTCACCGTCGCCCCGGCGGTCGATCCAGATCGCCCCCGCCCTCCCGCCCCGGTAGCGCTTCCACATGGCGGGGTCGGCGGTGTTGCGGCCGATCACAACGCCGCCGCCGGGCCCGTAGGAGGCGTCCCGGACAGGGCCGAAGGGCAGCGGCGCCGCTGGTCGGTCGCCTTCCGGCGAAATGGCGTAGGCCATCGTCACACTTCTGAAAGGTTGGCGGGCGTCGCTGGTGAAAACGACCCTGCCGTCGGGGGCCCAACCGAGCACCCGGGTCGGGCCGTTCCCGCCAGGCCGCGGGGGTGGGCCGCCAAGCCAGGTCAGGCGCCGGGCCATCCCACCGGCGGCAGGCATCACGTAGACGTCGGCCCGGCCCTGAGCGTCGCTGGTGAAGGCGATCAGGCGGGCATCGGGAGAAAGAGCCGGGCGGCCGGCGCCGAGGAGGTCGGCGGTGAGCCGGCGGGCGGGACCGCCGGCGGCGGGCACCGACCACAGGTCGTCCTCGCTGACGAAGACCACCACGCCGGCGGCGATGGTGGGGAGCCGCAGGTAGCCCGCGACGGGCACAGCCACGGGAGAGGGCGCGGGCGCCACTAGCCCTGCGAGATCGGTTGGCGCAGGACTTTGTCGCGAGGCTGGCTACCGGCGGCCAGCACGGGACCGCCCCCGGCGGCAGGGCTGGCGACACTGGCCTGTGTGCCCGTGTAGGCGACGCTGAACCCGCCGTCGCCGAGCAGCGACGGGGTCGCCACAGTGGCATTGTCCTGGACCATGAAAACCTGCCACCAGTCCGTCTGAGTGCCATCTACGGACATGTTGCCGAACTGTACGGGGCCGGTGCACGAACCGCTGGGACCGACGCAGTAGGGCGCCAATTGGCATATGTCCGTGCCTTCTTCGACGCTCCCGGCGCACGCGCCCGTGCTCGACGCCTCGACCACCCATTCCCCCGATGACGCCGGCCCCGAGTAAGCCTGGTCGGTGGTAAAGCTCTGGCCGTCGGTGTCGTCGGTCAGGCTTATGGCCCACGTGCTCGTCCCGCTCAGCTGTGAAATGGAAACCGTCACCTGGTCACCGGCGTTCACGGTGACAGTGGTGATCGGCGTCTCGTTTTGGGGCAAGATCTCCCACCAGGGCCAGACGTAGAACTTGCCCGGCGTGCACGTGCCCGTGTCGGGGTCGGTCATGCTGGCGTCCACCCCAGCCTGGATGAGGTAGGTGTCCTCCGGCAGAGTTGGCGCGTTCCACCCGTCTATACCGACCCACTCGGCGACGTGCTCGGTGCAGGTGGCCGCGCTCGTGATGGTGGGCACCGTGAAGGTCCCCGTTATCTGGCTGAACGGCCCACTGCTGACTGCGTAACCAGACCAGTTGGCCGAATCGACCACCACGGCCGCAGGCACCGTGGTCGTCGTCGTCGTGGGGGCGGTCGTCGTCGTCGACGTGCTCGTAGTGGTCGACGTACCGCTCGTGGTCGTGGTGCCGAGCGTGGTGGTAGTCGAGGTGGGCGCCGTGGTGGCAGGGGCGGTGGTGGTCGAGGTCGTGGTCGTGCTCGGCTTGGTAGTCGTCGTCGGGGGCATGGTCGTGACGGTCGTCCCCGTCGGAGGGGGCAGCGCCGGGAGGACGATGACCGGGGTCGTGGTGGTCACCGGCACCGAAGTGGTCGTCGTGCTTATCGTCGTCGATGAGCTCGGGGACGTCGGCCCGCCCGACCCGGCCGCCGACTTGGGGCTAGTTGTAGTCGTCGACATGGTCTTGGTCCCGGCGGGCTCGGCCACCGTCAAGAAGATCGGCTGCGAGAACGAGGAGCTCTTGTTGCGGGCAACCAGGGCAAAGGTCGCTCGGTCTTTGGCCCCCGGGGCCATCGCCTTGGGCCCCCGTTCGCGCCGGACGAGGACACGAGCAGAGAACGTCCCCGTGGCGCAGCTCTTCGGCTGGTGCGAGTACACGACCACCAGGGCCGGCGCGGAGAGGAGCTTGAGCTGGCAGGTACTCGCGTGGCGGACGGTCCCCATGACCTCTACGTGGCCGCCCGCAGCCCCCAGCCTGCTCGGGTGGAAATGCGCCGATATGACCAAGGCCGGCGCCGCCGGAGCAGCCGCCGTACTGGCCGCCGTACTGGCCGCCGCACTGGTCGCCACCAGGCCCAAGGTGGCACATATGACGGCCGCCAGCACCGCCCCGACCGCCTTCATGAACACCTACCGGCCACGCTGAACTTGAGCCCCTGCGGACCGACCGGCATGCGTCGTTGATTATGCCAGGTTGCCTCCCCGCACGTAAACGATCCCGCCCAGGACCGAGCGGTGGGTGACACTAACTTGGGGGGCCGATGGCGTCTTCACAGGGTTTCGGGTCGTGGCGGCACCTGGCGGGACGCTTCTTCGGAGCGCTGTCGCCGGCCGGTCCCCCTCCCGAGGACGAAGAGTGGGCCCTGGGCTCGTTGCTCGACGGCGAACGACTGCTGTGGCGGCGGATGTCGGGGCCGGACCAACGTCATGCCGTGGGCGTCGCCCGGGACACCGTCCGTCTCCTCGGCCCCGACAAGCCCCCGCCCGAGGTCGTTGCCGCTGCCCTCCTGCACGACGTGGGCAAGGTCGAGTCCTCGCTCGGGACCTTCGCCCGGGTGGGTGTCACGCTGGCCGCTCTGACTGTGGGCCGGGGGCGGTTGCTACGTTGGGCCAGCCCGGGAGGCACCGGCTCGGGAGGGGCCGGCTCGGGAGGGGCCGGCTCGGGTGGGGCCGGCTCGGGTGGGGCCGGCTCAGCCCTGCCGCCTCGCCAGTCCTCGTACCGGGAGCGCGTCGGCATGTACTTGGCCCACGACCGCCTGGGCGCTCAACTGCTCGAACAAGCCGGCAGCCGGGCGCTTACCATCTCCTGGGCCGAGGAGCACCACCTCGAACCGGCCCGCTGGACCGTCGACGCCCGGGTGGGCGCGGCCCTCAAAGCCGCGGACGGGGATTGACCTCGGGAGGCGCGGGAGGCTCGGGCGACGCCCCGGCCGGAGCACGGGTCCCGCCGGCAGCTCGGGTACCACGAGTAGCTCGGGTGGTACCAGCATCGCGAGTTGCGCCGGCGCCGCCGGCCGTGGCGGCTTTGTACGACCGGTACCGGTGCACCAAGAAAACCGCGAAGGCCAGCACGGCCAGGAAGGCGAGGAGGTAACCCGCATCGCTGAAGCCGTGCATGACCGAATTCCAGCTGCTCCCTACCTCATAGCCGATGAGGGCCATGGCCCCGTCCCAGATCAGGCTGCCAGCAGCTGTGAGCAAGCCGAAACGCACGATGGGGACCTCGGCCACCCCGGCCGGAAGAGCTACAAAGTTACGGATGAAGGGCAACAAACGGCTGCCGAAGACGCCCCAGCGGTCGTGGCGGTCGTACCAGGCCTCGGCCCGGTCGAGATCGCGATGGGTGAGGAGCAGATAACGACCGAACCGGTCGACGAAGGCGCGGCCCCCGGTGCGGCCGATGACCCAGGCGATCAGAGCCCCGACCACCTCGCCGGCGGCCCCGACGGCGATGACGCCGGGCAGGCTCAGTTCCCCCCTGTAGGCAAGAACGCCGGCGAAACCCAGTGTGAGCTCGGACGACGTGGGCACACAGCAGGACTGCAGCACCGAGAGCAGGAAAATGGCAAGGTACCCCGAGGAGCTGACAAAACCATCGAAATTGAGCAAGGCGAGCAACATCAGCTCCTCATCGTCTGGGCTACGTGCGAGCCGGGCCGGGAGCATTTTTCCGCCCGGTGCCGGTTGGCAGCCTCAGCATATCCATGGGTGGCGCCCGCATGACGAAGGCTCCGTCTTGTCGTAAGGCACGTCAGGCCGTCCATTAACATTCGCCTGATGGCCATCCCACCCGGCCCTCGAACCCTCACGGCAGGCGCATGGCTGTCCTAGCAACCTGCGCCCTGGCTGTCCTGCTCCTGGGAGGCTTGTTCCTGCTCCGCCTGGAGTGGCGCCGTTACCGTGCCGACAGGGCCCCGGCGCCCCCACCCAGTCCCGAAGAAGCGGCCCTGGACAGATGGAACGCCGGCGTGGTCATGTTGGTCGCTGGTCTTTCCGTGGTGGGCGCTGTCCTGGCTTACTGGGCATCCAGCCAGTTCTCGTCGGCGTCAGGTCTCAGCCAGCAGGCTGTAGAGGAGGTCACCGAGTACCAGACGGTCAAAGCTGAGCAGGATAGCTACGTCGACTTCGGCGCCCGCCTCAATGAGCTTTACCAGGAGCACACCGTGGCGGAGAGCAGCCTCTATTCCGAGGCGGCCACGGCCTGGGCCGGCGGCGACCGCGCCCTGGCACGCGACCTCGAGGCGAGCGGGCGCGTAGAAGGAGCCCAGGAGCGGGCCCTTATCCCCGGCTTCGTGTGCTATTGGCCGTCCAGCCGCGGTAGCGGCGGATCGGTGCTGTACGACCAGGCCGGCTTGCGGGCCAGTGAGGTCGAATCGCCGTGCGTGCAGCCCGGGCAAGACCCTTCGGCTTTACGGACCCTCGACGCCGCCCACACCACCGCCCTGGAGCTCAATGCCGCCAGTGACCGCTCCAAAGCGCAGGAAATAGTCCTGGCCGGTGCCTTCGTCATCGTGGCGGTGTTCTTCCTTACCCTCTCGTACCTGGGCTGGCGCCACCGGCGGGCCCGTTCGCTAGCGATCGGCGTGGTGGCGATGGCAGTGGCGCTTGGCGTGACCGTACTGGCGG
>JBKQUU010000116.1:0-61835 GCA_052325485.1 Acidimicrobiales bacterium | reverse complement strand
CTTCAAGGAACTGAGCCCTCATCGGCGAACGCGTGCACCTGTCACGCACGCAGACAAACGCAGACAAACGCCATGCATGGTTGCCTCGAACCCTCACCGTTTCTTTCCGCGGGGCGGGTTCGAGGTCTACCACATCTGAGCTGCCCGAACCTGGCGGAGAGGGTGGGATTTGAACCCACGGTGAGTTTCCCCACACACGATTTCCAATCGTGCCGATTCGGCCGCTCTCGCACCCCTCCAGCGTTCAGACAGGCTAGTCTGAACCAGCCACACGCCGGGCCGGGCACACCAGCAGCTTGGTGCCGGGCGCGGCGGTCGGGCCCTACGCAACGGGGCACCGCAAACCGGGTCAGGGCCTGACGGCAGCAGCCCTCAGCGGATCGCTCCGTGTGCCGTAGGAAACCTGACCGTCGCGCCGGGCACCAAGCGCATGGGCGGGCTCCCGCCTTTAGGCCGGGCACCGGCTTTTCGCCGACCGTGCCGGCTTTCCTCCTTTCGTCAAGATCCGGTCCTGTTCGACCGATGGGTACGGCAGCGAGACGCTCGTCCAGGAGGGAGACGCGGTAGCAAAGATGTGCCCGAGGTGTGGAGCTCACGATAGAACGTGCCACTGCTCTCTGACCGAAATGGGTGGCCAGGCCGACCTGGGATCGCGCTTCGCAGGGGTCGCGGTCGGCAGTCCGGGCGCGCCCCCGGCAACTGACGAACGAGCGGCATTGCTCGCCTTTCTCCACGACTTCACCTCCTCCGCTCCCATTGCCGCGCCCATGGCTACCAACAGCCCAGCCTCCTGGCCCGTAGCACCGGAAGACGACCCGTCTTACGATCCGTCGGGCGCCGCCTCGAGCCACGCCTTCTTGAGCCGCTTCGCCGCCGCGGCCTGTACCCCACAGCCCACCTCGCTGCTGACACCACTGCCGGACCCGTTCTGGGAACCCGTCCGGAGCAGGCCCGCCTCTACAAGAAGGCGGACGGCGCCGGCTAAGGGCGGCCCGGTAGACGAGGAGTTGACCACCACCCCGGGCGAGGTGGCAGCGCCGGACGCCCAGGGTTTGCCGAAGGCCCCTTCGGAGCCGAAGACAACAGAGCGGCACCCCCAGGCCGAAATTGTGCCGGCGGAAGCGGTGGCAACGACGGGCGAGCCGACCGTGGGCGAGCCGACTGTGGACGAGCCGACCGTGGGCGAGCCGACTGTGGACGAGCAGGGCACCGCCGCCCTCCTGGCCAACTACGCGGCGGAGAGCAACTATCTCGTCGCGGACCAAGCGGCGGTGGCAACCACATTGCCGAGACCATGGGGGCCCGGCACCCCGGCGTCGTCGGGCAACCCGTCGACTAGCACCTTGGCCCGGACCGGGCCCCCCGACCCCTTCTTCTCTCTTGCCCCGAAGCCCGTCACAGGTGCCGCCCTCTCGGGCGGCCGATCAGCCGCGGGGGCACCCGGACGAGCCGCATGGGCTCCCCCCGCTTCTCCTGAGCCGCTCCCGGTAGGCACCCAGCCTTTGCCGGCGAGCCCTGCGACGCCCCTGGCGACTTCCGGCCCCGAGGAGGCTGGTGTGCGGGAGACAGGCTCGGGGGAGGCTGGTCCTGCGGGCTCGGGGCCGGACCTTTCGCCGAGCTCCCTGGGCACCCGTCCGGAGGAGCTCCCGGCACCTGCAGCGAGAGGGGGCAGGCACCCACGGCGTGGGAGGAGGGTCCCGGTCATAATCGGGTCGGTGGCGCTCCTCACCGCTCTAGTGGCCGTCGGCGTGGCGATCGTGAGCTCGTCGTCGGCCACCGCCCCGGGCAGGGAGAAAGTCCACCTGGCCGGACCACTGGCCCGGGCCGACGGCGGCCTTGCCGGTCCCGGGGGCCGGGCCGTTCCCGGCGGCCAGGCCGGCTCGGCGCCGGCACCCACCGCCCCAGCCTTATTGGCCGCACGCCAAGCGCCCGCCGGCCTGTGCCAGGATTCCGCGCCCCCTGGTGCCTCGCCCGCGACCCTGGCCTATATAGCCGCGTCGAACGCGGTCGTGCCCCAGTGGACAGCCGTTTCACGCGCCATGGGCGAGAACGGCGGCAAGGCGCGGCCTCAGGAGTTCTTGTCGGAGATCAACGCGGACTCCCAGCTGCTGGACCACCTGGACGAGATCAGGTTCCCTGGGCGCACCGCCGTCCTCGCCGCCGATTTCGAGACTTCCTTGCGGGAGTACGTGCTCCAGCTCGGACGAATGATCCACCAGGGCGCCACGGCGCCGGCGACGGCAACTCTCGAGCGCCTTTACCTCCGGCGCGCCGCCACCTCAAGTGTTCTGCGATCGGCCCTCGGCCTGAGCCCGCGGTACGCCTGCCAATGGCTCCTCCCGGGCACGGACCTGGGTACCTGACCGGCCTCGGGCGCCCTCACGCCTGCAGCGGCCGCACCCAGTGGTGCGTAACCCCCTCAAGCGGGACCGGGTAGCCCCTGCGCCCACGTCACAGGGCCCCATTAGGCTGTGCCCGTGCCGGAAGACGCCCAAGCAGACCAAGCCGTTCACGCCCTGGAGGGCGCGCCAGGCATTCCCTCCGCCGCTGGCCCATCAGCCGGGGGGACGGCCGCGGACCAGCCCTACCAGGCTCTTTACCGCCGTTACCGCCCTCAGCGGTTTGCCGATGTGAGGGGCCAGGAACACGTCACCCGGGCGCTACGCAACGCCGTACGGGAGGGCCGGGTGGCGCACGCCTACCTTTTCAGTGGCCCACGCGGCACGGGCAAGACCTCCACGGCGCGCATCCTGGCCATGGCCCTCAACTGCCAGTCCCCCGAGGACGGCGAGCCGGACGGCACCTGCCTCTCGTGCACCGCCATACGGGCCGGAGCGTCCATGGACGTGTTCGAGCTCGACGCCGCCTCCAACCGCAAACTTGAAGAGATGCGCGACCTGCTGTCCCGGGTCGCCCTGGGGACCCCCGGGCGCTGGAAGGTCTACATCATCGACGAAGTCCACCAGCTCACCGGCGACGCCGCCAGCGCCCTCTTGAAGACGCTTGAGGAGCCTCCCAGCCACGTCGTGTTCGTACTGGCCACCACGGACCCGCAAAAAGTCCTGCCGACGATACTTTCTCGCACCCAGCACTTCGAGTTCCGGCTCCTGGACGGCGACGTGCTCACCGACCTCCTGACGAAGATAAACGAGGACGCCGGCCTGGCTCTGGGCCCCACGACTGTACGGCTCGCCGTGCAACGCGGCCGAGGTTCGGCCCGGGACGCCGAGTCGGCACTCGAACAGCTGGCCGCTTCGGGCAGCGACGAGGACGAGGCGGGCCTGGTGGCCGAGTTGGCCGAGTCCCTGGCGGAGCGGGACGTAGGCCAGACTTTGCAGGCTGTGGCTAGGGCGGTGATGGCCGGCCGGGAACCCCGCCGGTTGGCCAACGACCTGTTGGAGCACCTGCGCAACGCCTTCCTGTCGGTCCAGGCGCCATCGCTGGTACTGCTGCCCGCGACGGCCACGCCGCGGTTGACAGAGAACGCCCGCCAAATGGGTTTGCCCCTCTTGGTGCGGGCCATGGAAACCTTGGGAGAGGCCCTAGTCGACATGAGGGATTCCGTCGACCCTCGGGTAACGCTGGAGGTGGCGCTGGTCCGTCTTGTATCCCCCTCGGTAGACCCGAGCCCGGGAGCGATCTTGGAGAGGGTCGAGCGGCTGGAAAGAGCGCTGGCGGAAAAAACCGGCTCCCCCGGGGCCAGCTCACCTCACGCCGGCTCATCTCATGCCGGCTCATCTCATACCAGCCCATCTTCTACTGGCCTACCCCCTACTGGCCTAGCCCCCACGGGCACGTCTCCCATCTCTCCGAGGTCGGCGGAGACTGCCTTCGGAGGCGCCGCACCTGGCCCGGTGCCGTCCACGGGCCTTGAGCCGGGGACGGGGCCAGAGGGGCGCCCGGAGGCGCCGAGGCCTCCCATGGCCGGCCAAGCCCCGCCGACCATGGCGCTTGGCGCTTACCTTCGCGCCGGCGGCCCGGCGGGCGCTCCGGTGGCCGGCTTGGCGCCTGCGCCCAAGGTTGTCCCTGAAGGCGGCGGACTACCGGGCGACGGCTCGGGCACCGCCGCGCTGCCCAGCCGGGACGAGCTCACCAAGGCTTGGGGCGACACCGTCCTCAACCAGCTGTCGCGACCGGCAAAGGTCTACCTGGCCGGAGGGCGTTTCATCGAAGTTACCGGCGCCGCGGCCGTCTTCGGGCTACCGGGTGAAAGCCTGCTGGCCCGGGCCAGCAATTTTCAGGCTGAGGCGGAGAGCGCCCTCGCCGCCCACTTCGGCCGGCCGGTCCCGTTGCGCCTGGTCCTCGACCACCACGCCGGGACGGGGCACGCACCTGGCGGGCGTCCGCCTGCCCCCGAGGAGACCTACGACCTGGACGAGATGGGCGAGATGGTGGCCGCCCCTCCGCTGCCCGAGGTCCCGGCCGAGCAACGCTTGCTGCAGGCCTTCCCCGGCTCCTCGCTGTACGAGGGCTAGGTCATGTACGCCACACCAGTCCAGGAACTTATCGACGAGCTCGGCCGCCTGCCCGGGATAGGCCCCAAGTCGGCCCAACGGATCGCCTTTTACATCCTGAAATCTCCGGCTGAGGACGCCGCCCGCCTGGCCTCCTCGATCAATGCGGCCAAGACCAAGGTCACGTGGTGCCGGCGCTGCTTCAACGTAGCCGAGGGCGCCGCCGGCGCCGAGTGCGGCATATGCACCGACACCCGGCGCGACCCGTCTGTCCTGTGCGTCGTCGAAGAGCCCCGCGACGTTGTCGCCGTCGAAAAGACAGGTGAGTTCCGGGGCCGCTACCACGTGCTCTTGGGCGCCATCAGCCCCATCGACGGTATCGGTCCGGCACAGCTGCGCATCCGAGAGCTCCTGGGCCGGATCGAAGCGGAAGGGGTGAAGGAAGTCATCCTGTGCACCAACCCCAACATTGAGGGCGATGCGACCGCCTTGTACCTGGCGGGCCTGCTCAAGGACCTTGACGTCAAAGTGACCCGGATCGCCAGCGGGCTCCCGGTCGGCGGCGACCTCGAGTACGCCGACGAGCTCACCCTGGGCCGCGCCCTGGAGGGCCGGCGGGAGGTCGGCTGAACCGGGCCGCTCTATCAGGCCATGCTGACGAGGTCTAGGAGGTCGTCGCTCCAAGCGTCCTCGGCGCCGTCGGGCATGAGCAGCACCCGGTCGGGAGCGAGCTCGGCCACAAAACCCGAGTCGTGGCTCACCACGACCATGGCGCCGGGCCATTCCGATAGGGCCCGGCCGATGCCCTGGCGTGACGGCGGGTCCAGGTTGTTGGTGGGCTCGTCGAGCAACAGGCAATTATGCCGACCGGCCACGAGCTGGGCCAATGCCAACTTCGTCTTTTCTCCACCCGAAAGTGTCGAAGCGTCCTGGAAGGCCTTGTCGCCGACAAGGCCGAACATGCCGAGCAGCCCGCGCAGCTCGGCCTCAGGGGCGCTGGACTGCTCGCGCAGATGGTCGACGACGGTGCGACCGCTGACGATGCCCTCGTGCTCCTGTGCGTAATAACCGACCGAGACGCCGACGCCGGCCCGCCATGTCCCGGCCGTCGGCTCGCTCAAGCCGGCTAGGAGGCGTAGGAGGCTGGTCTTCCCGGCGCCGTTCAGGCCCATGACGAGGAGGCGCTGGCCGCGCTCGACGGCGAAGGTGACGTCCTCGAACACGGGCGGCCCGCTGTACGCCTTGACCAGGCCGTTGGCCTCGACGACGACACGACCACAGTGGGGCGGTGGAGGGAAGCTGATCCGGTAGCGCCGTTCGCGCCGGGCGGGCCCGGCGACCGCGCCGGCCTGCAAACGGGCCACACGCTTGTCGAGGGTCTTGGCCACCCGGGCGCGCTTGGCCGTTTGGTGGCGCATGGACTCCGCCAGTACTGACAGGCGCTTGATCTCGGCCGCCTGGTGCTCGGCCACCTTGGCCTGGCGCGCTTCGTCCTTGGCCCGGGCGTCCACGTACTGGGAGTAGGTGCCCTTGTACTCCACCAGGGTGCCCTCGTCGAGATGGAGGACACGGGTGATCGACTCATCGAGCAGCTTTATGTCATGGCTCACGACAAGCAGGGCGCCCCGGTAGGAGCGTAGGAAGCTCACCAGCCATGCCTTGGCATCGCTGTCGAGGTGGTTGGTCGGCTCGTCGAGGAGCAGTACGTCACTGCCGGCGAAGAGGATCCGGGCCAGTTCGAGGCGGCGACGTTCCCCCCCGGACAGCACGCCGACGGGCAGGTCCAGCCGGTCCCCGGCCAGTCCCAGACCGGCGACGAGCTGGCGGACCTGGGCTTCAGCTGAGTACCCTCCGGCGGCGGCGAAGCGTTCCTCGGCTCTCGAGTACCTGTGGACCGCCCGCTCAGAAGGGTCGGCCTCCATCGCCGCCCGCAGTCGCTCGAGCCGCACCACGGCTTCGTCGAGTCCCCGCCCCGACAAGACGTGAGCCAGGCCCGAGACCTGCACCTCCGTAGCCAGACGGCGCGGGTCCTGGGTGAGAAAACCGAGCGCCCCCTGGGTCTCGACCTTGCCGGCGGCCGGCGGAAGCTCCCCGCTCAGGACTCTGAGCAGGCTTGTCTTCCCGGCCCCGTTGCGGCCCACCAGACCGACCTTGTCACCGGCGCGCACACTGAAGGAGGCGTCCTCCAAAGTCAGGCGCCCGCCCACTTCGACGGTCAGGTTGGTGGTCACCAGCACCGTTCCATGATCGCGGCCAGGAGGACTTTGCACACGGACTTTCCTGCACCGGCCGGCGCGGTCGCCGTTTGACGCGTAAACTGGCAGCTCAGTGAACTCATCTGCCCTGGCCGACCTCGAGCCGGTGGTGGGGAAGCTGCTGGACCGGCACCTCGACAGTGCTCGTGAGTGGTTCCCCCACGAACTGGTCCCCTGGGAGAGGGGTAGCCGGATCGAGCCTGGCAAGCCATGGGAGCCCCCCGCCGGCACGCCTATTTCGGAGGGCGTCCGCAGCGCCATCCTGGTAAACCTGCTCACCGAGGACAACCTCCCGTACTACACCGTCGCCCTGGCCTCAGCGTTTGGCACGGCCGGCGCCTGGGGGGACTGGATGCGGCGCTGGACGGCCGAAGAGGGCCGCCATTCCATCGTGCTGCGCGACTGGGTGACCGTTTCTGGCCTGGTGGACCCGGTAGTGCTGGAGCGGGCCCGGATGCAGCAGGTGTCGGGGGGCGTGGCGCCTGAACCCTGGTCGGCGGCGGGCACCATGGTCTACGTGGCTCTCCAGGAGCTGGCCACCCGTATTGCTCACTTCAACACCGCCAAGGCCCTCGACGACGCCGCCGGCTACGAGATAATGAAGCGCGTCGCCGCCGACGAGAACCTCCATTTCCTTTTCTATCGGGACCTTGTCAGCGCCGCCCTCGAGCTTGACCCCTCCGACGTGGTCCGTGAGATCGAACGAGTGGTCCAGGGCTTTGCCATGCCGGGCACCGGCATCGGCGGCTACAGGGCCCACGCGGCATCGATAGCCGACGAGGGCATTTACAGCGTCGCCGTCTTTCACGACCAAGTCCTGGGCCCAACCCTGCGGTACTGGAAGGTGGAGGAGGTGACCGGCCTGGACGCCGAGTCCTCCGCCGCCCGGGACCGTCTGCTCCGCCACGCCGAGCGCGTCGGCCGCATCGGCCAGCGCCTCGAAGAACAGCGCCTCGAGCGGTCGGGCGCCAGGCAGGCGGGAAAGGCGCGGAGCGCTCGCCCAGGGCCGGTGGGGCGTCCCGTCCGGCCGTGAAAGTCCATCTTGTCGACGGCACCTACGAGCTGTTCCGCCACTACTACGGGGCCCCGGCGCACCAGACTGCCGCTCACGAGGAGGTCGGGGCAGCGCGGGCGGTTCTCGGCTCGCTGCTCGGGATGTTGGAGACCGGTGCCACCCACGTAGGCGTGGCCACGGACCACGTGATCGAGTCGTGGCGCAACGACGCCTGGCCGGCCTACAAGAGCTCGGCCGGGGTCCCCGAAGACCTGCTCGTCCAGTTCCCGCTGTTCGAAGAGGCCTTGGCGTCAATGGGCCTGGTGGTGTGGGCCATGACCGACCTGGAAGCCGACGATGCGCTGGCCTCGGCCGCCGCCGTTGCCTACGACGACCCCAGGGCGGAGCAGATCTTGATCTGTACGCCGGACAAGGACCTGGGCCAGTGCGTGAGGGCGCAAAAGGTCGTCTGCCTGGACCGGCGCAAGAACGCCATCGTCGACGAAGATGCCGTCCGGGCCCGCTTCGGCGTAGGCCCGCGGTCGGTGCCCGATTGGCTGGCGTTGGTGGGCGACAGTGCCGACGGGTTCCCCGGCGTGCCCGGTTGGGGGCCCAAGGCGGCGTCGGCCGTGCTCGGGCAGTACGGCACCCTGGAGAACATCCCCGGCGAGGGCTCGGCCTGGAAGGTGCCCCTGCCGGCCGCCCGGGTGGCCTCGCTGGCGGCGGCCCTGGCGCAGAACCGTGGTGCGGCCGAGCTTTTCAAGAAACTGGCCACCTGTGTGGTGGACCGGGACATCCTCCCTGCCGGTGCCGCCGCCGTGGACGGCCTGGCCTGGCGGGGACCAGCGCCCGCGTTCGCCGACATGTGCCGGCGGCTCGAGGCGCCGGACTTGCTGAGGCGAGCCGAGCGCCTCGCGCTGGCCCGGCGCTAGGCCCGCCACCTCAACTGGGCCCCAGCTGCATTTGCGGTCGTTGCAGTGCGGCCTTCAGCACCTCGTGGTAGCGGGCCCGGCTGACGGCCACCGCCCCCAGGCTGGCCAGGTGGGGGGTCAACCACTGGACGTCGAGCAAGCCGGCACCGCTCGCCCGCATGGCCTCGACCAACGCCACCAGGGCCACCTTTGATGCATCCCGTTGGTGGTGGAACATCGACTCCCCGGCGAAGAACCCGCCAATGGCCACACCGTACAGGCCACCCACCAGCTGGTTGCCCGGCCCCCACGCCTCGACGCTATGAGCCCAGCCCAGGTCGTGCAGGCGCTGGTAGGCGTGACGGACCTGACGGTCGATCCATGCCCCCGGTCGCCCCGGGTCGGCGCACGCGGCCATCACCTCCTCAAAGGCCGTGCTGAAGCGGACCTCATAGCGCCGAAAGGCCTGGCGGAGCGACCGGCTCACGATCAGGCCGTCCAAAGGGATCACGCCGCGCGGGTCCGGCGACCACCAAGCAACCGTGCCCGCCACCGGCATGGGGAAGAGCCCGCAACGGTAGGCGGCCAGGAGAGTTCCGGGCTGCATGTCGGCACCGGTACCGACGACTTCGCCGGTAGCGACGGCCGCCTGAGCCCGCGCCGTACAAGGGAACTGCCACCGGGAGGGCGGTGGCTCGATGGGACGCGGCACGCAAGCAGTCTGCCAACCACAGCCCGCCTACGAGCTCCGCCTAACCGCCCGCCCGGTCCCCGGGACCAGTCCCAGGGCCGGCCCCGCCGGCTGGGCCGGTCGCGCCAGCCCGCCTTAAGCCGACTTCAGCGACTCGTCGCCGCTGGGCCCTCCGTCCGGCTGGACCTCCCCGTCGCCCGTCGCGCTCCCGTCACCCTCCCGGACCGGCCGGCCGCCGGAGTACTCGGGCAGCATGTCCCGCAGTGCCCGCAGCGCCCGGGCGGCCGAGCTCTTCACCGTCCCCGGCGCACACCCGAGGCGCAGAGCGATCTCGGCCTCGCTGAGATCCTCGTAGTAGCGCAACAACAGGACGTCGCGCTGGCGCGCCGGCAGGCGGGCGAGTGCCTGCTGCACCAGCTCCCGGTCGTCCACGGCATCGGTGGCGGACGCCTGAGCGAGCTCCGGTAAGTCCCCCACCGAGACCCGGGAGCCCCACTTGCGCCAACTCGAACGACAGGTATTGACGACGATCTGACGGACATAGGCCTGCTGGCGCCACCGTTCCTGGTCGGCCACCCGCGGCCACGCTGCCATCGCCTTTACCAGCGAGGACTGGACGGCATCTTCGGCGTCTTCGCGGCGCCCGGTCACCGAGAGGGCGGCCCGGACGAACGCCGGCCTCGCCGATTGGGCCAGCTCCTCAAAACCAACGGCCCCTCCAAAGGCGGCCGCCCCCGTGGTTTCGGCCTCTGCGGAACCCGTTATCTGCACCTAGTCTCCTAACCTCATGTTTCCCGCTCCAGGCCTATCACCGCTTTGGCGCCCCGGTGGTGCAGAGCCCATGGGGAGGGCTTGCCATGTTCCTGACCGCTGACGCGGGCCCATTAGCCTTGTGCGGCGTGGCTGAACAGTCGATGGGGCACCGTCTTGAGGAGCTGGAACGCCGTCGTCAGGCCGCCCTTCACGCCGGCAGCGAGGCCGCCGTGGAGCGCCAGCACGCCCGGGGCAAGATGACTGCCCGCGAGAGGCTGGACTATCTCCTCGACGCCGGGTCTTTCCAGGAGCTGGACATGTTGGCCCGCAGCCGGGCCGAGGGGGCCAGCGAAGACAGGCGCGCCTACACCGACGGCGTGGTCACGGGTTTCGGCACCGTAGAGGGGAACAGGATCTGCGTCTTCTCGCAAGACTTCACGGTGAACGGCGGGACGCTGGGCGAGGTCTCCGGCGAGAAGATCCACAAAGTCATCGACATGGCCACCTCCCTCGGCGTGCCCCTGGTGGGCATAAACGACGGCGGAGGCGCCCGCGTCCAGGAGGGCGTCGTCGCCCTGCATTACTACGGCGGGATTTTCAGGCGCAATGTAGCCGCCTCCGGTGTGGTGCCCCAGATCAGCGTCATCATGGGCAGTTGCGCCGGAGGGGCCGTGTACAGCCCGGCCATAACGGATTTCGTGTTCATGGTCCAGGGCACGTCGCAGATGTTCATTACTGGCCCCGACGTGGTAAAAACGGTGACCGGGGAAGACGTTACACTGGAGGAGCTGGGGGGAGCCCTTACCCACGCCACCAAATCGGGCGTGGCCTGCTTCGTGGCCCCGGACGAAAGATCTTGCCTTGACCGGGTCCGCCGGTTGCTCGGTTACTTACCACCGAACAATGCCTCGACGCCGCCGATCGTGGCCACGAACGACGACCCGCTGCGCCCCGTTCCGGGCCTGGCGGAACTGGTGCCTGCGTCTTCTCAGCAACCGCACGACATGAAGGACCTGCTCCGCGCCGTACTGGACGGGGGCGAGTTTTTTGAGTACCACGCATTGTGGGCGTTGAACCTGGTGTGCGGCTTCGGGCGTATCGGGGGCCGGGTCGTAGGCGTGGTAGCCAACCAGCCTCAAGTGCTGGCCGGGGTGCTGGACATCGACGCCACCGAAAAAGGGGCGCGTTTTGTGCGCACCTGCGATTGTTTCAACATACCGCTGGTCACTTTCGTCGACGTCCCCGGCTTTATGCCGGGAACAGACCAGGAGCATGGCGGTATGGCCCGGCGCGGGGCAAAGCTCCTTTATGCCTACTGCGAGGCGACCGTGCCCAAAATCCAAGTGATCGTGCGCAGGGCTTACGGCGCGGCCTATGTCATCATGGGCTCCAAATCGCTCGGCGCTGACCTCGCCTATGCCTGGCCGGCCGCCGAACTGGCCGTCATCGGGCCCGAAAGTGCCGTGGACCAATTTTACAGCTCGGAGCTCGCCGGAGCGCCTCCCGAGCGCCGGCGCGAGCTCGTCGACGCGTACAAGGAGGCCAACGCCAACCCTTACCTGGCGGCCGAGCGCGGTTATATAGATGATGTGATCGAGCCGGCCAGCACCCGCCGCGTCCTGCACCAGGCCCTGGAAATGCTGGCCAGCAAGCGCCAGGACGCGCCCCTGCGCAAGCACGGCAACGTACCTCTGTGACCGACCGGCCAGGCACCGCCGTCGTGGCCCGCATCGAGGTCAAGTTGACCGCCCTGGCTTCGCCGCCGTCAACGGTCGAGCTCGAGGCCATCACCATCGCCGTCGAGCAGGCCCTGGGGAGCGTCGCCCCCGGGCTGCCAAGAGTGCTCAGCCCCGAGCTGGCGGCGTGGCGCTTGGGCGGGCGTTGGTGGGCACAGGCACCGGGCGCCTTTGGCGGTGACTGGCGCCACTGACGAATTTCGTAGTTTTCCCCCGCCTGTGGACGACCTGTGGAGAACCGGAGGACTGAACTGGGGACTAAGGGGCCGCGAAATAACAGCGCCCGCCGCCACTGGTTACCCTACCCACGTGCCCAGCGGCCAAACCATGCTCGTCGAGGACGTCCAGAGCCTCCGCGGCCTGGTCCGGAGCGACGATGAGGACCATCCCCAGGCCCATGTTGAAGGTCCTGGCCATCTCGTCGTCGTCAGCACCGGCGGCCGTCTGCACCTCGGCGAAGATGCGGGGCGTGGGCCAGCTGCCGGGGGCCAGCACGGCGTCCAGGTCGGGTGGAAGAGCCCGGGGCAGGTTGCCCGGCAGCCCTCCCCCGGTTATGTGAGCCACGCCGCGTACGTCGCAGCGGCGCACCACCGCGAGCACGGCCGGGCCGTAGATCAGCGACGGCCGGAGCAGCTCGTCCGCCAGGCTGTGGCCGGCGCCGGACCAGGCCTCGTCGTCCAATCGCCGGCCCGCCCGGCCTAGCAGAGCGGCCCGGACGAGGGAATAACCATTGCAGCGCAGCCCACCGGAGTGGATGCCCACGAGAACATCGCCCGGACGGGCCGGGTTCGCGCCGCCCGGGCCGAGAAGACGGTCCTTCTCGACCACGCCGACAGCAAAGCCCGCCAGGTCCATCTCGCCCACCGGTAGCTGTCCCGGGTGCTCGGCCAGCTCGCCTCCGAGGATGGCACAGCCCGCCTGGCGGCACCCCTCGGCCACGCCGGACATGACGACGGCCACGGCCTCAGGGTCGAGGTGCCCCCACAACTGGTAGTCCAGGAGGAACAAAGGCTCGGCTCCCTGGCACACGAGGTCGTCAACGCACATGGCCACCAGGTCCACGCCGATGGTCCCGAGGCGCCCGGCGGCAATGGCCACGGCCAGCTTCGTCCCCACACCGTCCGTCGAAGCCACCAGCACCGGCTGACGGTACCCGCCGGGCAGGGCGAAAAGACCGCCGAAACCCCCGATGCCGCCCATCACCTCGGCCCGGGCGGTGCTGGCCACCAACGGCCGCATCAAGCGCACAGCCCGCTCGCCGGCGTCGATATCGACCCCGGCAGCGGCGTAGGTCAGTGGTGCGTGGTGGGGCACCTCAATGCCCCGCACCCGTGCGGGCCGGCGAGGGCTGCTCGAGCACGGTCTTGGAAAGGCGGGGAGAAACGGGCACGGGGTAGTTACCGGTGAGACAGGCATCGCAAAAGCCGGCGCTGGGGACACCAGTCGCCTTCTTTAAGGCGTCCAAGGACAGGTAGGCGAGGCTGTCCGCACCGATGTAGTCGCAGATCTCCCCTACTTCGAGGTCGGCCGCCACCAGCTCGGTGCGGGCGCCGGTGTCCAGACCGTAGAAGCACGGCCAGCGGTAGGGCGGTGAAGAGATGCGCAGGTGGATCTCGTGGGCGCCTGCCTCCCGCAACATGGCCACCATGGCCCGCGTCGTGGTGCCCCGCACGATCGAGTCGTCCACCACGATGAGCCGCTTGGCCGTGATCGCTTCCTTCAGGGGGTTCAACTTCCGGCGCACGCCCAGGGCGCGCTGGCCGGCGTCGGGGTTGATGAAGGTGCGGCCTATGTAGCGGTTCTTCACCAGGCCATGCCCGTAAGGGATGCCGCTGCGCCGGCTGTAGCCTTCGGCGGCCGGCATCCCCGAGTCAGGGACACCGACGACGATGTCGGCGGCGACGGGGGCCTGCTCGGCCAACAGCTCCCCCATGCGCACCCGGGCGCCGTGCAGCTCCTGGCCGTACAGGCGGCTGTCCGGCCGGGCCAGGTAGACGAACTCGAACAGGCACAAAGTGGGCTGGACGCGATCGGCCGGCCACGGGCGGAAGCTCCGGCAACCGTCGGCGCTGATGACCAGCACCTCGCCCGGCTCGACCTCGCGCACGAAATGAGCGCCCGTTATGTCGAGCGCGGGCGATTCCGAGGCGAGGGCCCACCCGTCGTCGAGCTTGCCCAAGCACAAAGGGCGGAAGCCGTTGGGGTCGCGCACCCCTACCAGCTGCGACCGCTCCGCTAGGACCAGGGAGAAGGCACCCCGCATACGGGGCAGCACGCGCATCAGGGCGTCCACCAAGGGCCCGGCACTGCTCGGAGAGTGCGCGGAGCGTTCGAGCTCGCGGGCGATGAGCTCGGCCATCAAGTCGGAGTCGCTGGTCGCCAGGCCCGGCAGCATGGCCATCGAGGCGGCCAGCTCGTCGGTGTTGGTGAGGTTGCCGTTGTGGCCCACGGCGAACTCGGTCCCGCCGGCCTGGCGGTACATGGGCTGGGCGTTGTGCCACGAAGACGAGCCCGTGGTCGAATAGCGGGTGTGGCCGATAGCCAGGTGGCCGGACAGCCCGGCCACCTTGTAGTCGTTGAACACCTGGGTCACCAGGCCCATATCCTTGATGACCATCAGGGTGGAGCCGTCGCTCACGGCCATGCCCGCCGACTCCTGCCCCCGGTGCTGGAGGGCGTAAAGGCCGTCGAAGACGATCGAGGCGACACTGCGCCCCGGTGCGTAAATCCCGAACACCCCGCACGCTTCTTTGGGGCTCGTGTGCTCAACCGGGCCGCTCACCTGTTCATTCTCCCACGCCGCGCCCGCCCACCGGGCGAGATCGAGGGCCCGAGACCGAGGACCAGCGGCATTAACCTGGGGACAATGATCGACCTGCACGTCCATTCGACCGTCTCCGACGGCAGCGACACGCCTGAGGAGGTGGTCGACCTGGCCGTCACGGCCGGCCTTTCGGCTCTCGCCCTCACCGATCACGACCGCCAGGACGGCGTGCTCCCGGCCCGCAAAAGGGCGCACGCGGCGGGCATAGAGCTGGTCGCCGGAGCCGAGATCTCCTGCCAGCACTCGGGGACCATGCACCTGCTCGTCTACTTCCTGGAGCCGGGCGAAGGCCCCCTCCAGGACGAGCTCGTCCGCCTCCAAGCCGCCCGTGACAGTCGCAACGAACGCCTAGTGGCTCGCCTGGCCGAGCTCGGCTTGCCGGTGAGCGGGGAAGAGCTCGAGGCCGAAGCGGGGGGCAGCGGCGCCGGGCGCCCCCACGTCGCCGCCATCCTGGTGCGCAAGGGCCTGGCCAGCTCGGTCCAGGACGCCTTCGACCGCTACCTGGCCAAGGGGCGGCCGGCCTACATGGAAAAGGAGCGCCTGGAGCCAACGGTGGCCATCGAGCTAGCCCTCGAGTCGGAGGCGCTGCCCGTCCTGGCTCACCCCCTGTCCCTGGGCCTGGCGCCGGCTGCGCTCGAAAGCACGGTGCGGGAGCTGGCCGACGCCGGCCTGGCCGGTCTCGAGGCCATCTACGGGCGCTACAGCCGAGACGAGCGGGCCGACCTGGCGGTGATGGCGGCGCACGCCGGCCTAGCCATCACGGGCGGTTCTGACCACCACGGCTCCTACAAGCCGGATCTCAGCGTCGGGGTCGGGCGGGGCGACCTGCACGTCCCCGACGGGGCCCTGGCGGCTCTGCGCGACAGGCTCCTGGACTGAGCGGCCGGGGCTGGCGGGCGCGCCTGCCAGGAGCGCTCGGCGGGCTGGGCGACCCGGCCCTGCAAGCGGGCAAGACCGCTCTGGCCGCCGGGCTGTCGTGGTTCATAGCCGCCGACGTCCTCAACAACAACATCCCCGTCTTCGCCCCGTTGGCCGCCCTGCTCACCGTGCAGGTGACAGTGTGGGAGTCCGTCTCGCGTGGCCTGCAGCGGGTGCTGGGGGTGGTGGTAGGCGTCCTCGTGGCCTTCGGTTTCGCCCGCCTGGCCGGGATCCACGCCTGGTCGATCGCGCTGGTCGTCTTCGTGTCTATCCTGGCCGGCCAGGCCCTGCGCCTGGGCCTGCAAGGCTCGGTCCAGGTCCCCGTCAGCGCCCTGCTCGTGCTGGTGCTGGGCGCCTCGACCGGGGGGTACGCGCTGGACAGGGTGGTGGACACCGCCATCGGGGCCGGGACCGGGATCCTCGTGAACCTGGTCGTGGTGCCGCCCACCCGCCTCGACGACGCCCGGGCGGCGGTGCGGGGCTTCGGCGGCGCCCTGGCCGACCTGTTGCGCCAGGTGGCGAACGACCTCGGGGCCCCCGGCCGTGACCTGTCCGCCCATCTCGGCCCGGCCCGCCGGCTGAGCGCCGAGGGGGCGGCGGCCGACCAGGCTGTCAACCGTACGGCCACGGCCCTGCGTTGGCACCCGGCCGGGAAACGGGACCGTCCGGCAGTAGAGGTGCTACTGGCCGCCACCAAGGCGCTGAACCTGGTCGAACGCCCGGCCCGTGGCATAGCCCGGGCGTTGGCTGACGCCCCGGAGGGTTGGTCCCCACCGGCGAGCCTGGCCGAGCCACTGCGCCAGTTGTTGTTGGGGGTGGCCGATGAGGTCGATGCCTGGGCGGCGCGCGCCACCGGGCCCGACCGGGAGGGAACTGACGGGCCCGGTGGGGCCGGAACGGCCGAGCTCTACCGCCGCTCGCTCCTGGCCGCCCGGGCCCCCGAGGTGCCGGCGGAGGCGGCGGCCATCGCCTCGGCCATCGCCCTGGACGCCCAGCGCATCAGCGGCGAGCTACGAGGTGATCCCGACGTCCCGCCCGCCGCTCCCTTCAATTGGCGGTCACTGTTCGCCTAGGAACGCTCGCTGTCCTTCTAGGAGCTGACGGGCCGTCTAGGGACTGGGGACGCCGTTCAGGGACTGGGGGGCCCGTCTAGCCCTAGCGGGCCGAGAACAGGGCGGGAAGGGCGCCCTGCCACGATAAGAGGGCGTCGGTGAGGCTGAGCTCGAGGAGCCCGTCGATGACCAGGGCGTCGCCGCCGCCCACGCCGATGTCGGCGGCCGGCACGGCGGCCTGCTTGCTCCTCTCCCGCACGTGGGCCAGCCGGGCCGGCGGGACGCTCACCAGCACTCTGGAGGGGCCTTCGCCGAAGAGCTCGGCGTGGCCCCTTACGCCGCTTATACGGCACCCGGTGGCACTTTTCACCATCATTTCCGCCAGGGCCACCCCGAGCCCGCCGTCGGAGAGGTCGTGGACGCCGTCCACCAGCCGTTCGTCCACCAGCGCGGCCACCAAAGCCAGCAGCCGGGCGTGGAGCTGCAGGTCGAGCACAGGCAGATGCCCGCCCAGGTGACCGCGGCGCTCGGCCGCCCATCGGCTGCCAGCCAGCGAGACCGCGCCAGGCCCGCTCGGGCCGAGGAGCACCACCCGGCTGCCGGGCACAAACACCGGGGTCGGTACGCCGGGCCGCAGGCGGTCAATGAGACCGAGCATCCCGACCACTGGCGTGGGGTCGATATCGGTGCCGTTGCTCTCGTTGTAAAGGCTCACGTTGCCGCCCACCACCGGGATGCCAAGAGCGGTGCACGCCTCGGCCATGCCGTCGATGGCCTCCGAGAGCTGCCACATCACTTCGGGGTGCTCAGGGTTGCCAAAGTTGAGGCAGTTGACCAGGGCCACCGGGCGGGCCCCGGCGCAGGCGACGTTGAGAGCGGACTCGGCCACGACCAGCCGGGTGCCAGCCCGGGGGTCGAGGGCGCACCAGCGTGGGCTGCCGTCAGTCGATAGCGCCATGCCCCGCACATCGGCGCCGGGCGACGGCCGAGCGCCCGGGGCGGAAAGGCGCAGCACGGCGGCGTCGGCCCCGGGGGCGACCACGGTATTGAGGAAGAGCTGGTGGTCGTACTGGCGGAAGGCCCAGGCGGGGTCGGCCAACAAGCTGACAAGGTCCTCGACGAGCTCAGACGACGAGGCCGGAGGGGCCAAGCGGGCCGGGTCGTCGGCGGTCCGCTCGTCGAGCCAGGCCGGGCGGCGCATGGGCCGGTCATAGTTGGGGGCGTCCTCGTGCAGGCTGGCGGCGGGCACGTCGGCCAGGACCTCGCCTTCCCAGCCTTTCAAGATGCGCAGACGGCCCGTGGTGGTGACCCGGCCGACGACGGTAGCCCGCACTTCCCAGCGCCGGCAGACCTCAGTGACGGCGTCGAGGCCGCCCGGGGCCACGATGGCCAGCATGCGTTCCTGGCTCTCGCTCGTCATGACCTCGAAAGGCTCCAGCCCGGCCTCGCGCAGGGGCACAGCATCGACGTTGACGTCCATGCCCACACCTCCCCGGGAGGCGGTCTCACTGGTGGCGCAGGTGAGCCCGGCCCCTCCCAGGTCCTGGATACCGGACACGAGGTGCTTGTCCAGCAGCTCGAGGGTCGCCTCGATCAGCCGCTTCTCCTCGTAGGGGTCGCCCACCTGCACGTTAGGACGCTTGGCCGCCTCGGCCTCGACATCGTCGGTGAAGGCGGCCGACGCCAGCACGCTGACGCCACCGATCCCGTCCCGACCGGTGGTCGAACCAAGCAGGACAGCCAGGTTGCCTTCGCCGCCGGCCCGCCCGAGGACCAGGCGGTCCTTGGGCAACAGCCCGCAGCACAGCACGTTGACCAGCGGGTTACCGGCGTAGCAGCTAGCGAACTCCAGCTCCCCCCCCACGGTGGGCACGCCGACGGCGTTGCCGTAACCCGAGATCCCGCTCACCACCCCGGTGGCCACCCACCGGTTGCGGGCGTCGCTCGGCGGCCCGAACCGCAGCGGGTCCATGAGGGCGACGGGCCGGGCGCCCATGGTGAAGATGTCGCGGATAATACCCCCGACCCCGGTGGCCGCCCCCTGGTACGGCTCGATGGCAGACGGGTGGTTGTGGCTCTCGATACGGATGGCTATCGCCATGCCGTCGCCGGCGTCGATGACGCCGGCGTTCTCTCCCGGGCCGACCAGGACCTCAGGGCCCTGCGTGGGCAGCCGCCGAAGATGGCGGCGGGAGGACTTGTACGAGCAGTGCTCGCTCCACATGACGGCGTACATGGCGAGCTCGAGATGATTGGCCGGGCGTCCCAGCAGCCGCTCTATGGAGGCGGCCTCGTCGTCGGTCAGGCCCAGGCTGCGGTGCAGGTCTGCGCCCATGGCCCTAGGCCGGCACCATCGCTGGCCGCGCTCGGGCTGAGGCGAGCAAGGCGCCGAGGAGCACCAGGCCGTCGGTCGAGCCGAGCAGTTGGCTCGTTGCCCGCTCGGGATGGGGCATGAGGCCGACCACGTTGCCGGGCCCGTTGCAGACGCCGGCGATGTCGTGAGCCGAGCCGTTGGGGTTGTCGACGTAACGCAGCACCACACGGCCTTCGTCCTCCAGGGCACGGAGCACCTCGGGCGCGGCCGTGAAGTTGCCCTCGAAGTGGTTTATGGGTAGCCGCAAGCGACGGCCCACCTCCACACCGCCGGTCAGGGAGGACCGGTCGCTGGCCACTTCGAGCTCCGTCACCTGGCAGACGAAGGTAAGGCCTTTGTTTTTTTGCAGGGCGCCCGGCAGCAGGTGGGCTTCGGTCAGGACCTGGAAACCGTTGCAGATCCCGACCACCGGGCCCCCACCGGCGGCAAAATCGGCTACGGCGCTCATAACCGGGGAAAACCGGGCGATGGCGCCCGGGCGTAGGTAGTCACCGTGGGCGAACCCTCCCGGTAGGACGACCACGTCGAAGCCTGACAGCGACCTGGCCCCGTGCCACACCAGCTCGGCTGGCACGCCCACGCGGGCAAAGGCCTCTACGACGTCGTGCTCGCAGTTGGTACCGGGAAAGACCAAGACGCCCGCTCGCTGTGCCATGGGGGCCACGATACCTCTGGCCAAGCCGGCGGCCCGGCCTGTCAGGTCAGGGGGCGCCTGCCGTGATGGAGACGGCGGTGTCCTCGATAACGGGGTTGGCCAGCAGGCGCGAGCACAGTTCCTCCACCACCCGGCGCGCCTCGGCCGCCCCGACCGCCTCGACGTGCAGGCGGAACGCCTTGCCGGCTCGCACCCCGCTCACCCCGGCAAAACCGAGCGCCGGCAATGCCCTTTCGATGGTGGCCCCCTGCGGGTCGGAAATCCCGGGGCGCAACTGCACTTCTACCAAGGCCTCGAAAATCGCCATCAGCCACCGCCCTGGCGCTGGTCGGGGCCGGATCCCGGCCCCGACCCGGGCCCGGGACCGCCGTCGCCGCCGGGCCAGTCGGCAAAGCTCAGCCCGGTCAGCAGTTCGTACGCCGCTATGTACCGGCTGCGGGTGGCCGCCACGACGTCGGGGGGTAGGGCCGGGGGCGGGGGCCGCTTGTCCCACCCGCTCTCCTCGAGCCAGTCCCGCAACGGCTGCTTGTCGAACGACGGTGGAGCGCTGCCCGGTCGCCACTGCGCCACCGGCCAGAAGCGGGACGAGTCCGGGGTCAGCACCTCGTCGCATATGGCCAGTTCCCCGTCGATCAGGCCCAGCTCGAACTTGGTGTCGGCAATGATGATGCCTCTCTCGGCCGCCCTGGCGGCTCCCGTCCGGTAGGCCTCGACACAGATCTCTCGCGCCGCCGACGCCAGCCGGCCGCCCACCAATGCGGCCGCCTGGTCGAAAGAGATGTTCTCGTCGTGGCCCACGGTGGCCTTGGTGGAGGGGGTGAAGACGGGCTCCGCCAGCTGTTGGGACTGGAGCATCCCCGCCGGCAGGGCGGTCCCGTGCATGGTGCCCGATCGTTTGTACTCGGCCCAGGCCGAACCCGAGAGATAACCGCGCACGATGCACTCCAGGGGCAGCATCCGTGCCCGTCGCACCAACATGGAACGGCCCTCGGCGTAGGAGGGGGCGACACCGGCCGCCTCGAGGTCCACGTCTGCGGGCAGGCCCACCTCCAGCAGGTGGGAGGGGGCGACCTTGGACAGCTCTCCGGCCCAGAAAGCAGTCAGGGCGGTAAGGGCCCGGCCCTTGCCCGGCACGGGCTGGTCCATGATCACGTCGAAGGCCGAGATCCGGTCGGAGGTGACCAGGAGCAGCCGGTCGTCGTCCACCTGGTAGACGTCGCGGACCTTGCCCGAGTAGATGTGCTTCATCGCCTGCCTCCTTCACGCCACACGGTAGTGGCACCACCTCGCGCCCCACCAGCGTTCAGGATGGCCCGTCCTGGGGGCGGCCCTAAGCTCCCATCGTGCCTCCCAACTACCGCCAGCACGAGGGGCTGCCCCTGGCCCGCTCCGAGCGGCGGGCCGGGTGGGCGGTGGCGGTAGGAGTAGTCGTGATCGGAGCAGGACTGGGGATCTGGCAGGTCGCCAGCGGCGGTGGTGCCGCTCCCAAGGGCCCGTGCGTGAGCATCAATATCGCCAGTTCCACCGGCGGGGCCATGGTCGGTCACTGCGGCGCCGACGCCCGCACGTGGTGCGCCGCCGAAGCTAAGGCGACAGGAGAGCTGGCCGGCCTGGCCCAGGCCGCCTGCCGGAAGAAAGGCTTGCTGGCCGAGCCCTGATCAGCGCCGGGCGAAACCGGCCCGGTACCCAGCCAGGCGTTCGGCCACGGCCTGGTCGTGCACGGCCAGGATCTCGGCCGCCAGCAAGGCGGCGTTGGCGGCCCCGTCGATGGCCACGGTGGCCACCGGGAACCCCCTCGGCATCTGGACGGTGGCGTACAGGGCGTCGACGCCGGCCAGAGCCGAGCCCGACAGGGGCACACCGATGACGGGCAGTGTGGTGCGGGCGGCCACGGCCCCGGCCAGATGGGCGGCCATCCCGGCGCCGCAGATTATGGCCCCGTAACCCATTTCCCTGGCCCGGGCGGCAAAACCGGCCACCACCTCGGGTGTGCGGTGGGCCGACATGACCTCCTCGACGGCCTCTACCCCGAGCTGGGCCAGCATTTCCGTAGCCGGCGCCATCTTGTCCTTGTCACTGGCTGAACCCATCAGTACCGCGACCTTCATGAGCTGCCCCCATCAGGATCGGCAATGTCGGCGATGTCGGAACGGCTGACCATCCCCGGCCAACGAACCACAGCGGCAGCCTGGTAAGCAAGCCGGCGGGCCGCCGCCAGGTCGGCGCCCGTGCCCACGACATTGAGCACGCGACCGCCGGCCGTGACCAGCGTGCCGTTGGGGCCCCTGGCCACCCCGGCGGCGTAGACGTGGGCCCCCGGCACCGCCCGGGCCTCGTCGAGGCCCTCGATGGGCGTCCCCGTCTCTGGCTTGTCCGGGTAACCGGGACTGGCCAGCACCACGCACACCGCCGCCGGCGCCGAAAAGCGGGCGGCGTGGTCATCGGTAAGGGCGCCGGAGGCGGCGGCGGCCAGGGTGGCGGTGACGTCGCCGTCCCAGCGGGGCAGCAGCACCTGGGTCTCGGGGTCGCCGAAACGGACATTGAACTCCAGGATCTTCAAGCCGTCTTCGGTGAGCATGACCCCGGCGTACAGGGCGCCTCGATAATTTATGGCCCGCTTGGACAGGGCGTGCAGGGTCGGCAGGACGGCTCGTTCCATTACCTGGCCCACGATCGCAGTTGAGGCGAAGGGCACCGGTGAGTAGGCGCCCATACCCCCGGTGTTGGGACCGGTGCCGCCGTCGCCTACCCGCTTGTAGTCCTGAGCACAGTCGAGCGGGTAGGCGTGCCGGCCGTCGCACACGGCGATGACGGAGATCTCCTGGCCGGAGAGCACCTCCTCGATCAGGACCCGGCGCCCGGCGTCCCCGAAGGCCTTTCCCGACAGCTTGGCCTCCACGTCCCGCCTCGCTTCTTCCCGGGACCCGGTGACCAGGACGCCTTTACCGGCGGCGAGCCCGTCCGTCTTTACCGCCCAGGGACCGGGCGTGGCCCGCAGGTAGCGCAGGGCCGGTTCGAGCTCGTCGAAGACGCGGGACTCGGCCGTGGGGACCCGGGCCGCCGTCAGGACTTCCTTCATCCAGACCTTGGACCCTTCCAAGCGGGCGCCGTCCGCCCCGGGACCGAACACGAGGCCGCCCCCGCCCCGGATCCGGTCGGCCAGCCCGTCCACCAGGGGTTGCTCCGGCCCGATGACCCACAGGTCGGCCTCAATGCGCTCGGGCGGGGCGTCACTGCGCTCGAGGCCGACCATACCGGGGTTGCCCGGTGCCACCACCACTTCCGCAGTGGAGGACATCGCCGCCGCCAAAGCATGTTCACGCCCGCCGCTGCCCACTACGCAGACCCTCATGGCCAGGTATGGCCCATCTCAGGCAAACCGTATGACCTGGTCGCGCCCGGGGCCGACACCGACATAGGTGATGGGCACCCCTGATTGGGCAGACAGGAACTCGAGGTAAGCGCGGGCCGCGGGCGGGAGCCCCTCTTTGCTGTCGACGCCCGAAGTTACGGTGCCCCAGCCCGGGAGCTCCTCGTAGACCGGTCGCACCTCGTGGAGCACCGACTGGTGCCAGGGCATGTGCTCGTGGCGGACGCCGGCGGCCTCGTAGGCGACGCAAACCTTCAGGGTCTCGAACGAGTCCAGTACGTCGAGCTTGGTGATGGCGAGCTCGTCGAGGGAATTGAGCCGAACGGCATGGCGCATCATCACGGCGTCGAACCAGCCCGGCCGGCGGCGGCGGCCTGTGTTGGTGCCGAACTCCTTGCCCCGTTGTACCAGGGTGTCGCCCGCCTCGCCCGAGACTTCGGTCGGGAACGGCCCGGCCCCGACCCGGGTCACGTAGGCCTTGGCGATACCCACCACCCGGCTGATGTAGCGGGGCCCGATACCGGCGCCCGTGCACGCCCCCCCGGCCACCGGGTTGGAGGACGTGACGAAGGGGTACGTGCCGTGGTCGACGTCGAGGAAGGTCGCCTGCGCGCCTTCCAGGAGCACCCCACCCCCGGCGGACAGCGTGTCGTGCACCAGGCCCACGGCGTCGCCAATGTGGGGGGCCAGGCGGGGGGCGTACTCCTCCAGGTAGTGCTTGGCGATGTCTTCCGCCGACAGGGCCAGGCGGTTGTAGATCTTGGCCAGGATGAGGTTCTTCTCTTTCAGGACGACATCGAGCTTCTGGCGGAAGATCTTCGGGTCGAGCAGGTCCTGGGCCCGCAGGCCGATACGGGCGGCCTTGTCCGCATAGGCGGGGCCGATGCCTCGCTTGGTCGTCCCCAGCCGGTTCTTGCCCAGGTAGCGCTCGGTAAGAGCGTCTATTTCCTGGTGGTAAGGCATCACCAGGTGGGCGCTGCCGGATATGACCAGGCGTGAGCAGTCGACCCCCCGGGCTTGGAGGGCGTCGATCTCGTCCAACAGCACCTTGGGTTCCACCACCACACCGTTGCCGATCACCGGCGTTATGTAGGGGTACAGGACACCACTGGGGAGCAGCTGGAGGGCAAAGGCTTCGCCGTCGACAACGACCCGGTGGCCGGCGTTGTGGCCTCCTTGGTAGCGGACGACCACCTGCATGTCCTTGGCCAGCAGGTCGGTCAGCTTTCCTTTTCCCTCGTCACCCCATTGGGTGCCGAGCAGGAGGGTGGCAGGCACGCCGCCACCGTACCTCACGTCCATGGGCTCAGGCTTGGCCTCCGGTGCCTTCAGGTGACCGCCCCCGCGCCCCCGACCTCAGCGCAGGACCAGGGCCCCGGGCGCCGCCCCTTCGGGGCCAGGAGGCCCGTCTGGACCAGGGACAGCGTCGACGGTGACCGTGTCCCCCTCGCCGTACTTGCCCTCGAGCAGCGCCAGCGCCAGGGGGTCCCCGATGGCCCGCTGTATGAGCCGCTTCAGCGGGCGGGCCCCGTACACCGGGTCGTAGCCGGTGTGCGCCAGCCACGCGCTGGCGGCGTCGGTCACCACCAGGCTGAGCCGCCGCGCCCCCAGGCGTTTGTCCAGGTCGCGCAACTGGATGCCCACGATCGTGGCGATGTCGGCCTCGGTCAACGGCCGGAACTCAACGATCTCGTCGATCCGGTTCAAGAACTCCGGTTTGAACGCCTCCCGCAGGTCCCCCCGGTAGTTGGAGGTCATGATCAGCACCGTGTTGGTGAAATTGACGGTGCGGCCCTGCCCGTCGGTCAGGCGGCCGTCGTCGAGCACCTGCAGCAGGACGTTGAACACGTCGGGGTGGGCCTTTTCGATCTCGTCGAGCAGGACCACCGAGTAGGGGCGCCGGCGGACGGCCTCGGTCAACTGACCGCCCTGCTCGTAACCGACATAGCCGGGCGGGGCGCCCACGAGCCGGGCTACAGAATGCTTCTCCATGTACTCGGACATGTCGATGCGCACCATGGCCCTCTCGTCGTCGAACAAGAAGTCCGCCAATGACCTCGCCAGTTCGGTTTTCCCCACGCCGGTGGGGCCCAGGAACAAGAAGCTACCGATCGGCCGGTCTGGGTCAGACAGCCCGCTGCGCGAGCGCCGGATGGCGTTGGCCACGGCTTTGACGGCCTCGTCCTGGCCGACCACGCGCTGGTGGAGGACCTCTTCCATTTTGACGAGCTTGGCCACTTCGCCCTCCAGGAGCCGGCTGACCGGCACCCCGGTCCATTTGGCGACCACCTCGGCCACGTCTTCCTCGTCCACCTCCTGTTTGAGCATCTTCTGGCCGGCCTGGAGCTCCTCGAGGTGCTTGGTGGCCTCGTCGACCTGGCGGGAAAGCTCGGGGATGCGCCCGTAACGGATCTCGGACGCCTGGGCCAGTTCCCCGTTGCGCTCGCTGCGCTCGGCGTCACCACGCAACGCCTCGAGCTGTTCCTTGAGCCCGTTTATAGCGGTGATGGCGTCCTTTTCGGCCTGCCAGTGGCCTTTCATCCCGTCGGCGGACTCGCGCAGGTTGGCCAGCTCTTCGTCGAGCCGGGCCAGGCGCTCGCGTGAGGCGTCGTCGACCTCCTTGGCCAGGGCGACGCGCTCGATCTCCAGTTGGCGGGTGCGCCGCTCGACCACGTCGATCTCAGTGGGCATGGAGTCGATCTCGATCCGCAAGCGACTGGCGGCCTCGTCCACCAGGTCGATCGCCTTGTCGGGCAAGAACCGTCCTGTTATGTAGCGGTCGGAGAGGACCGCCGCCGCCACCAAGGCTGAGTCCATGATCCGCACGCCGTGGTGGACCTCGTAGCGTTCTTTCAGGCCCCGCAATATGGCAATGGTGTCGTCGACCGACGGCTGGCCCACGTACACAGGCTGGAAACGCCTCTCCAAGGCGGCGTCTTTTTCTATGCGCTTGCGGTACTCGTCGAGAGTCGTCGCCCCGATCATGCGCAGTTCGCCCCGGGCCAGCATGGGCTTTATCATGTTGCCGGCGTCCATGGCGCCTTCGGCCGCCCCGGCCCCGACGATGGTGTGCAGTTCGTCGATGAAAGTGATGACCTCGCCGCCGGCGTCGGCAATCTCCTTCAGCACCGCCTTTAGGCGTTCCTCGAACTCGCCCCGGTACTTCGCACCGGCCACCATGGCCCCGAGGTCCAGGGCCAGCAGCCGTTTGCCGCGCAGGCTCTCGGGCACATCGCCCTCGACGATGCGCCGGGCCAGCCCCTCGACGATCGCCGTCTTCCCCACCCCGGGCTCGCCTATGAGCACGGGGTTGTTCTTGGTGCGACGGGAAAGGACCTGGACAACGCGCCGGATCTCCTCGTCGCGGCCGATAACGGGGTCGAGCTTTCCCCGACGGGCTTCGGCGGTTAGGTCACGGCCGTACTTCTCCAACGCCTGGTACGTCTCTTCGGGGTTCTGGCTCGTCACCCGGTGACTGCCCCGCACCTCACGCATGGCGGCCAGCAGTTCGTCGTGCGAGACCCCGGTCCGGGGGGCCAGGGCCAAAAGGATGTGCTCGACCGACAAGTACTCGTCGCCCAGGGCGTCGCGCTCACGCTCGGCCTGCTCGAGCACGTCCCGGGACTCCCGGGACAGCTCGGGACCAGCCCCACCGTAGCTGTGGGGCAACTTGGAAAGCGCCTCGTCCAGCCGGTTACGCAAGGGCAAGTCGGCGGCGCCCGCTCGGGCCAGCACGGGCAGCACCGCCGTGCCCTCCTGGCCCAAAAGGGCGAGAAGGAAATGGTCGGGTGTGACCTCGGGGTTGTTGCGCGCCCGGGCATCGGCCACCGCGGTGCTGAAGGCTTCCTGGGTTTTCTGGGTCCAACGGTTCGCGTCGAGCGCCAATGCACTCGCCTCCTATCTGTAAAACTGCCTATCTGCAAAAAGGGCCGGTGGGACGGACAGGACCGTCAGGGCGACGGGAACCAGCGCACCGGGCTCATGTCGAGCGGCACCAGGTCACGCCGGTACTGTCGGTGGACCTGCTCCACCGCCGCCCGGGCCTGCGCCCTGGCCTCGGCCACTTCTTGGTGCAGGCGTGCGATTTCCGACTCGAGCTCGATCACCCGCCTGACGCCCTCCAGGTTGAGCCCGGCCGACGTCAGCTCCTGGATGCGTCGCAGGAGCTCAATGTCCATGTCGCTATAGCGCCGGCTGCCACCCAGCGTCCGCGCCGGGCCGAGCAGGCCCTTGCGCTCGTAGATGCGCAACGTCTGGGGGTGGACTCCAGCCAGCTCGGCCGCCACCGAGATCACGTAGACGGCCATCGACTGGTTCTTGGGCGTGGCTTCGCGCTTCATCCGGTCTCAGCTCCCAATCTTTCCCGCAGCTTTTGGCCCTCACTGGCCGAGGCTCGGGCGAGGGCCTCGACTGCCCTTTTCTCGTCCGCGCTCAATTTGGCCGGGACCTCGACTTCGAAGGTCACCAGAAGGTCGCCTGCCTTCCCGGGCCCGGGGACACCCTGGCCGCCGACGCGGAAGACCTTGCCCGAGCGTGTGCCCGCCGGCACCTTTAGGGTGACGGGCTTGCCGTTGAGCGTGGGCACCGAAACGGTCGTGCCCAAGGCGGCTTCGGCGAAGGTCACCGGGACCTTTATGGTCAGGTCCTTGCCTTTCTGGCTGAAAACGGGGTGAGCGGCGATGCGCACGACGACATAGAGGTCACCGGCCGGGCCCCCGTAACGGCCCGCACCACCCCGGTTGGGGACCCTGATCTTTTGGCCGTTCTCCACCCCGGCCGGGATCCGCACCTTTACCTGCCGGGCACGCTTTTCCGTGCCATGGCCGGCGCAAGCCGGGCACGGCACGTCGATCTTCATCCCTGTCCCGCCGCACGCCACGCAGGGGTGGCTAAAAGAGAACATCCCTTGGTTCTCGTTGACGACCCCCCGGCCACCGCAGACCTGGCAGACGGTCGGGGCGCTGCCCGGCGCCGCGCCCGAACCGCCGCACGTCGAGCACGGGACCTCCGAAGTCACGTTGACGGTGGTGGTGGCACCCTTCACCGCGTCCGCGAACGACAGGTGCAGTTCGGCTTCGATGTCCTGGCCCCGCTGCGGGCCTACCGTCGCCCCGGCCGTCCGCCCCCGCCGGCCGCCGCCCCGCCCGAAGATGTTGCCCAACAGGTCGCCCAGGTCGTCCACCCGGAAGTTGGAGAACCCCGGCCCACCCCCCTGACCAGCGCCCCCCCCGGCGAACGGGTTGCCGGCAAAGCCGTGCTCGCTCATGGTGCGGACTTCGTCGTACTCCTTGCGCTTGGTGGCGTCACCTATGACCTCGTAGGCAGCGGAGATCTCCTTGAAACGTTCCTCCGACCCCGGGTTGGCATCGGGGTGGTACTGCTTGGCCAGCTTGCGGTAAGCGCGCGCCACGTCCTTGTCCGAGGCGCTCTTCTGCACCCCGAGGACCTTGTAGTAATCCTTTTCGAGCCACTCGCGCTGGACCGCCACGGCCTCAACCCCTGACTTTTACCATGGCGGGGCGCACGACCCGGCCCTTCCAGCGGTACCCGGCTCGCAGCACTTCGCTCACCTCGGGCACTGCGGGCGCGCCCTCCCCCTCCACGGGCTCGTGCGCTACGGCATCGTGGACCTCGGGGTCGAACGCCTGGCCCTCGGGCATTATGCGCTCGAGCCCTTCTTTAGACAGCACCTCGAAAAGGGCGGCCTCTACTTGTTTCACGTCTTCGCCGCCCCCATGGGCCAGGGCCAGGTCGGCCGTGTCCAGGACCAGCAGCAGCTTTTTGACCAGGGAGGTGGCGGCATTATCGGCCATCTCCCGCTGCTGGCGCTCGACGCGTTTGCGGTAGTTGTCGAAATCTGCTTGCACCCGGCGCAGCGTGTCGAGGTACTCGTCGCGCTGACGGGCGACGTCGGCCAGGTCGGCCTGCCCGTCGGGAGACTGGCTGCCCGCAAACGGGTCGGCGGGCATGACGTCGACGGGCGCGCCGGGGCCGGCCCCAGGGGTGACAACAGGCGCGCCGTCCGGCACCACCGCGCCGGTCGGCTCGCCCGCCTCTTCGAACTCGTCCCTCATCAGCTTTGGCCTGCCTCGTCGACGATCTCGGCGTCGACTACCTCTTCGTCGGCGGCGCCATTGCCGCTGGTAGCCCCGGAATAGCCGCCACCATCGCCCGCCGCCGTACCGGCATTGGCCGAGGCCGTGGCCGCCGCCGTCTCGTAGAGCTTCTTGCCGAGCTCCTGCACGCCGACCGCCAAACGCTCCGTGGCACTCTTTATGGCATCGAGGTCGGTGCCGCTCAGGGCGCTCTTGAGGGTCTTCAGGTCGGACTCGACGGTCTCCTTTTCGGCACCGCTCACCGAGCTGGCTTGGTCACGCAGCATTTTCTCCGTCTGGTAGACGAGCGAATCGGCATTGTTGCGGATCTCGGCTTCCTCCCGCCGCCGGCGGTCGTCGGCGGCGTGGGCTTCGGCGTCGTGGACCATCCGGTCGATCTCGTCCTTGGCCAGTGACGACTGGCCCGTGATGGTCATCGATTGTTCCTTGCCCGTAGCCCGGTCGCGAGCCGAGACATGCACGATGCCGTTGGCGTCGATGTCGAAGGTCACTTCGATCTGGGGTATGCCGCGCGGCGCCGGGGGCAGGTCCACAAGCTCGAACTTGCCCAGCGTCTTGTTGTACATGGCCATTTCCCGCTCGCCCTGGAGCACGTGGACCTGCACCGACGGCTGCATGTCTTCCGCCGTGGTGAAGACCTCGCTCTTCTTGGTGGGGATGGTCGTGTTGCGCTCGATCAGCTTGGTCATCACGCCGCCCTTGGTCTCGATACCGAGCGAGAGAGGTGTCACATCGAGCAGGAGGATGTCCTTCACCTCGCCCTTGAGGACACCGGCCTGGATGGCGGCGCCGACGGCCACGACTTCGTCGGGATTTACTCCCTTGTGGGGCTCTTTGCCGGTAAGGCTGCGCACGAGCTCCTGGATGGCGGGCATACGCGTCGCCCCACCGACGAGGACTATATGGTCGATCTGCTCCTTGCTGAGCCCGGCGTCCTTCACCGCCTGGTCGAACGGCCCCCGGCAGGCTTCGACGAGGTCGGCCGTCATTTCCTGGAACTTGGCCCGGGTCAACTTGACGTCCAGGTGCTTGGGGCCTTCGCTCGTAGCCGTAATGAAGGGCAGGTTTATGTTGGTCTCCTGCACGGCGGAGAGCTCGATCTTGGCCTTCTCAGCCGCTTCCTGCAGCCGCTGCAACGCCATCCTGTCCTTGGAGAGGTCTACGCCCTCGGTGTCCTTGAACGTCTTCACGAGCCAGTCGACCACCCGCTGGTCCCAGTCGTCACCGCCCAGGTGGGTATTGCCGCTGGTGGACTTGACCTGGAAAATGCCCTCGCTGATCTCGAGGGCGGAAACGTCGAACGTGCCGCCGCCCAGGTCGAACACGAGGATGGTCTGCTCCGCGCCCTCCTTGTCTAAGCCATAGGCCAGGGCCGCCGCCGTGGGCTCATTTATGATCCGCAGGACCTCAAGACCGGCGATCTGTCCCGCTTCCTTGGTGGCGGTGCGCTGGGCGTCGTCGAAGTAGGCGGGGACGGTGATGACGGCCTGGGTGACGGTGGTCCCGAGGTAGCTCTCGGCGTCCCGCTTCAACTTCTGCAGGATACGAGCCGAGATCTCCTGGGGCGAGTAGCCCTTGGAATCGATGTTCACATGCCACGCGTTGTCGCCCATGTGGCGCTTCACGGAGCGTATGGTCCGGTCCGGGTTGGTGATGGCCTGGCGTTTGGCGACCTCTCCGACCAGGACTTCGCCCGACTTCGAAAAGCCCACGACCGAGGGGGTGGTGCGGGCTCCCTCGGCATTGGCGATGACGGTAGGCTCCCCGCCTTCGAGGACGGCGACTACTGAGTTGGTGGTACCGAGGTCGATACCGACAGCCTTTGCCATGGATACATCCTCCTTGGAGCAAGCTGGGCCCCAGGAGGCTCCAGCCCTGATTGTGGTTAAACGCTTTCCGGGCCCCTCTTGCGGCTCCCTTGGTGCTCATCATAGCAAACTTGAGCGCGGTCCTATCAAGAAAGTTGGACTGCACTCGCCGCTTCGAGCCCGCCGCCGCCGCGCCCTAGGCTCGGGCGCATGCCCACTCTTGTACTGGCCCGTCACGGCCAGAGCCTCTGGAACCTCGAGAACCGCTTCACGGGTTGGTGGGACGTCGACCTTTCCCCCACCGGCGAGGACGAGGCGCGCCAGGCCGGCCGTCTCCTGGCCAGCGAAGGCCTGCTGCCCGACGTCGCCTTTACGTCTGTGCTCACCCGCGCCATCCGTACCCTCAATATCCTCCAAGAGGAGACGGCGCGGCTCTGGGTGCCCGTGCACCGGCACTGGCGCCTCAACGAGCGCCACTACGGGGGGTTGACGGGCCTGGACAAGGCGGAAACACGCGACCGGTACGGCGACGAGCAGTTCCGGCTGTGGCGTCGCAGCTACGACGTGCCGCCGCCCCCGCTGGAGCCCGGCTCGTCCTTTGACGTGTCGACCGACCCCCGCTACGTGCCCGGGGTCGTGCCCAGCACGGAGTGCCTGGCCGACGTCGTGGTGCGCATGGTCCCCTACTGGTACGACGCCATCGCCCCCGCCCTGCTGGCCGGCCAAGTCGTGCTGGTGGCGGCACACGGCAACAGCCTGCGAGCCCTCATCAAGCACCTCGACCAGATGACCGGCGAGGACATCGCCAAGCTCGAGATCCCCACGGGGGTGCCGATCGTCTACGAGCTCGACAAGGGCCTTCGGCCCCTGCGCACCGGCGGCCGCTGGCTGGGCGACCCGGAGGCCATCGCCGCCGCCGCCGAGGCCGTGCGCCGCCAAGGCCAGCGCGCCTAGGCCCCCGCCCCCTCCCCGTCCCGTCCTGTCCCGTCGTCCCCGACCGGCCCGGGCTGGGTATGCCGCGTGCACAGGGGGCCCGCCCAGTAGCGTTGGAAGGCGATGAGAGCCTCACCGGGCGGGCGCCGGGTGGCCACCGTCCTCGCGGCCTCGGTCACCCTGGCTTTGTTGGGCGGCTGTGGCCACTCGAAAAAGCCCGCCATTGCCCTTCCGACCACGTCCTCGTCCTCGACGACGACCACGACCGCCCGCACGACCACCACCACGGCCAAGGCGCGCCACGTACCGGTTTGCCCGCTCACCGGCCTGGCGCCCCGGGACGGTCATGTGCCCCAACGGGCCGCTCTGGCCGTCAAGGTCGAGAACCTGCCCGAGGCCCGGCCTCAGTGGGGCCTCGACGCCGCGGACATTGTCTTCGAAGAACCGGTGGAGGGGGGGATAACCAGGTTCATCGCCGTTTACCAGTGCCACGTCACGCCCCGTATCGAGCCCGTTCGCTCCGGCCGGCTGGTGGACCTCGCCATCCTGGAGCCCTTCGGCCACGTCCTGTTCGCCTATTCCGGCGCCATCCAGCCCGTGGTCGACGCCATCGACTCCAGCACTTCGCTGCTGGAAGACGTGGGGGCCAACAAGGCACCGGGCGCCTACCAGCGCGACCCCACCCGCATCGCGCCTCACAACCTGATGACGTCCACGGCCGCCTTGTGGTCGGCGGCGGCCGCCCTCGGCTACCCCAGCCAGCCTCCGGCCCCGATCTTCAAGTACGGGCCGCTGCCGGCCGGTGGGACAGCCGTGGGCGCGGTCAACGTCTACTACCCCCTGGACGTGACCACGTGGACATGGAAGGCCAAGTCAGGCCGTTGGGTGCGCTACTACTCCCGCACCCCCAGCCAGGCCGCCGCCGAGGGCCAAGTCGGGACGGGCCCAGCCATCCAGGGCGACAACGTCCAGATCTCGGCCACCGACGTGGTCATTATGCACGTGGTCGAGTACCCCACCCCCTATGTCGAGGACGACACCGGCGCCCTCGAGCAGGACCTGAGACTGACGGGCACGGGAGAGGCGTGGGTGTTCCGCAACGGCGTAGAGCTGAAGGGCACGTGGGACCGGCCCACGCTGGCCCAACCGGCAACGTTCAGCGAGGCCGACGGGACCAAGATCACCCTCGCCCCCGGTAACACGTGGGAAGAACTGCTACCGACGTCGGACTCCATCTCCGTAGTGCCCCCGTCGGCCCCCACCACGACCTCGGTGCCCACCGCCACCGTGCCCGGCTCGACGACCAGCACGACGCACTGAACGCAGGACCTCTGGCGACGGCTACGTGGGGCCGGCTATGACCGGTCCCAGGCCAGGTGCAGGAGCCTCAACTTGTTGGTGAAGAAGGCCCAGGCCACGGTTATGACTACCCACAAGGCCCCGAAAACGGTATGGCCGTCCAGGAAGAACGTGATGCAGAGGCCCAAAGCCACCATGGTGACGACGGCCATGATGCGCCATCCCCAGGAGGATGCCACTGCCATGCCGAGCGGGGGCAGCTCCACCGGCGGAGCGGCGGGCTCAGGAGCCTCCGCCGCCGGCACCGGGCTCGTGCCGCGGGCGGAGCGGGCGCCCGCCCCCCTGCTAACAGGGGGACGGGCCGTCCCACGTCTGGCCGCACCGCTTTTACTACGGGTCATGGGAGCCAAGTCTAGATGGCCCCCGGCCCGGTCTCACCGGTGCGGATCCGGGTCACATTGTCCACGCTGGTGGTCCAGATCTTGCCGTCGCCGATCTTGCCGGAACGTGCCGACTTGGCGATCGCCTCGACGACGTCGTCAGCCATTTCGGCCGTGGTGAGCACCTCGACTTTCACCTTGGGCACGTACTCGACCTTGTACTCGGCGCCCCGGTAAACCTCGGTGTGCCCGCGCTGGCGGCCGAAGCCCTGCACTTCCGAAATGGTCATACCAGCGATGCCCACATGGGAGAGCGCCTCCCGGACAGCGTCGAGGGTATGGGGTTTGATCACGGCAGTTACGAGGATCATCGCGCACCACTTCCTGCGGCAGTCGTGGCGGCTGCCGCGTCCAATGCCGCCTCAGAATAGCCCGGCAGGACGCGGGTCGCGCCCCGGTCGTCGGGGTAGCCCTCCTCGTCGTGGATGGCAAGGTCGCCGATCTCAAGGATCTCGTCGGGGTACTTCAGCGAATGGGAGGGCATTATTGCCTTCATCACGGTCAGGATCACAAAGGTGACCAGGCCGTCCCAGATTATGACGGTGAGCGCCGCCCCCAACTGGATGCCTACCTGGCCGGGGTGCCCGTAAAGGGCGCCGGTGATGTCGACCTTCGAGCCACCGACGCTCTGGTACTCGACCACCGTCGGGTCGGCAAAGACGCCCAGCAGCAGGCCGCCGAAAAGGCCGGCAATGCCGTGGGTGTAGACGATGCCCATGGCGTCGTCGACCTTTTTCATGAAGTTGACCCGGGACAGGTAGTTCCAGGCCAGCCACACGATGGTGGAGTCGATGGCCCCGACGCACAATGCGCCGGCCCCGTTGACATAACCGGCACACGGCGTGATCGCCACCAGCCCCACGACCATGCCGTTGATGGCACCCAAGAACGTGGGTTTCTTGGCCTTGCTCAGGTACATGTCCAAGATGACCCAGGTGAGCAGGGCGGCAATAGTGGCCATGTTGGTGTTGATGACGGCAGTGGCGGCGTCGGCACTGGCGAAGTACGGGTCGCCACCGTTGAAGCCGTTCCAACCCAGCCACACGATGCCGCCTCCGATGGCGACCAGGGGCAAGCTGTGAGGCAGGGCCTTTTCCCGGTCCCTTTTCAGGCGGGGCCCGACCACGGCCGCGGCGACGAAGCCGCTGGTACCGGCGGCCAGGTGGATGACGTAGCCACCGGAGAAGTCACCGGCGCCCTGGTGGGCCCAGAAGCCACCGCCCCAGAGCAAGAAGGCGTTGACGCTATAGGCCAGAGAAGTCCACAGGGGCACGAAAATGACCCAGACCTTGAACTTTATGCGGCCCAGGACACTGCCCAGGAACAACAGGGGCGTGATGGCGGCGAACACGAACTGGAAGTAGATAACGCTGGCCTGGGGTATGCCGAACGCGGGCATGCCCGGGTCGACCTGGGGGATGGTCCCCTGTTTCTCCAGGGAGATGGCGCTCAACGTCGTGGCCGGTTTACCTACAAAGTTCTGGAAGAACTTCGATATGTCGCCTCCCGACCATTTGTAGTTGGCGTAGGAGCCGTGGAACCAAGCGGCGCCGAAACCCATGTTGTACGCCCACAACACCCAGACGAGCAGCACGGCGGCGAAACCGGCGAACGTCATGAACATGGTGTTGACGACCCACTTCTTCTGGACCAGGCCGCCGAAGAGGACGGCCAGGCCGGGGACGCTCATCAGCGCCACGAAAGTGGCCGCCGTGAGCTGCCAGGCATTGTCACCGGTGTTCAGCCAGGGCTGGTCTGAGTAACTCGCCGGCGCGGCGGCAGCCTGCAGGTGCACTAAAAGGTGGTACAAAAGCCCTCCTTGTTGGTGGATAAGGACACACCTCACGACCGCACCGGCCGCAGGCTTCCCCAGAACGTAGAGGACGGTTGTTTCGGAGCGACGACCGTTATGTTTCGGCCGTGTTACGACTACCGGGGCTGGGGCTCGCCCAGTACCCGTTCGAGCGCCGCCCGTACGTCCGCCGCCGCCTCGGCGTTGGACAGCTTGGCGCCCTGCGAGCGAACGTAGAAACTGTCCACCACGGCGTTGCCGAGCGTCGACACCCGGGCCGAGACGATGTCCAGCCCGAGGGCGGCTATGGCGGCCGTTATCCGGTGCAACGCACCAGGGGCGTCGGGCGCCCTGACTTCGACCACGGTGGCCTTGGTGGCGGCCTCGTTGTCCACGATCACCCGGGTGCCCGGGGCGGGCAGGGCCATTAGACGCCGGCTCCGGCGGTCGGGCGGGCGCCGGCTCAGCAACTCGCCGATATTGAGCCGCTGTTCGACCGCCGCGGTTATGTCGGTTGCCACCCGGTCCCAACGGGGGTCGGCGTTCTCGGGCAGGTCCAGGGTGAAAACCTCCAGGGCGTGGCCGGCCTCGCTGTGGGCCCGGGCCTCGACCACGCCGATTTCGTGCAGTGCCAGCGCCCCCGTCACGTCGCTGAGCAGGCCGTGCCGGTCGGGAGCGACGACAACGAGCTCGCGGTGGCTGGGACGCACCTGCACGCCGCCGGCCTCCATCATCCGGCGGTGCTCGGGGGAAGGAAAAGCCGGCCCGGCCGGCACGGGCCGGCCCCCGAGCACGGCCCCCGCCCGATGGACGAGCTCCTCGACCAGGCGAGCCTTCCAGGGCGACCACGCCGCCGGGCCGGTGGCCTCGCCATCGGAAGCAGTGAGCGCCCCCAGCAGCTCCAGGGTCGTTTCGTCACCGACGGTCTCGGCCACCAAGCTCACGGTGGCCGGATCCTCGAGGTCGCGCCGGGTCGCCACGTCAGGCAGCAGGAGGTGGTAACGCACCAACTTCTCCAGCACCCGCTTGTCCTCGCCGTCCAAGCCCAGCCGCTCGGCCGTCCCGGCAGTCATCTCCGCGCCACGCTCTGAGTGGTCCACGCCGGTACCTTTCCCGATGTCGTGCAGGAGCGCTCCGAGCACCAGGAGGTCAGGACGGCTCACGTCACGGACGTGGGCGGCGGCGTTGGCCACCGTCTCCAGCAGGTGGCGGTCGACGCTCCAGCGGTGGTAGGGGTTGAACTGGGGGCGGTTGCGGACATGGGGCCACTCGGGCAGGTAGCGCTCCCAGATCCCGAGCTGGTCGAGCGTCTCGATGGCGTGGACGCCCGCCGGGCCCACGGAAAGAAGCCTGACAAAGGCCCGGGTGAGGTCCTCGGGCCACGGGCCGGCGGGCACCGGGGCGTCCTGAGACAAGTGGGCCATCGTGGCGCGCGACAGCGGTAGCCCGAGCTCGGCGGAGGCGGTGGCCGCTCGCAACGCCAAGCTGGGGTCTTCGACCAGCGGCGCCGTGCCCAGGACGACGACCTCGCCGTCTCGGCACACGAGCCCCGGCCCCAGGGCCCGGTCGGCGGAGCCGGCCCTTCCCCGGGGCCCGGCCAACCAGGACCGGGCCCTGCGCTCGGCGTCCTCGACGAGCCAGGAGACGCTCCGGCCCGCCTCCCCTACAGCTAGGGCCAGTGCCTCCCGGCTGCCCAAGCCCAGGGCGGCGGCGACCCGGTCCTGGTCTTCGAGCATCAGGCGCTCGCTTCGGCGCCCGCTGTCGCGCTGCAGTTCGATGCGGACGGCATGCAGCACGTCACCGGCAGGGCCCAGTGCCCTGGACGCCACCACCGCTCCCACTACCGGCGTCACCGCCCCCAATAGGTCCAGGATCTGGAGGTCCCGCAACCCGCCCCGGCCCTCCTGGAGCTCAGCTTCGAGCAGGAAGGCGACGTCACCATGAGCCTGGCGGGCCCGCTCCCGGGCGTCCAGTACGGCGGGGAGCCATACACCGACCCGCTTTTCCCACAGGCGCCGGCCCCGAGCCACCAACTTGGCGCCCAGCTCGGCGTCACCGGCTACCGGCCGGGCGTCGAGGAGGCCCTGGGCGACGCGGAGGTCGGACTCGGCGGCTTCGCCCACCTGCGAAAGCGTGCGCACGCTGTGGTCGAGGGGCATCGGGTCGTCCCAGATCGGGTACCAGAGCCGGTCCGCCATCTCCGTGATACCGGCCCTTCCATCGTGCACCAATAGCAGGTCCAGGTCGCTGCCCGGGGCCAGGTCACCGCGGCCCAGGCTGCCGACGGCCACCAGCGCCACCCCGGCAGTGGCCGAGGCACCTTGAGCCTCGCGCCGGGCGCGCCGCCCCGCGAAGGGCCGGCCCCGCCGGTTGGAGGGCCCGGCGCCCTGGCCCGACGCCGGGGCCACTGCCTGGTCAAAGACCTCTTTCAGCCAGGCATCGGTCAGCGCTACGGCGGCGCGGCTCCATTCGCGGCCTCGCAAAGAGGTGTCCGCCCGCAGCCTCGCCCAACCAGCGCTCAGCTTCGGACGTTCGCTCTCCGGGACCTCGGGGCTGGGCTCTTCGGTCGCCGGCCCGGGCTCTTTCACAGAAGGCACGGTAGCGGCTGGCGGCCCGGCCCCGAACGGCGGCCCAGCCGAAGCCCGGGGCGCTCAGGCCCAAAGTGCCGCCGTCAGGCCGGACGCCCGGGCAATGGGACGGCGCAGCGCCGCCCGCACAGACTCCTCCGTGCCCACCAGGACGAGCTTCCGTCGGGCGCGGGTCACCGCCGTGAACAGGAGCTCCCGGGTCAGCACACGGGAGGTGGGAGAAGGCAACAGCACCACCACCTGGTCGAACTCGGAACCTTGCGCCCGGTGCGCCGTCATGGCGAAGGCGGTCTGGACTGCGGCCAAGCGGGCGGGGCTGACCGTCACCACGGCACCGGCACGCCTGAACGCCACCGCCAAGCCCCCTGCGGCCCGGGCCACGACCACCCCCGTGTCCCCGTTGAACAGGTCCAGGCCGTAGTCGTTCTCGGTCACCACGACGGGGCGGCCCAGGTACCAGCCACCGTGGCCCGGCACGGCCATGGCACCCTCGGAGGGCACCGGGCCCGGTGGGCCGGCGTTGGGGGCGTCAGCGGCGTCGGCTGCCAGCCACTGCTCGGCCCGGGAGTTCCACGTGCTCACCCCGGCCGGGCCGGCGCGGTGGGCGCACAGCAACCGAACACGGCCGAGGGCTTCAAGCGCGGCTTCCCCGTCACCTTGGGCGGCGGCCCCGGCCAGCGCCCGTCCGGCGCCGAGTAGGACCGAGCGCACGGGCCCTAGGCTCTCCGCGCCCGCCGTGGCGGCGTCGAAAGGGAGCCACTGAAGGCCGTCGCCCTCCCCCGAAGCCCCCTGGCGGGGGGACAGGACAGCCATCACGCCGTCGCCGTCACCGGCGTGGATAGCCTCGGCCAGCTGGGCCAGCGGGCCGGTGAAGCGGTAGTTGGCGTCCAGCACGGTAATGGCAGGGCCCAGGGAAGAAGCGCTGCTCGCCGCGGCCGGGGCCGGGGGCGTGCCCCCGCCGGCGGGCCCCACGATGTCCCCGAAGACCGCCCCCGCTTCGACTGACGCCAACTGTTCATGGTCTCCCACTAGCACCAGGCGGGCGTCGTGACGGACAGCTTCGAGCAGTCGGGCCATCAAGGGCAGGGACATCATCGACGCCTCGTCTATGACGACCACGTCGTGAGGGAGTTGGTTGCCGCCACCGTGGCGGGAACGGCTGCTGCTGGCTGGGTGGCGGCCCAGCAGGCGGTGGACGGTCGATGCTTCCAGGGCCCTTAGGCGCTGGCGGGTACCCTCGCCCACCTCCAACCGGCCGGCCTCGTCGTGGACGGCCTCGGCCATGCGGGCCGCCGCCTTGCCCGTCGGCGCCGCCAGCGCCACCAGGGGCAAGGCGCCGCCGGCGGTCACGGCCTGCTCCTCGATCAGGGCTAACAAACGGGCCACCGTTGTCGTCTTGCCTGTCCCCGGACCACCGGCGATGACGCTGAACCGGCGGACCAAGGCATTGGCCGCGGCTTGCCGCTGGGCTCGGGCACCGCCCTCAGGAAAAAGGCGGGCGAGGCCGCTCATCATGGCCGTCTCGTCGATCGCCGGCGGCAGTGCCCGGTGGCGAGCCTGAAGGTCGGTGGCGACGGCTCTTTCGTCGCGCCAATAGCGGTCCAGGTAAAGCGCGCTGCCGATCAGGCGCAGAGGGCGGTCATCTCCACCACTGGGCCCGCAGGCCACAAGCGAGCTCCGGGCCAGGGCCTGAAGCCAAGCCGTGAGCTCCGGCCAGGGCAAACACGTCAGGTCGGCCTCGGCTTGGCCCTCGCCATCTGCCATCATCGTGGGAGCTTCCGAGGTGACCGTCCCGCGCAGCGTCGACAGTTCGGCCAGCACATGGCCGGCTCTCGGCGCCCGCACGGCCAGAGCGGCGGCGAGGACGACCGAGGCGTCGCTTTCCCCACCCAAACGGGCCAGTGCCCGGGCCACGTGAACATCCGACGGGGCCAGCACACCGGCGCGGTTAAAGGTCGCCACCAGACCGCCCGGTCCGTCGTGGAGGACGAGCTCGACGCTCGGGTGAAGCCCGGCACCCGGACGGCCCAGGACCACTAAGACTTCCCGTTCCCGGGCCCGGGCCCGGGCACCGGTGACGGCCCACCGGCGAACAGGTCGGACATGCCGGTCACCAGCTCCACCGGCGGCCGCCAGGCGAACACCCCGCCGGGTTGGCCGTTGTGGGCGGCCAGCACCGAGCCGGTCATCCCCCGGACGAACAGGTAAAGGACGCCGCCGAGATGGACTGAAGGGTCATAGGAGGCAAGCCGCCACCGCAGGTAACGGTGCAGCGCCACCAGGTAGAAGGTGGCCTGGAGGACATAGTGCGACCGGCACATGGCGGCCTCGAGGGCGACCGGGCGGTAGTGCCAGGCGCTGAGCTCCTCGCCGGGCGGGCCCAGCCAGTTGGTCTTGTAATCGACGACGAAATAGCGCTCCGCACGCCCCTTGCCACCTAGACGGAAGACCAAGTCGAGGCTACCCGTCAGGTAACCACGCAGCCCGGTGCCCAGCGCCGCCCCAACCAAAGTGGCAGCGTAACCGGCGAGCGGCTGCCCCGGCCGGAGGTGCGTGGCCAACAGCGCCGCCATGTCGTCCGTGGTCGCTTCGCCCACCGGCTGGTCGCCGCCCACCAGAGGCAGCTCGAACCCAAGCTCGTCCAGGCGGTCGCGGCGAGCGATGTCGGCCAGGCGGGCGCCGTCGGCGGACGCGCCCAGGGGCGTCAGGATGGCGGCTTCCAAGCCCCGGACGAGCGTGCCGGCGTCATCAGCGGGGCCGGGGTAGCCACCCATCCGAGCACTGACCACCCCGGTCAGCTCGCCTCTGAGGTCGGGAGCCGAGAAGTCCACCGCTTCCAAGACACCGTGCACAAACGTGCCGACCTCGGCGCCGGTGGGGACCTGCGCCAGCAGGCAGGGAACGGCTCGCAGGCCCATCTCGACCGGCTGGTCAGCCTCGGCCTGCTGGTCAGCCTCGGGCTGCTCGTCAGCCTCGGCGGGTACCTGCTCGACGGGCTCGTCGGTGGTACCGGGCTGCTCCGCCTCGCTACTGACCAGCGCTTCGGGCCAGGAAGCTGCGGGGCGGGAGGAGGCCCGGTGGGCAGGCGCCGTGATGCTCGAGTACGAACTGCGCCGCCAGTGGAGATCGAGGTGCCGGCTGAACGGCGCCGAGGTGAGCTCAGCGGGGCGACCGGCCCGCACCGGCCCCTCCCAACACCGTCCCGTGGCGCCCGTGGCCAGCTCCACGCTGACCAGCCCAGGGACGGTGGCAGAGATCTTCTCGAAACGCTCCACGATCTCGCGGTCCCGGGGCGTCCCCCGGCGGCCCTCGGCGGCCACGTCGCCGGTGGCGTCCTTGGCCAGCAGCAGGCGCCCCAGGGCCGAATGCTGGCTGCCTTGAACAGCGGCCCACCACACGACCGCTTGGTGCTTGGCTCGGGTCAGGGCCACATAAAGGTGCCGGAGATCCTCGCCCCGGCTGTCCTCTTGGCCGTCACTACGGTGCCGTTGGTACTCGGCGTCGCCCACGTCCCCCCCGACGTCCAATTTGCGACGGCCGCCATCTGCGGCGTCGTGGAACATGACCGGGGCGCCGGAGCGGTCGGCCGGCGCACCGTCCCACAGATAGGGGCAGTAGACGATCGGGAACTCGAGGCCCTTGGCCCGGTGAACGGTCAGGATGTGGACGGCGTCCGCAGCCGAGCCGAGGCGGCGGGTGCGCTGGTCAGCCTCGCTCACCTCTGAGCCCGGTTCGCCGACGCGACGGGCCAACCAGGTGCGCAAGGCGGCCAGCCCCAGCTGAGAGCGCATGGCTTCTGCGGTCAGAAGCTCGGCCACGTGAGCGAGGTCGGTGAGGGTGCGTTCGCCCTCGGTCCCGGCCAGCAATCGGGCGGGCAGGCTCTCGTCGGCCGTGATGTGGCCGAAAAGGCCGGCCACCCCGTCGCGCCGGGCCACGAGGGCCCACTGGTAAAGCTGGGAGTGGACAGCTTCCCATGCATCTTCGTCGGCGGCCGCCAGTTGTTGCGCCGTCATGCCGACGAACGGGGTCAAAGCGGCGGCGGCAGCCCGCGACCGAGCCGCCGGCTGTTCGAGCGCCTCGAGCAACCGCAGCCAGTCACGCGCCGCCGGGGTGGAGAGCACGCTCTGGGCCCCCGCCACGACCACGGGCACCCCCGCCGCCTGCAGGGATCCCTGGACGACTGCGGCATGGCGGTTGGTCCGCACCAGCACCCCGATGTCGTTGGGCGATATGGGCGACGTGGTCTCGACGTCGCCGGTGGCGTCCCAGGTCACGAGCTCGGCCCCAGAGCCGAGCAATAAGACAACGTCACCGGCAAGGTCGTCGGCTATCCATTGCAAAGCCGAGCCCTTTTGCACCAGCCGCTCGCCGGTCCGCACCAGCCTGCGGTCGTCACGGGGTACGAGACGAGCCCGCAAGGGGGCCGGCGACGGCGCCCCGCGCAGGCCAGGGCGGTAGTGGGGAGGAGTGGCCTGCACACGCCGGTAGATGATCTCGGGATGCCCCAGGTGCAAAGGGTCGAAGAGGGCGTCGTAAGCCGCCAGTAGGTCGGCGTCAGACCGCCAGTTTTCCTCCAGGGTGAAATGGTGCCGAGGACCGGCGACGCGCACAGCATCGAGGTAGGCGTGGACATCGGCGCCGCGAAAGGCGTAGACCGCTTGCTTGGGGTCACCTACGAGCACAAGCCTCGTGCCGGTGGCGCCGCCCGGGCCACCGGCAAAAGCCTCCCTTACCACTTGCCACTGCACGGGGTCGGTGTCCTGGAACTCGTCGACGAGCACGACCCGGTAGCGCTGGCGCAGGCGGGCACAGGCGGCCGGCCCGCGGCGGGCATGCCGGAGGGCATCGGCCAGCCGCACGAGCAGGTCGTCGTAGGTCAGGAGGTTGGCATCGAGCAAGCGGCGCCCGACCTCAAGACGTACGCCCTCGGCCAACCGCCGGCGCCAGCCCGACGGCGTCATGTCCCGCCTGTCTGCGGCCGGTCCCAGGGGGACCCCAGGGTTGCGGACCACCTCCAGGCCGGCCCGCAGAGCGTCCCGGCGCCGCACCGGGACAGTGCCGCGGAGCAAGGCATGGCGGGCCAGCAGGTCATCTACCACCTCCTCCACCAAGTCCTCGGGATCCTCCAGGAGCACGGCTCCCGGGGCCACGTCGCCCCAGACGCCCAGGGCGTTGAGCATCATGTGACAGAAGCCATGCGTAGTGACGATGGTGGCGCTGTCGAAGTTGGCCAGGGCATCGCCCAGGCGGGCCCGACGCTCGGCGGCCAGGCCCGGCCCGTCAGCGCCCAGCCGCGCCAGAACCCCGTCACCGGCGGGGAGCCTTTCCCCTGTGCCCAGCTCCCCTGTGCCCAGCTCCCCCGTGCCCAGCTCTCCTGTGCCCAGCATCAGGCCCAACCCGGCTTCGGCCGATACGAGCCTGGCCCGCACGCGGTCCCTCAGGGTCCCGGTGGCCATCCGTGTGAACGTCACCACCAGGATCTGCGAAAGAGGAGCGAGCCCCTCGGCTACGGTCCGAGCGACGAGCTCGGCAATGGTGAACGTCTTGCCAGTGCCGGCGCTGGCTTCGAGGACGGTCACCCCGGCCTCGGGCAGAGGACCACAAATGTCGAAATGGCGGGCGCCGGGGACCGTTCCCATCAGGCCAGGTCCATCACGAGACGGTCAACTGCTCGTGGTCGAGGACGGGCTGCCACAGACGTTGGGCCAGGCGCCCGACCCTCGCCTGCTCCGAGGATGCCCACCCAGGGCCGGCCTCGTCGTCGTCGGGGACAAGGCCCAGCAACCGGTCAAACGAGGCGCCAGCACCCAGGACGAGCTCGTGCTCGGGGTCGGCGCACTCTCCCTGGACCTCGTCAAAGGCCGAGGACCACCTGGCCCGGGCCTCGCGACGGGGGTCGTCGCCCCGTCTGGCCGCCGCCGCCCACGCCGCCGAGGTGGCGCAGTAAAGGGGCAGTGGTTCCCGCATGCCCCGCTCGTACAGGTCCACCAGCACGGCGAGCGCCTCCAGGGCGGTCGGGCCCCGTGGGGGCCCGTCCCCGGCCAGAGGGTTGAACGTGCTCACGCTCAGCCGAGGACGGGCAGCACTGCTGCTTTCGGCCTGACCGATCGTCACGGCCGAGGGTGCCAATTGTGGGTGGGCGGCGCTGAGAGCGACGAACTGGGCCCAGGCCCGCAGGCGGTGCTTGGGCGCCAGTTTGGAGAACGTGCAGCGGACGATGGCGCCGTTGCGAACTCCGGGGACGGTGCCGACGACAGCCCGGCCGTCGGGCAAAACGATGTTCACCTCGATCGCCGTCGGCGGCGCGTGCCCGCCCGAGATGTTGTCCACCTCTCCCACCAGGGCGGTCACGACACCCGCCACTTCATCGAGGGCGGCTTCGCCCAAAGGGCCGGGAGGCAACAGGCCCCGGCCTCGTTCCGCCTCCACCGCCCGGTCCCAGGGGGTGCCGGAAAGGCGCTCCACCAGTAGGCGTTCGCCCAGGCCCCACCGCTCCAGCGGGCTCATTTCGACGCGGAGCGACACGGAGATCTCGGGTACCTCGCCGGCATAGAGGCCGAGCCGTTCCCGGAGGAACGCTCGCACCGGGTGCTCCAGGAACCGGGTGAGCGCAGTGAGCGGCACGCTGGCCCGCCCAAGGGGCGGGAGCCGCCCAGGTAGGAAGGCGGACGGGGACCGGCGCGGTCCCGCCAGGGCCTGGGCCCCGGCCAGGTGAGTGGCATCAAAGCGCCATGGCCCCGGCGAAGACAAGGCACCGGCGCGGAAGTTGCGAGGGTCGAACGGCTGCAAAGGGTGCTCGACCACGACCTCGGTGCGCCCCGGCCCGCCGTCGGCGGAGCGAGCGGTGCGGTCGACGACCTCCAGCAGTTCGGCGACGGGCACGCACGGAGGTCGAGGCTGGTTGAGGTGCTGGTCTCGCCCTTCGAAGGTGATCACCAGGTGCTCCGTCGCCGCCAGCAGAGCGTCCAGGAGGAGCTGGCGGTCCTCACCGGGGAGATCCCGGTCGCCGACTTCCGGCCGGGCCAGCAACAGGTCGTCACCGTCCTGGCCCGCAGCCCGGGGGAAAAGGCCATCGTCCAGGCCGAGCAGGCACACCACCCGGTGGGGTACCGACCGCATTGGCAGCAGGGTGCAAATAGTCATGTCCCCGGTGCGAAAGTTGGCCCGCGTGGGCCGGCCCCGGAGCCGGTCGGCCAGCAGGGCGCGAGCCTCGGGCAGGTCCAGCAACACCTCATCGGCACCCCGTCGCCCCGCCTCGGTGGGCTCATCGCCCAGTCGCTCCAGAGCCCCCCGTAACTCCTCCAACTGCCAGGCGTTTGGCGCAGAGGTCGAGGTCAGGCTGCCTGTGGCCGACAACAGGGCCCGGGACCAGCTTTGCGGGCTGTGCGGCCCGGCCAGCTCGTCGAGGGCTGTCCGCAAACGATCGACCAGCTCGGCCAACCGGCCTGCCAGTTCGACCTCACCAACGGACAGGTCGCCATAGGGAAGGACGCCGCCGAACAGGTCGCCGTGGTCGGCCATGGCCACTCCGAGCAGCAAGCGGTCCAGGCCCGCCTGCCAGGTGCCGACTTCGAGGCCTTCAAGTCCCCAGGCGGAGCGGTGGGCGCCGTCCAGTCCCCAACGCACGCCGGTGCCCGCCAACCAGCGCTCGATCTGCGAGAGAGCGTTGTCGTCAAGGCCAAAACAGGCGCGCACCGGCTCCCGGGACACGAAGTCGATGACCTGGGCCGCCGTCACCCGGCTGCTGGCCAGCTCGAGGAGGTGGGCGGCCACGGCCAACAAGGGGTTGGTCTGGCGCAACGAACGGTCAGCCAAGCGAGCCCTCAACTCGGGCGCCCCAGCGAGCGCGGCCGACCCAAAAGTGGCCTTCACCAGGGGGGCGAACAGCTCGATGTCGGGGCACATCATGATCACGTCGCGGGGTTCGAGCGTCGGGTCGGCCGCCAGCAGGTGGAGCACGGCCTCGCGGGCGACCTCCACCTGGCGGGCCCGCCCGTGGCAGGAATGGACGCGCAAGCTGTCGTCGTCCCCGGCCAAAAGGGGGCGGCAGTCTTGGTCCCCCGGAGCCGGCGGCCCGGCGGGCGCCCGGTCCGCCCGGATGTCCGCCTGGATGCGCCCGAGCAAGCCGGGCCGGGGCCCGGCTACCGGCCTGTGCTCACCGCCCGTCACCCCTTCTGACGCCAGCACCAGCTGCATCTCGCGGGCATCGCGTCCCCAGGAGCGCAGCAGGGGGTGCCCCGCCAATGTGGCCGTGGGGTCCTCCGCTCGGGCCATCCCAGCCGGAGGGTGAGGAACGGCGGCCGCGACCTTGTCCCACAGGGCACCGGACGGGTGGAGCAAGAAGAGGTGAACGTCACGGTGGGCCGCCATCGCTTTGAGCACCTTCAAGTGGCTGGCGGGTAAACGGGTCAAGCCGAACACCGAGATGCGCGAGGGAAGGGCTAGCGGCTGAGCCCCGGGCCCGAGCAGGTCGGCAGCCATTTCGAAGCGCTCGGCCGGGCTCGGCGCGGCGAGCCGGCTTCGGAGCCGTCGCCACAGCTCCGCCTGCCACGCCTGGTCTGGGCCCGGCTCGGGCACGCTCTCCGCGCCCGCGTTCTCCAGCCACTCCCTCACCATCCGGGGCCGATGGACGGCGTACTGGTCGTAAAGATCGGCGATGTGGCGCACGGTGGCGAACCGTCGCGGCCGGCCTGTCGGTGAAGGGGCGCAGGAAGCTCGTAGGTGGTCCGCCAGGGGGCCGAGGAAGCCGTCGTCCAGGTGCTCGTCCACCAGTTGCAGCAACGGCCACACGGCCCGCTCAGGAGCCCATGGGTCGTCCTCGGGCGCACCACCGGCCAGCCCACAGGCAGCCGCGGTGGCCATCCACAACAGCGTGGTCGGAAAGGGGAAGTCGATGTTGGCGCATACCCCGTCCGTGCTGCCGGGACGGGCGCCCAAACGTTGCGAAAGCCGTTGTGTGACCCAACGCTCCACACCTCGCGTCGGGACGGCCACTACCTCTCTGGCCAGAGGGTCGTCCAACGGCTCGAGCAACACGTCGCCCAAAGCGTCGACCAGGTAGTCGGCCCGGGCCGACCGGTGGAGGCAAAGCACCGGACCAAGGCTAGGAGGTGGGTGTGACCGCCTCCAGGCCGTCAAGGCCCGACAAGCCGTCAATACTGATGGCGTTCTTGTCTTCCCGGTAGGCCGCCAAACCGTCGGCGCCCTTGGCCTCCGCCCAGCGAGCCATGCTGTCCCTGTGGTGTTCGAAGCTCATGAGGGGCACGCCGAACCCGCACGACGTCGAAACCCTCTCGACGTCCACCACGATGAACGACCGCCGGCCGAGAGATGGGCGGAACCACCCTTCCAGGGCGGGGTAACGCTGGTCCCCCGGCACCACCGCCTGGCCTCGCCCGTGCAGGCGGACGATGCGAGGAGGGCCGGAGAACGCGCAGAACATAATGACGATCCGGCCATTTTCGCGGAGGTGGGCAACGGTCTCGATGCCGCTGCCCGTCATGTCCTGGTAGGCCACACGCATGTCGTCCAGGACCTGAAAATCCCCGTCGTTGCCCTTCGGGCTGCAGTTGACGTGCCCACCGTCCCGCGGTGCCGTAGCAACGAAGAACATGGGTTGGGAGATCAAGAACTCCGCCAATTTGGCGTCTATGGCCGGAACGACGTGGCCCATGCCCTGCCAGGTTCCCATAGGGCCGGGGGGGCTCGCAACCGTTTACCCGGGAGAACTGAAGTAGGCCTCGGTCAGCATGGCCAAGAGGTCCTGGTCGAGGTCGGCCGGCCCGGCCACGTTGGCCACGTGAAAATAGCGGCCGTTGTAATGGGTTATCTTGCGCCTGATCGCCTCGTGCCGGGCCGGCCGGGGCAGGGAGAACGCCAAGGCGACCCATTTCCTCATAGGCCGCAGCTCGGCGAAGGTGCGCGCCCGCTTTAGGAAAATACCCACCGAGACCGGCTCGACGTGCACCGGCCCGACGGCGCTCATGTGCGCCATGACCGCCTCGAAAACCGGCTTCTCGTGGGGAGGCCCCGTGGCGAAGTACTCCTCCAGGGACATGGCCGGAGCGCATTCGTGCGATTGACGGGGACGGGCGAACCGGCGCTGGCACTTCGGGCACGACCAGGCGGGCACGGGCCACCTCCTTAGGGTCCCCCAATGCTTGCACTTCACGAAATATGCCACATCGGTTTGGCATCCCTTAAGTGCGGAGGCGGCGAGGTCGAGACCTTGTCAATGGACCTTGTGGGCCGCTCCGGGGTGGGCCTGGTCCGGCCCCGCCGTGGTCCCGGGCTGCGGTTATGGGCCGGCTATGCCGTCCTCGGCGGCCTGGTCATCGCCTACCTGGTCTGGCTGCTCGTGCGCCGCGACCAGAGCTTCTCGGTAGCTATCGACGGTTGGGCGGTCGACGGCGGCGAGGTCGTCGCCAGTTCGCTGTGCCTGGCCAGGGCCTTTACCGGCCCAAAGAACCGGGACAGCCAGGCCGTGGCTCTTGCCCTAGGGGCCTCGCTGCTTTCCTGGACGATCGGCGACGTAGCCACGACGGTCGAATCGTTCCACGGCCAGACGCCTGCCGTGCCCTCGGTCGCCGACTTGTTCTACCTCGGCTTTTACCCGCTCGCGTACATCGCCATCGTGGTCTTCCTCAGAGCGGAAGCCCGCGGCCTCACCCGGTCGAGCTGGCTCGACGGCCTGGTCGCGGGCATGGGAGCGGCGTCGGTTTGCGCCACCTATGCGTTCCACGGGGCCCTTTTGACCGCCGGCGGCAGCAAGCTGACGTTGGCCACGAACCTCGCCTACCCCGTCGGCGACCTGCTGCTACTGGCGCTCATTGCCGGCGGCACCAACCTCCTGCCCAAGGGCCGGAGAGGCCCGTGGGCGCTGATCGCCACGGGAATGGGCCTGAACGTCTTGGGAGACACCTTCAACCTGCTCGGGTCGAGTTTCGGGCCCGCCAGGCTGAGCGCCGTGCTGAACGCGGTGGCCTGGCCGGCGGCCATACTGCTCATGTCCATGTCCGTCTGGGCCCGCCCGCCCATCCCATCAGCGGGCAACCAGCCGCACCGAGCCGGCTTCCTTTTGCCCGGGCTGGCTTCGACCGCCGCCCTCTTGATCCTTTTCATCGGGACCATGCGCCACCCCGGGGCGGCCGCCATCGGGTTGGCCACGGCTACGTTGGTGGTCGTCGGCGTGCGGTTGGCGCTGACGCTGTTGGAGCTGCAGGTGGTCACCGAACAACGCCGCCGACAAGCGATCACGGACGAGCTGACGGGGTTGGGGAACCGTCGCCTTTTGTTCCAGGTCATGGACGACTTCTTCGCCGAGAAGGAGGCCTCGACAGCCCCGGGCGAGCATCGTCGGCTGGCCTTCTTGTTCATGGACCTCAACCACTTCAAGGAAGTCAACGACTCGTTCGGCCACCCCGCTGGTGACATGCTGCTCAAGGTCCTGGGCGCCCGTTTCAGGGCATCGTTACGACCGGTGGACACCCCGGTGCGGCTCGGCGGCGACGAGTTCGCCGTGATCCTCATGGACACGGACGCGGCACAGGCCGCCGTGGTGGCACAGAAGTTGCTCGATTGCTTGGACGAGCCGTTCGAGATCGGTGCCCTCCACGTAACGGTCGGCGCCAGCATCGGCATCGCCCTGGCCCCGAGCGACGCCACGCGGAGCGCGGAGCTTTTCTGGTGCGCGGACGTGGCCATGTACCGGGCCAAGCTGGCCGGGACCTGTTTCGCGTTCTACGACCTCGTCCTCGACAACGACGGGCACCAATGGCAGCTCCTGGCGGACCTGCGCGAGGCGCTGGACGAGGACCAGTTCGTGCTGCATTATCAACCTCAGCTCGACCTTCGCAATGGACGGATCCGCGCTGTCGAAGCGCTCGTGAGGTGGGCACACCCCAAGCATGGCCTGGTCCCGCCGCTCAAGTTCATCCCTCTGGCGGAAGAGGCGGGCCTGATGGGCCGGCTTACCGGGTGGGTGCTGGACGAGGCTCTCCGCCAATGTGCGGAATGGCGGTCGTCGGGGCGCGACCTCACCGTAGCCGTGAACATCTCCGCCACCAACCTGCTTAGCGAGGGTCTAGTAGATCTGGTCGGCGGCGGGCTGGCCCGCCACGGCCTGCCCCCGGCCGCTCTGGTGCTGGAGATAACCGAAACAACCGTCGCATCGGATTTCGAACGGTCTAAGACCGTGATCGACGAACTGCTCGCCCTCGGTGTCGACGTGTCCATAGACGACTTCGGGGCCGGCGTTACATCGCTGGCGCACCTGAGCGCCCTAGCCGTGCGTGAGCTCAAGTTGGACCGGCTCTTCATCAGCGACCTCGCCGCCGACGGACGGGCCCGCGAGCGGCAGTTGGCCCGGTCGACCGTCGAGCTCGGGCACGCCTTGGGCCTGCGGGTCGTGGCCGAGGGCATCGAAGATGTCGCCACCCTGCAGTTGGTGTCCCAACTGGGCTGCGACCTGGCGCAGGGCTACTTCATCGGCAAACCTAAGCCGGCGCCGGAACTGACTTTCACGGTCGCCTCCGGGCTGGCCCTGGCCGGGGTGGGTTGAACACGGCAGGAGGGGCCGCCTTCTACGCCTCCTGATGGCGCCGTGACCGGTGCTCAGGCGGGGGCGGGGCGAGGTGCCAGGCGCTCGCTACCGCTACGCCTGCGCCTCCCGTCCGGCACCAGGAAAACCAGGGGGACCATGCATACCAGCAGGGCGGACAGGATGAAGAACGCCTGCGTCAACGTTTGTACCTCGTGGCCGGTGTGGGCGGCGATCGAAGTGGCCAGCGTTATGCCCAAGATGGCACCTCCTTGCCGGGCGGCACCCCGCAGGCCGGTAATGGCGCCGACGTCGTCAGGCGCCAGTTCGATGGAGGCGTTGTTGGCGGCCGGCGCCGACATACCCGTGCCTAGCCCGGAAAGGGTGGCCCCCACGGCCAGCCAGGCGTAAGGCGAGAGCACCTCGGGACGGGTGGCGATCATGGCCAGGCCACCGGCGATGAACGCCATGCCGACGATTATCGGCAGCCGGTACCCGGTGCGGTGTATCAAAATCGAGGCGGAGACGGCCAGGACGATCTCCCCGACGGCTCTGGCGGTGAGGAGCGTGCCCGCGGCCAGGGGCGTGAAGCCGAAGCGGTCCTCGGCGAACAGTGGTACGAGGGACCCGAACCCGATGGCACAGGCCCCCCAGACCAGGTTGATGGCGTTGGTGGCCTGGAACACCCGGCCCCGGAGCAGGTGGGGGGGGATCAGGGGGTCGGCCACCCGGGAGCACCGACGAAGGAAGGCCCAACCGCAGACGACGGCGAAAGCCAAGGGGACGGTACAGGCGGGCGACGTCACATCGACCGTCCGGTTGCCGATGTCGGTGATCGCCAGCATCAGCCCCACCACACCACCACCCATGAGCAGCGCCCCGGCCACGTCAGGACGGCCGCCGCGCCGGGAGGACGAGGGCAGGAAGCGCCAGGCCAGCAAGGTGAAAGTCACGCCGATCGGCACATTTACCAGGAACACGCCGCGCCAGGACCAAGTGGTCAAGATGATGCCGCCGACGACCGGGCCGACCAATGCCCCCAGCGGGAAGATGCTCGAGAACATGCCGAGGGCGCGGTTGCGGTGCTGGCCGAACACGTCCATGACGATGCCGCTGGCAGAGGGCAGGAAAGCCGCGCCCCCGGCAGCCTGGAGGAACCGCAGCGCGATGAGCATGCCGATGTTGGCCGCCAGGCCGCAGAGCAACGAGCTGGTCGTGAACAAGACGGCGGCACCGACGAACACCCGCTTGCGGCCGAAGTTGTCCGACACCCGCCCGGCGATGGGCATGGCCACCACCAGGCCGAGCTGGTAACCCGTCATGGTCCAGCTCGCCCAGTTGATCTCGGTGTGCAACGCGTGGCGTAGAGTCGGCAACCCGGTGGCGACGATGGTGCCGTCGAGGGAGGACATGAACAGCGCGATGGACACGATGGCGAAGATCAGCCACGGGGAGCGGGCCTTGTCCTCCATCGCGATAGTGGCCTGAGGGCGGGCCGGGGGCACGGCCGCCCCGTCCGCCACATGATGGGCGGGGCGCCAACGGCCGAGGGCGGGGCGTCGATCACGTCGGCGGACCGCGGGCTCCGAGGCACCTGGGGCCTCCTCCAGGCAGCGAGCTTTGCGAACTTCGTTTTCCAGCGGTCCAACTCTCCTCGGTCGGAGACGCAACGACGAGGAAGAACTGGCCTGCAGGTCCCCTGACCGGGTGCGCAGGAGAACGTCGCCCTAGCGTCTTCGAACCACTTTAGCACGCGGACGCGTTTGAGCAATCGTTTTTTCAGCGGCTCCGGGGTCCCGGAGGAGGGCCCGTCGAAGAGCGCGGGACAAGCCGAGGCGGAGGGTGGTCGACGACGATGTCCTCCGCGGGGCTCCCTCTCAACTGGGCGACCAGGGAGCGGACGGCCTGTGCACCGACCTCGTAGTAGGGCATCTTCACGGTGGTCAGGGGAGGCCACGTGTGGTCAGCCACCCACTCGTCGTGGTAAGCCACCACGGACATGTCCTCGGGCACGTCGATGCCAAGACGGCGCAGCGCGGTGAGGGCGCCGATGGCGCCGTTCACGTTGGACACCACGACGGCGGTGGGCCGGGGGACGCCGGCAGCGAGGCTCTCGATGGCCTCCGCCGCCATTTGCGGGGAGTGCCCCAGGCGCCGGACGAGGTTCTCACGGCGACGCAGCCCCGCCTCGTGCAGGGCCAAAGCGTAACCCTGTTCCCGCCGGCGGCTCAGGTCGCTCGAGGGTATGCCCCCCACCAGAGCGATCCGGGTATGCCCGAGGGCGATCAGGTGCTCCGTGGCCAACCGGGCGCCGGCCACATCGTCGAGGATGACCGAGCCCCGTCGCCCCGGGGTCCGTGACGTCACCAGGACGAAGCGGGCGTCGTTGGCGACCAGGCTCTCCAGTGCCTGGTCGCTTACGTCGTCGGAGCGTTGCAGGACGAAACCGTCGACCCGGCCTTCGCCGGCCAGGCGGCGCAGTGTGTCGCTACCCTGGGTGATCCGGTCTGAGCGCCCGATCAGAAGGGTGTAGTCCTCTTCCTCGGCCGCGTCCGTCGCCCCCGACAAGAGATCATCGAAAAGAGGGCTGCTGACCCCAGGCGTGATGAGGCCGAGCGCCTTCGATCGGGCGAGGCGGAGGGCGCGCCCGGCGTAATTGGCGGTGTAGTTGAGGTCCTTGGCGACTTTCAGGACACGCTGACGCGTCTCGTCGCGTGTGCGCAGGGTCGGGTCGCCGGTGAGCACCCGTGACACTACGGACACCGAGACACCGGCGCGCCTCGCTATCTCGCTCAGAGTCGCCACAAGCGGTAGCGTAATTCTCAGGGACCGGCCATCCAGGTACGAGCTCGCCGGTGGCGGGCGGCGACGGGGCTGAGGTCTTCGGGCCCGGGCGCCCTAACCGGCTGGCCGCAGGTCCGCCCAGATCACCTTGCCATCTGGCAACGGCCGCGCTCCCCAGTCGCTGGCGATGCTCTCCACCAGGCTAAGGCCGCGTCCGGACGGCGCCGTCTGAGCGGCTTGCCGGCGGGCCGGGAGCAGCCCGCTCTTGTCGCGGACCGAGATGCGTACCCCCGGTTGGAGAGCGGTGATCGTGACCGTGAAACCCGACCGGGCGTGTAGGAGGGCGTTGGTCGCCAGTTCGGTGACCACGAGGGCGGCATCGTCAGCGAGGTCGACGCAGCCCCACGTCAGGAGGGTCTCGACCACAAAGCGCCGGGCCTCACGCACGGCGGGCGACGCGTCCTCGAAGAGGCGCGTGGGCTCGGGCTGGACGCGGCCGGGCGGGACGAGTCCGGTGCCGACGACCTCAGAGTGCGCCTTACAGACCTTCTCCACCGACGTGGCCAGGCTGGGGTCGGCCAGCGAAGCCAAAGGGTAGGCGCACAGGAGCGAGAAGTCGAGGTCCCGGCCCAGTTCGTTCCAGAGATCCTCCAGCTCGATGGCGCCGCCGACCTGTCCCGCGTCCCAGAGCAATGCGACCATCTCCCCGTACACGCGCACGGGACGGCCGCTCTGGGCCCCGGGCCGGAGCATGCCGCCCACAACGCGTTCAAAGCTCTCGCGGTCAGGGGAGCCGTCGAAGATCAACTGCGCCATCGTCGCGGAGGCGTCGTAGCCGCTAAAGGAGCCGTCGTCCCGGGCCTTTTCAACGTTTATCCCGGCGCGCCCCATCTCGACCGCAATGGCCCGTAGGTGTGCCTCGGTGGCCAGGGCGACGACGACCTCGCCGGCACCGACCGCCTCACCGAGGTCCCGGCCCACCTTGGCTACCAGTTCAGCGTCGTCACTATAGAAAAGGACCACGTGATCGTGGGGGGTGGCCTCAGGTCCGAGCGGCAAGGCCGCGGCGCCATGACCGAGGTCCATAGCTCCAAGTTTACCCTGTTCAACGACGGAACCAACAGGTGGGGCGGGACAAAGGGCCGCGCCGGCGGGGTCAGCCCCAGGGGCACGGCGGCACCGACCGTCCGCACCCGTGCCGTTTGCCCAGGAAAAGTCGGGAGTGTAGGTTTGTTGCCGTCATCGACAAACAGGAGGTACCGGTGGACGATCGCTTTGTACCTAAACGAGAGGACCACTTCAGTTTCGGGTTGTGGACGGTCGGTTGGCAGGGTCGGGACCCGTTCGGCGACGCCACCCGGGCGCCCCTCGACCCCGTTTACAGCGTGCACCGCCTGGCCGAGCTCGGAGTGTGGGGGGTGACGTTCCACGACGACGACCTCATCGCCTTCGGGTCCGACGACAGCGCCCGGGAAGGGGCCATCAAGCGCTTCAGGGCGGCCCTGGACGATACGGGCATGGTCGTTGAGATGATGACGACCAACCTGTTCACTCACCCGTTGTTCAAAGAAGGGGCCTTCACCGCCAACGACCGCAGCGTACGGCGCTATTCGCTGCGCAAGACGTTGCGCAACATCGACCTGGCGGCCGAGCTCGGGGCGGAGACTTACGTCGCCTGGGGGGGCCGGGAAGGGGCGGAGTCCGACGCCGCCAAGGACGTGCGTGCCGCCCTCGACCGCATGAAAGAGGCTATCGACACGCTGTGCGCCTACGTGCTCGATCGTGGTTATTCGATGCGCTTTGCCATAGAGCCCAAGCCCAATGAGCCTCGCGGCGACATCCTGCTGCCGACGATCGGGCACGCCCTGGCCTTCATCAACGAGCTCGAGCACCCCGACATGGTGGGCCTGAACCCCGAGGTCGGCCACGAGACCATGGCGGGGCTCAACGTCATGCATGGCTACGCCCAGGCATTGTGGTCCAAGAAACTGTTCCACATCGACCTAAACGGCCAGCACGGCCTCAAGTACGACCAGGACCTACGCTTCGGCGCCGCCGACGTGAAGAGCGCCTTCTTCCTTGTCGACCTGCTCGAGTCCGCCGGGTACGACGGCCCCAAGCATTTCGATTTCAAACCCCTGCGCGCCGAGGGCCCCGACGGGGTGTGGGTGTCGGCGGCCGCTTGCATGCGGACTTACCTGGTGCTCCAGGCCAAAGCCAGGGCGTGGCGTGCCGACCCGGAGGTAAAAGAAGCTATGGCCGCGGCCGGCGTTCCCGACCTGTCCCGGCCGACGTTGGCGCCCGGTGAGACCCTCGCCGACCTTCTCAGCGACCGCAGTGCCTATGAGGACTTCGACGCCGAGGCAGCCGGCAACCGCCCGACCAACATCGAGCGTCTGGACCAGCTAGCCCTGGACCACATTTTCGGAGTGCGCTGAGGCAGTGGCCGTGGCCCGGGTACCTAGGCCACGGCCGCCCTCGGGCTGACGAGGAACTCTGAGAAGGCCAGTTCAGCCGCGCCCAGGAGCACTGACCCGGCCCCTAGCCCGGCAGCGACGACGTGAGCCTCGGCGCCTGCTTGCGGGAGGACCTGGCGCCGGAGCTCGCGTCTCACAACGGGCTCGGCGGCCAGGAACACGTCCCGCAGCGCGCCTCCGAAAACCAGGACGTCTGGGTTGAACACGTTGATGAGGTTGGCCGCGCCTCGGCCGATCCACCGACCGGTCTCTCGCAGCGCGTGCAACGCCGCCGGGTCCCCCGACCGGGCGTCGGAGAGCACCCCGGCGACAGCGGCCTGTACGTCAGTCGCCCGCCGGTTGGCCCTCCGCAGCACCGCGGCCGCCCCGATCTCGCTTTCCCAGCAGCCGCGCCCGCCGCACCGGCAACGATGCCCGTCCGGGTTGACCTTCATGTGGCCGACCTCGCCGGCGTACCCGGACCGGCCGGCGAGCAGTGACCCCTCGACGACGATCCCCCCTCCCACACCGGCGTTGCCCGAAACGTAGATCGCGTGCCTGGAGCCGACGGCGGCCCCTCGGGCGCATTCGGCCAGCGCCCCGAGATCAGCCTCGTTGGCGACCAGGACGTCCGGGGGCCCGGGTAGCCTGCTCGACAGCAGGGAGGCGAGGGGTACATCGTGCCAGAGGAGGTTGGGCGCCAGGTGTACGAAACCGTCACTGCGCCGTACGATCCCGGGCACCGCCACTGCCGCCCCCACCAGCTGCGACCCGAGCGGCGCCCGGCCCATGAGCTTCCGGGCCAGACGGCCGATGGTAGCCACGGCCGAGGCCGGGGTCAGGCCCGCGTCCCAGTCACGGCGCTGAGCGAGGCGCCCATGGACCGCCCCGCCTAGGCCCACCCGCGCCACGGCCACAACATCAGGGCCGATCTCGACAGCCAGCACCCAAACGCGGTCGGCGGCCAGGCTGACCAACAGGGAGGGACGGCCGGTGCCGCCATGCGATGGGGGCGCACTTTCGCAGGCCAGGCCGACCGACGCCAGCTCGCCGACGAGAGCGCCTACGGTGCTGCGGTTGAGCCCCGTCCGGGCAGCCAGCTCGGACCGGGTGAGCGGCCCGCTTAGGTGCAAGTGACGGACCATGGCAGCCAGGTTGTTGCGTCGCAGGTCCTCGCGCGTGCGCAGGTCGGTAATGTCTGCCTCTCTTCTCCAGCGATGCCCGCTAAACAATCTCGACCGTAGACGAGGGCACCCGTTCGCAGCCAACCATGGACGGGCACCGGGTACTGGCGTAGGGTGGGGACAAATGCCTACCCCGCGCCTGGGCTCGACCCGTTATGCCATAGTCGGCACCGGTAGCCGGGCAACCATGTACATCGATGCCATCTGTGGGCAATACGCCGCCCATTGTGAGCTCGTCGCCCTTTGCGATACAAGCTTGGTCCGCATGGCCTATCACAATAAGCGCCTAACGGCGCTGTACGACCGCGACGAGGTACCGAGTTTCCCAGCCGCTAATTTTGCCGCCATGCTTGAACAACGTCGCCCGGACGTGGTGATCGTGACGACCGTGGACGCTTTCCACCACGTGTACATCGTCGCCGCGATGGAGCACGGCTGTGATGTCATAACGGAAAAACCGATGACTATCGACGCCGAAAAAGTCGGTGCCGTGCTTTCGGCGGTGGAACAGACGCACCGCCGCCTCACGGTGACTTTCAATTACCGTTATGCGCCCGGTTTCACCCGTCTGCGCCAGCTGATCGCTGAGGGGGCCATCGGGGTACCCCGCCTGGTGGACTTCTCCTGGATGCTCGACACCAGCCACGGGGCTGACTACTTCCGGCGCTGGCACCGGGAGAAGCCCATGTCGGGCGGCCTGCTCGTGCACAAGGCCAGCCATCACTTCGACCTGGTCAACTGGTGGGCCGGCTCCTGGCCCGAGACGGTGTACGCCTTGGGCTCGCTGGCGTTCTACGGGCGCAAGGCGGCGGCGGGCCGGGGCCAGAGCTATGCCAACAGCAGGTGCACGGGCAACATCGAGGGTGACCCCTTCGCCCTTGACCTCGACCGTAGCGAGATGCTGCGCGGCCTCTACCGCGACGCGGAAGAGGAGACAGGGTACGTTCGAGACCGCAACGTGTTCGGTGACGACATCTCCATCGAGGACACGATGGTGGTGAGCGCCCGCTACCGGGGCGGGGCGCTGCTGAGCTATGCCTTGGTCGCGTACTCCCCATGGGAGGGCCTCAGGGTGGCCATCACCGGCGACCAGGGCAGGGTCGAGCTCTACGAGCGCCACGGTGCCCACGTCATAGAGGAGACCCCCACCGGTACGGAGGCACCCTACAGCCCCGGTGCCAGCCCACAACGTGAGATCCTCCTCTTCCCCATGTTCGGCGGCCCGGTGCGGGTCGACATCCCGGCGGGCAAGGGCCCCCACGGCGGAGATGCTTACATGCTGGAGCAACTGTTCGGCGCCGAGCCCCCAGCCGATCCCTGGGGTTGGCGCGCCTCTCACCTGGATGGTGCGGCGTCGGTCCTGCTCGGCGCGGCGGCCAACCGGTCGATAGGCACCGGCAACCCCGTCGCCATCGAAGATCTCGGCGTAACTTTGCCGCAAAAACCGTAGAGCCGCCATGGAGCACAGCTCCGAGGGAAGCTCCCAGCCGGTTGAGCGCTCGTTGGTAGCTACCTTCGTCCCCCGTCCGGACCGGGGGCGGCGGTACGTTCACCGACGCCGCGTCCGGGTCAGCGATGCCGGCCTGGAGGGCGCTTTGCGCCTCGACGGGTTGGCCCGCTACCTGCAGGACGTCGCCACCGACGACTGGGCCGACGCCGGCCTGAGCCCAGACGACATCTGGGTGGTGCGCCGCACCACGGTGCGAGTGGCCGATGGTGGGCACTGGCCCTCGCTGGGCGACGACGTTGACCTCACGACCTGGTGCGGAGGTACCGGCCCGGCGTGGGCCGAACGCCGCACCGACCTCGAGGTCAGCGGCCTGCTGATGATCGAGACCGTGGCCCTATGGGTGCCTCTCGACTCGTCGGGGCGGCCGCTGCGGCTAGGACAAGAGTTCCACGACGTGTACGGCGAGGCGGCCGCCGGTAGACGGGTGCCCGGGCGGGTGCCGGTCGCCCCGATGCTGAACACGGCGACGGGGCGACCTTGGCCAATACGTCAGGCCGACCTCGACATCGTTGGTCATGTCAACAACGCGGCCGCATGGGCGGCCGTGACCGAAGTCGCCGGAGGCCCAGTCACATCGGCCGCCCTCACCCACCATGGACCGCTGGAGAACGGCCGCACCGTAACAATGTTGACAGGGCCCGGTCGGATGTGCCTGATGATCGATGGTGAGACCAGGGTGTCGGCGGAATTCGCGCCCCTGTGAAACGGAATTTGTTCGTCCTTTTCGCTATCGCGGATGGCACCGGGGCGGCCACGTCGGGTGGTCCTTGACAATGGGCCCCCTTCGAGGATACGTGCCACTGAGGTCCGCCTTCAATTTCTTCAGAGGAGCGCCTTCGAGACAAAAGTCTCGCGACCTGCCAGGTTGCCGCCTCGGCGCCGGTCGTAAGCCTCTGCCCGCGGCCCGGGAGGTACGGAGATGGGACGTCGGGCTGTGGTAAAGATGGTCGGGGTCTCGGGACTGGTGGCTTCGCTGGTCCTGCCCACGGGGGCGGCGGCTTCGCCCATCGCCCAGGACGGTAGAGCGGGCGGCGGTTGGTCTTGGCCGGCCGGCTGGTCAGCGGCGTGCAACGGGCCCTCGGCGGCCCCCGGGCCGGCTGTGGCGTGCAACGCCATCGAACTGGACAACGCCTTTTCGTGGCAGGGCTTGCACGTCTGGGCCAACCGCGCCCCAGGAGCGTCCCGAAGCCCGGTGACGACAGTCCCGGCGGTCACTCCTCCCTCGGGTTACAGCCCGGTCGACTTGCAGTCGGCTTACGACCTTTCCTCTTCCACTAGCACAGCAGGGACCGGCAACACGGTGGCCATCGTCGACGCCTACAACGACCCCGATGCCCTGTCCAACCTCTCCACCTACCGGGCCGAGTTCGACCTGCCGCCCGTCTGCACCGGCACGACAACCAGCGGGTGCGTCAGGTTCACCCAAGAAAGCCAGACCGGCCGTGGCCGGCTGCCCTCTTCCGATGTCGGCTGGTCCGAGGAGATCTCGGTCGACCTGGACATGGTCTCGGCCATATGCCCCCACTGCAACATCTTGCTGGTGGAGGCCAACTCAGCCACCTTCGCCCACCTCGGTGCGGCCGAGGGCACGGCGACGGCGGCTGGCCCCGTCTCTATCGGGAACAGCTACGGCGGCGGCGAGCCGAGTTCTGAGACGAGCATGGACACCTACTACCACCACACCGGCATTGCCATCGCCGCCGCCACCGGGGACAGTGGCTACGGCGTGGAGTACCCGGCCGCCTCTCCCTACATGATCGCCGTAGGAGGGACCACGCTGGACCTGAGCACCTCGGGGGGGCGGGAGACGGAAACGGCCTGGTCCGGCGCCGGCAGTGGCTGCTCCGCCTATGAGGCCCAGCCGAGCTGGCAGAGCTTGACGAACTTGACGGGCAAGATCACGAGCGAGCGCTCTAAACGCGCCGTCGCTGACGTCTCGGCGGTGGCCGACCCCAATACCGGGGTGGCCGTCTATGACAGCTACGGCCTGAGCGGATGGACTGTCTTCGGGGGCACCAGCGTGTCCACTCAGATCATCTCCGCCATCTACGGCGTGGTTGGTGGGTTGGGCACCAACAACAACGGCGGAGCGGCTTCCGGTCTCTACTACACCTACAACGACGCGCCGGGGGACTTCTTCAACATCACCTCGGTTAGTGCCGGGACCTGTGGCACAGACCTGTGCAACGCCGGGCCCGTTGGAACGGGCCCACCGGGTTGGGCACCCCTGACGGGACGGGGGGCCTTCTAGGGCAAGGCGTACCGCTCCAGACCCCTGAAGGGCACCAGTCCCTGGCCTGCCCCGGGGAGGGCTCGAGGAGCGGTGCGGTAGACGTCCGCTCCAACCTAAAGTCGGCTGGTGCGCTTCGGTGTCGTCATCCTCCCTGAGCTCCCGTGGGCGCAGAGCGCCGAGAGGTGGCGAAAAGCTGAGGAACTGAGTTTCGAGCATGCCTGGACCTATGACCACCTGACTTGGCGGTCCTTTCGTGACCAGGCCTGGTATTCCGCCGTCCCGACGCTGACTGCGGCGGCACTGGCGACCCGCCGGCTGTGCCTCGGCACCTTGGTCGCCTCGCCCAACTTCCGGCACCCGCTGCCCTTCGCCAAGGAGCTCGTCACGCTCGACGACATATCCGCTGGCCGGCTGATCGCGGGGATAGGTGCCGGCGGCCTGGGATGGGACGCTACCGCGCTAGGCCAGACAGCCTGGTCCACCCGTGAACGGGCGGAGCGCTTCGTGGAGTTCGTGACACTTACCGACCTATTGCTGCGCCAGCCCGAGCTCACCTGGAGCGGCCGCTATTACTCCGTGGCCGAAGCCCGTACTTACCCCGGGTGCGTGCAGCAGCCTCGGGTCCCGCTGGCCATCGCCGCCGCCGGGGCGACCGGCATGCGCCTAGCCGCTCGCTACGGCGACTTCTGGGTCACCACGGGCCCCACGACAGCAGGCGCGCTTAGCCCCTCCGAGGGCGCCAGCCTTGTCGGCGCTCAGATCCGCCGGCTCGACCACGAATGCCGCCACATCGGACGGGACCTGTCATCCCTGCGCAAGCTCGTCCTGACAGGCTTCGCGCTCGACCCTGGCCTGTCCTCGAGCCGGACCTTCCGGGAAACTGTCGAGCGTTATGAAGAAGTTGGGGTCACTGACTTGGTCGTCCACTGGCCACGGGGCTCAGAGCCCTTCGCTGGCGAGATGGCGGTCTTCGAGGAAGTCTTCTCCGCCTGAATCACACTCCTTGGCTATCGAGGTTGACGTTGCCGCAGAGGTGGACGGCCACGCCGAGTTGGGCGAAGGTGGCAGCCTTGGCGACCAGGGCGCGGTCGGCCTGTCCGGCATCGGGAGCATAGACGACCTGAACATGGTTGGCCTTGTGCCGGGCCATGAACTGGTCCCGGGTCA